>CP121337.1:3412500-3761250 GCA_043554545.1 Marinoscillum sp. | reverse complement strand
AGTAGAAAAGCTGAGAAATCCGGCGGTGAATATACTGCCAGTGACCTGGATGAGGGACAGGTGGAAGATGAAAGGGACAATAGAAGGCCAAACTTTATTGGTGGTATGAATGCTACCACAAGTACGACTCAGCGAATTAAAGAATTTAACAACCGTCACTTTATCCTGAGATTAAATGAAAGTGCCGGGGTGATTGCTGAATGGAACAATAAACTTCAGGAGCTTTGCGAGAGTGAGCCTTTGGGTATCCCCGCCATTATTACCTCAAATCCCAGAAACCATATTTCAAGAAATGCATCTGTAGGTACGGCGATTAATGCTACAGTGTTCACGGCCTGGCCGGGTGAACTTGGTTTGTCCGCCACTCGGGATCTTTCGCTTATTCGATCATTTGCAGATATGTCACGTCAGGAGTGGCTGGCTGCCGGGATCCGGAAAGGATATATGTATATGGCTGATCTTTCCACAGAGCCCCGCTGGTCAAGGGTTGATGGAACTTTTGGAGAAAACCCAGAATGGGTAGCTCAGGTGATAAAGGAAGTGGTGTTGGGTTTTCAGGGTGACTCGGTGAATGCTCAATCTATTGCCCTTACCATGAAGCATTTTCCCGGCGGTGGATCGGGAAAAGATGGTCAGGATTCTCATTTTGACTGGGGAAAAGAACAGGTATTTCCCGGAAACAGATTCTATGAAAACCTTTTGCCTTTTAGGGCTGCTATTGATGCCGGTTCCTCCGGTATAATGCCTTATTATTCGATGCCTGTTGGAACACAATTTGAAGAAGTAGGATACGCATTTAACAAAGGAGTAATCACAGGAGTGCTGAGAGAAGAGCTGGGATTTAAAGGGATTGTGAATACCGATACAGGACCACTTTCTAGAATGGTTTGGGGTGTTGAAGACCTATCAGAGCAGGAAAGATACAAGAAGGCGATTGAAGCAGGCTCTAATATTATTTCCGGAATGTCCGACCCTGCTGTTGTGATTGAGATTGTTAACAATGGCATGTTGGATGCTAGCCTGGTTGACCATTCAGTATTACTGCTTTTAAAGGAAAAATTTGATCTGGGCTTATTTGAAAATCCATATGCTGATCTGAACAGTGCTGATCAGGTAGTGGGCAACCAGACTTTCCGCGAGAAAGCCAAAGAAGCTCTAAGGAAATCCATTGTCCTTCTAAGAAATGAAAATGGCAGTCTACCTGTAAAGCCTAAAACAAAGGTGTTTTTTGAAATATTACAATCACCAGGTCGCGGTCAGGATTCAGGAAGTGTAGAGGTTGTATCTGAGAATCCTGGAAATCAGGATATCGAGTTAGTCGGAACCGCTGAAGAAGCTGATGTGGCCATCCAATGGATCATGCCTGGAACTTCTCTTTTTAATTCAAATGGGGATCCAATATCCGTTTCCCTCTCAAAAACAATGATTGATGTAAAGCATATCAATCAGGTGAAATCAAATAAGCCCACAATCCTGGTAGTCGACTACACCAATCCATGGGTGATCAATGAGGTATTTGATGATGCGGATAAAGGGAATATTATTGGCGTACTGGCGACCTTCGGCACTACTTCAGAGGCATTGCTGGATGTACTTACGGGTAAATTCAACCCGGTAGGTAAGATGCCATTCTCTACACCTGTTTCCGATGAAGCGGTTGAAAATAACCTGGAGGATGTGCCTGGTTATTTGGAAGGTGAGGGCTATGCGCTATTTAATTATGATGAAGGTTTGAGTTATTAAGCCAGATTCCATTTACTACATAATCTCAAATCATGAAACATTATTTAAGGATTTTATTAGTCTTATTGCTTTTCTCAGGTACCCTTCAGGCACAAAGGATTAACTCAACAATCAATACGGCCTGGCGATTTCAGAAGGGTAATATCAGTTCAGCAGTCAATGAAATAAATGACCGGGAATGGGAAGAAATCAATCTGCCTCATACCTGGAATGCTGAAGATGCATTTGATGAAGAAGATGGATTTTATCGAGGCGTTGGATGGTATGCAAAACAGCTTGAGATCCCATCAGAATGGGAAGGAAAAACAGTTTTCATCAAGTTTGAAGGGTCCAACCAAATCACTGAAGTGTTTTTGAATGGAAAATCAATTGGTAATCATATCGGCGGATATACGGCTTTTGGTTTTGACCTGTCAGCGGACTTGAAATATGGAGGTTCGAACACATTAGCAGTAAAAGTAGATAATTCTCATGATGAGAATATTCCTCCTTTAAGAGCGGATTATACCTTCTATGGTGGGATCTATCGGAATGTAAGGTTGATCGTGACCAATCCTGTCCATTTTGATTTGTCCAATAATGCTTCTGACGGTGTGTTTATAACCACTCCGGAAGTAAGTGGACAAAATGCATTAGTAACCATTCAGGGCACCGTTCGGAATAGTTCTGCTCAAAAAAAGAGCGTTGTTGTTGAGACTTCAGTCCTTGATAAAGATAACCAGGTGGTTGCTGTTAAATCCTCGAAAATCACCATTAACCCGAATAGTAAAAGTGATTTTACCCATACGGGCTTACAGGTAAAATCGCCGATTTTATGGAGCCCTGAGAGCCCTTATTTATACCGGACAATCACTCGTGTAAAAGAGGATACCAGAACTGCCGGGGTATTTGATATGCTGGAAATACCTGTTGGCCTGAGGTGGTTTGAATTCGATAATAATGGTGCTTTTATGCTGAATGGGAAACCTTTAAAACTCATCGGGTCGAACCGACATCAGGATTTTCCCGATTTGGGTAATGCATTACCAGACGATTACCATATTAACGATTACAAACAGATCAAAGAAATGGGCTTTAATTTTGTGAGGCTGGCACACTACCCTCAGGCACCTGAAGTATATCGGATATGTGATGAAATCGGCTTGTTGGTTTGGTCAGAAATTCCAGTGGTCAGTAGTATTACGAATTCGGAAGCGTTTACTCAAAACAGTCTGAATATGCAACGGGAGCATATACGTCAGACACGCAATCATCCATCGATCATTCTTTATGGGTACATGAATGAAGTTTTTCTACTATTTCAGTATAGCCGAAATATGTCAGATGAAGATCGGCAGAAAACTGCCAATGCAATTGTGGAATTAGCTAAGAAGCTTGAAGCAGTAACAAAAGAGGAAGCACCTGATCATAAAACCGTAATGGCTATGCACCGACATACTTCATACAATGAATATGGTTTAACTGAAATTTCTGACGTGGTAGGCTGGAACCTTTATTTTGGATGGTATTATGATGGGATAGAAGACCTGACAACCTTCTTAGCTGACCAGAGAGAGAAATATCCGAATCAGAAGATGATCGTTTCGGAATATGGTCCCGGGGCAGATGCAAGAATTCATGCCAGGACCCCTGCAGTACAGGATTTTTCGGAAGAATATCAATTCAAGTTGCATTCTTCATACTTAAAGCAGATGATGGAAATGTCCTATCTGGCTGGTTTTGCTGCATGGAACTTTGCTGATTTTGGATCAAGTGGGCGGGCAGATGCAATTCCTAACATTAACCAGAAAGGTCTGGTCAATTATGACAGAACCGAGAAAGATGTGTGCGGATTATACCGGGCTTATTTTTTGGATGAGCCGGTGACATACATAGCCTCCAGGAACTATGTGACGCGAATGGGTGTGGAAGATTCAGAGAATACTGGTGTAAGTACGGATAGCGTGAAAGTTTTCTCTAATCAATCCAACATAGAATTGAAACTCAATGGAAAATCATTGGGCAAATTGGAGGTGAAGGACTATGAAGTGAATTTTGCAGTACCTTTTGAAAATGGAAAAAATGTATTGACCGCAGTTGGTGAGAATGGATCGGATCAGCTTGTGATTGATTATACTGTGATTCCAACGAACCTAAATTCCGGGGTTGATGATCTTGCCATCAATGTAGGATCGAATGTCTCTTTTTATGATCCAGGGGCAAAAGTTTTATGGATTCCGGATCAGGAGTACAAGGAAAGATCCTGGGGTTATGTGGGCGGAGCTCCTTATACCGTTCAAAGGAGACAACTGACCACAGGAATTTCCCAGAATATTAAAGGGACTGATCGCAATCCATTGTTCCAGACTTTTGTGGAAGGTTTGACAGGTTATCAATTTGATGTTCCGGATGGTAATTATAGGGTTACACTTCATTTCACAGAATATATAACACGGAGCCAACAGGAAGAGTTAATCTACAATTTATCAAATAGAAATTCTTCGCAGGAAGTAGCTGAACCCCGTGAGTTTGATGTCATGATCAATGAGAAAAATGTGATCAATGGACTTAATATTGAGGAGGATTACGGCAGTCTCAAAGCGATTTCGTTTGATATGGATGTAAATGCCCAAAATAAAGAAGGATTAAAAGTTGGTTTTAGCACCGAATCAGGCAAAGCCATATTGAGCGGGATAAGGATAAGAAAGATATAGTCGCCGTTTGAATTTTTGATTGAAGTTGGATCGCTAGTCGGGTATCGATTGAGTATACCTGGCTAGTTTTCTCTGTTTCTCTGATTGCGTATCTCAGCCCTACGCATAGGCATTCCATCGATAATTGCGTATAGCTTCTCCCGAGTGAGTAATTCGGATTGGCGAAGCTTGATGCCTCCGTCAAGACCGATCAGCAAGACCTCAAAAGTTGTTTCTTCCTCTTTAAACTTTTCATATAAGGTTTTTGAGGCAGTCCAGTCGGACTTATTAAATCCAATTTTGTACCTGGAGGGATCAATTTGGTAAATAAGTAATTTTCTTTCGTTTAGACCATCAATATCCTCTTTGAGCTCTTGTATCTGATTTTCAAAAGTCGCATTCCCGATGTCGTCAGTTAGTATGAGGACCAAACGATTCTTCCATTTATGTGAAGCAATATCCTGTGCCTGTATGGTATAAGTCATAGCGATAAGGAAACAAATAATTAAGCTGTTCAGTCTCATAGGTTTTGCATTGTTAAGTTATTAACTGATGGATAATGAATTTGTTGGAGTGGTATAGGTTTTCAGAGCGGGATAGTCTGTGAAGACACAGACCATGGTTTGGAATTTTTGGAATGGAGCAAAATCCCGTTAGGGATGGCCTGCATGTAGTAGCCATGATACCACAAGGTTTAGCTCCATAGGAGTGGCCTGATGCTTTATTTGATCCAGTCACATAAGCATTTTATTCCATAGAGTCTCCGGCAGGTACGCCGCGCACATATTCATTGTTCCTCCACAAAACTCACAAGATTCCTTCTCCTCCTACCGTCGGATCGGAATGACGGTACTTATTTTATTTGTCTGTCTAGTAAGGTCACAGTGAAGACACAGTGACCATGGGTAAAAGGAGCGGAAAAACCATAGCCAGAATTAGAACGCCATCCGCTAGCCCGAGAGCGATTAGGGAATCTATCAGGCTTCTTTCCCTCCTGTTTCTTTAATCAAAGCATCCTGTTTTTCACAAATAATTGTAAAAATCACATTTATTCATTTTATATTGATGGTCCTATAGAAAAACTCACCCAATGAAATGCACCCCATTGTTATTGATCCTTGCCGGACTGTTATTGTCAAGTTGTGATAATCAAAATAAAAAGGTTGATTCGGCATCCAGAAAGATCGAGATTCTTTTTCTTGGTCACGATTCAAAGCACCATCCATCCTATGATTACATGCCCATTTTGGCTTCAGCATTTGCGAAGGATGGCATCAACCTGACTTACACCGATAAGACCTCTGATTTAAACGAATCTAATCTGGATAAATACGATGGACTGATCATCTATGCAAACCATGAATATATCGCCCCCGGTCAGGAGGCGGCGTTATTGAACTATGTCAAAGAAGGTCATGGCTTTATCCCTATTCATTGTGCAAGCTATTGTTTTCATAATTCCGATGAGTATGTAGCTCTGGTTGGGGCACAATTTCTAAAACACAAAACGGATAGCTTCAGGGCTGACATCATTGCACCAGCGCATCCAGCCTTAGCTGATGTAAAAGAGTTTGAAACCTGGGATGAAACCTATGTGCACCACAGGGTTGCAGATGATCTCACCATCCTGATGGAGCGCGACGAAGGTGATCATAAAGAACCGTGGACCTGGGTAAAAGAATATGGGGAAGGCAGGGTATTTTATACCGCCTACGGTCATGATGAAAAAACCTGGACCAATCCTGGGTTTCAGCAATTGATCAAACAAGGAATCCTGTGGGCAATAGCTCCTGAGGTGAAAGAAAAATGGGAAGCATTTATCAGTGAAATTCCCAGGTTGCAATATAATGAACGGGACAGCATTCCCAATTATGAAAGACGTGATCCCAAGCCACAGTATCAGGAGCCTTTGACCCCTGAAGAATCCAAGAAACTAATTCAGGTACCTAAAGGATTTGAACTTTCACTTTTTGCCAGTGAACCGGATATCATTAACCCTATCGCCATGGAATGGGATGAAAGCGGTAGGCTTTGGGTAATTGAAACGGTGGATTATCCGAATACGGTGAGAAATGAAGATGGAGTTGGGGATGACCGCATAAAGATTTGTGAAGATACGGATGGAGATGGAAAAGCAGATAAATTCACGGTATTCGTGGACAATCTGAATATCCCTACGAGTATGGTATTTGCTAATGGTGGAGTGATCGTTTCTCAGGCCCCGCATTTTTTGTTTTTGAAAGATACGGACGGAGATGATAAGGCAGATGTCCGGGAGACGCTGATTACAGGTTGGGGAACTTTTGATACGCATGCCGGACCTTCTAATCTAAAGTATGGAATTGACAACAAGATCTGGGGGGTGTTGGGCTATTCCGGTTTTGAGGGAATGATCGGTAATGAACCATTCAAATTTCGGCAGGGGGTATTCCGGTTTTCACCTGATGTATCTTCCTTTGAATACCTGACCCGAACCAGCAATAATACCTGGGGTCTTGGCTTTACGGAAGGTAATGAAGCCTTTGCTTCTACAGCAAACAATACCCACAGCGTCTATTTAGGAATCCCCAATAAGTATTTCAAAGGAGTCGAAGGCATACGACCACAAAGCAGCGAAAAGATTGACGGGCATTATGCCATGCATCCGATCACGGATAAGGTAAGGCAGGTTGATGTGTGGGGTGGCTTTACTGCAGCCTCCGGGCACAATTTCTACACAGCAAGAGCGTACCCAGATGAATACTGGAACAAAGTTGCTTTTGTCTGCGAACCTACCGGTCACCTGGTACATATAGCAAAACTGGAAAATAGCGGCGCAGGATTCAAGGAAATGGATGGATGGAATCTTTTTGCCGGAGCTGATGAATGGGTTGCTCCTGTTGAAGCGAAGGTGGGCCCTGATGGACAGGTTTGGGTAGCCGACTGGTATAATTTCATCGTGCAGCATAATCCAACTCCACGCCCGGATCGGGGAGGTTACCAGGCTGAGAATGGAGATGGAAATGCATATGTCAACCCATTAAGAGATAAGAGACACGGCAGGATTTGGCGAGTTGTGTACAAGGGAAGTGAGCGTGAAGTTCCTATTACCTCACTTTCAAAAGATGATCCTGAAGGACTGATTGCAGCATTACAAAGTGACAACATGTTCTGGCGGATGACCGCACAGCGATTACTGGTTGAAAGAGCCGATCATGATATTTTGCCCGAACTCTATCAGCTTGTCAAAAGCAATAAGCCTGATGAGATTGGCCAAAACCCAGCAGGAATGCACGCACTGTGGATAATCCATAGCCTTGGAGTTCTGGACGGAAAAAATCAGGAGGCATACAATATCGTTGTAAAAGCGATGGATCACAATTCGTCTGCAGTTAGAAAGGCTGCTATTGAGGTATTGCCAGCAAGCTTGTGGTCCAAGGAGTCTATGATAGCTTCCGGAGTGCTTGAAGATGAAGATCACCAGGTCAGGCTTTCGGCAATTCTAAAGTTGGCTGAGATGCCTTCTTCAATCAACACGGGTAAGATGCTGTATAACATGATTACCACTGAGGACTACGGCAAGGATCCATGGCTTTCCAGGGCTATATATACCACAGCAGTGAAGAATTCAAATGGATTTATTGATCGTTATCTTGAAGATCACCCGGGATTCAAAATATCCACAGATTCCACATTTATTCAATCGATGGTATCTGATCAAGATAAGTTTATGCTGGCCTATTATCAGGAACCATCAGTTGAGTCGTCAACACTGGCTGAAGAGCGTTCAGATGCCAAAAAGATCAATATCTCTGTCATCAAGAATGAGATGAAATATGATATTAAATCATTTACAGTAACAGCAGGAGAGACCGTTGAAATCACCTTCTCCAATCCTGATTTCATGCAACATAATTTATTGATAATTGAGCCCGGGACTCTGGAAACAGTGGGGATGGCTGCAGATGAGTTGGCGAGGAGTCCTCAAGGTGCAGATAAAAATTATGTACCAGGTATACCTCAGGTTTTATTTAACACACCTTTGGTTGATCCTAACAATACGGTCACACTTACCTTTACAGCACCTGACAAACCGGGTGAGTATCCTTTTGTTTGTACTTTTCCAGGTCATTGGAGAATCATGAATGGGACCATGAAAGTTGTAGGACCTGAAACGGCGTCACTATAAAAAAGACCAAGTAATTATGGCATTAAATGTAAAATTTGGAGTAAGTACCTGGCTATGGACTTCTCCATTTTCCACAGAGACAACGACACTATTCAAGAAGATCAAAGAGATGGGCTACGATCTGGTAGAAATACCGGTAGAGGACACGGAGATCATCGATACCAAAAAAGTAAAGGAGGCACTCAAAGAGCACAACCTGTCCTGTGTGGTTTGCGGCGCCTTTGGTCCTGGCAGAGACCTCACCAATGAGGATGAAACCATTCAAAAGCAAGGAATGCAATACATCGAAAGGTGTTTACAGATGTGTAATGAACTAGACGCTACCTTTTTAGCCGGCCCTATGTATTCTGCGGTGGGAAAAGCCAGACTGGTGTCTCCCGAGCAGAAAAAAATTGAATGGGGACGCGCAGTCAATAACCTGAGGAAGGTTTGTGAAAGTGCTCAATCCAAAGGTTTAGATATTGCTTTAGAACCTTTGAATCGCTTTGAGACGGACCTTATCAACCGAACGGAGGATCTTACCAAACTTATTGATGACATCGGCCATCCTTCAGCAAAAATAATGTTGGATGGATTCCACATGAACATTGAGGAGCCCAACATTGAGCAGGCGATCCTTGAGGCGGGAGATAAGCTGATCCATGTGCAGGTATCTGAAAACTACAGAGGAACCCCGGGTACCGGCCAGACACGCTGGGATGATTATCTAAAGGGCTTAAAAGCCATTAACTATCAGGGAGCAATCACCATTGAGAGCTTTACGCCGGAAATACAAGAGCTTGCCGGAGCCGTATGCATCTGGAGGCCACTGGCCGATAGTCAGGATGGATTTGCATCTGAAGGACTTAAGTTTCTGAAGGAGTGGGCCAAAGGATAGTCTTTTTGGCATGTGTCAAGATAATAAAACAAAAAAAAACCGTCATCGGTAGGTGTGAGGGAAGATTTGTGCGTCAGGAGCCGTGGAATCTACTGATTAATGAGACTCCACGCTCTTTCTTACCCACATTCTACCTAAACGAGCTCTGAGTGACGGTAGTAGGTTTTTTTGTTTCATTAAATAATTTCAGGAGCTAGTTCTTCCACCACTCCGTATCAGGATAGTCCTGTCCTAAAACAAAGCGTTCTCCAATAAAAGGATGAACCATGGAAACATTTTGTCTTTGACTTTCGGCCTGAAACCTGATGATTGGATCGGTCCATTCATGAATAGAAAGTTTAAAAGCGCCCCAGTGGATGGGCATCAATAACTTTCCTTTTACGTCAACCCCAGCCTGAACACTCTCTTCAGGCATCATGTGGATGGCTTTCCAGGCCTCGTTGTATTGTCCACATTCCAGCATGGCCAGATCAAAAGGACCCCATTTGTTACCGATCTCTTTGAAATGAGGCCCATAACCTCCATCACCGCTGAAATAGAGATTTTGATGCTTCCCTTTGATTACCCAACTGGCCCATTGGGTCGCATTTCTGTCCGTAAAGCCTCGTCCTGAAAAATGTCGGGCCGGACAAGAGACCAATTCCAGACCTTTATAATCAGCTTTTTCCCACCAATCTAATTCGGTGATTTTTTCATCGGGAATCCCCCAGGAGGACAAGTGAGAGCCAACCCCTAAAGCAGTGAAAAAATGTCCAACTTCATTCTTAAGCTTCATGACGGTTGGGTAGTCCAGGTGGTCGTAATGGTCGTGCGATAAAATGATGGCATCAATATCTGTAAGTTCTTCTATAGGGATAGGCCTTTCATAAGTGAACCGATGCGACCCGAAAGATATGGGTGCCGCTACTTCTCCCAGCATGGGATCAATTAAAATCCGTTTGCCTTCGATTTCGATCAAAAACGCAGAATGTCCATACCAGGTCACCATGCTAACTGTGTCAACCGGAGCCTGCTGGTTTTCTCCGAACTTTACCGGTAATGGACTCGTAGGTTCCTGATTTTCACCAAAAAAGAAATCTGGGAGGGTTCCCATCATCTCACTGAAGGTCCCCATTTGAGTGTCAATCAGATTGATGAACTCGTCCCCTTGTAAATGAGATGACTCTCTGATTTGTGCCAGCCGTTCACCTTGAGGCTTTTGTCCAAACTGTGGAGAAGTGTTTAAAAATATTGCTATTGATAGAGTGGAGAGGATGGTAAACCCAATGGAGATGAATATTATATACTTAAAAATCGTAACTATTTTTCGCGGCATGATTTAGGTGACGTATAATTGACGGATTTATTTTACAGTGAATGATTAATGTGGATATTTTACAGAGTTGCTAATTGTGAAAGTAGACTTTAGCCGAGTATCAGACTGTTCATTTAGGATAAATTATTTAATATTTACTTCTTGACTTACTAAATTTCTTCATGTAGATTTGATTGCTAATGCTAAAAGGACTGTTTAAATATCTTTTTTATTTACTTCTACTGCTAAGTGGATATAGCCAAATGGCTGCCGCTCAGCATGAGCAGGACCTTTCCTTTTCAGTAGCGGAGCAGTCAGCTTTCAGTCTTGACCTAAAGCATAATGAGCGTCAACTTGTATTAAAGTCTGGTGCCAATTCCAATACAAAAGATCCATTTACGTCTTCAGCTGAAATTGAAGAAGAGGAGGAAGATGATAAGCATGGTAAACACCTCAAGCATTTAAAGAGCAATCATTCTTCTACAAATTACCTGTTTGCCCGGATGCAGGACATCTTCCAGCATACCAGATACTTACCCTACAGTAAGTATTTTTCTAATTTTTTATCCTTTCAATCACTCAATTCAACCCATATCATACTCCAGGTCTTTAGGATTTGATAATTGGGACTGATTAAGTAAACCATTTCGTGGTTTATTTCTACAAAATATCCAACGGTAACCACTTTTTTGGATACAATCGCGAATTTTTTCGCACCGTTTAGAAATCATATTTACGTATTAAATAAAAGGAAATTATTATGAGAAGTAATCTCATGTTTGCTGGCTTGTTCATCATTTTGTGCTATACAGGCTGTGAAACACATCAAGAACATCATGAATCAGAAAGTAAATTTCTGATAACCAGTCCGTTAAAAATGGACACCTCCATTACCCGTGCTTATGTAAGTCAAATCCATTCAGTTCAGCACATTGAACTCAGAGCATTGGAACGCGGGTATTTGGAAAAAATATTTGTCGACGAGGGTCAATTTGTGAAGAGGGGACAGTTGATGTTTCAAATCATGCCCAGATTGTACCAGGCTGAATTGGAGAAAGCAGAAGCCGAAGCACAATTTGCAGAAATTGAATATCAAAATACCAAGAAACTAGCTGACAATAATGTGGTAGCTCCGAATGAACTGGCGTTGGCAAATGCCAAGCTTGCTAAAGCAAAGGCAGAATTGTCCCTGGCACAGGTTCACCTCGACTTCACACAGGTTAGAGCCCCATTTGATGGGATTATGGATCATTTTCATGTGAGGCTTGGAAGTCTTGTGGAGGAAGGCGAATTGCTAACCACCTTATCTGATAACCATGAAATGTGGGTTTATTTTAATGTTCCGGAAGCCGAATATTTGGATTATAGGATCAAGTTCAGCGCTGACAGTGCCCTTAAGGTAAAGCTCTTGATGGCAAACAACAGGTTTTTTGAATATGAGGGTGAGGTTAATACCATAGAGGCTGATTTCAACAATGAAACAGGAAACATTGCTTTTCGGGCGACCTTTCCAAATCCAAAAGGGCTGCTTCGCCATGGAGAGACAGGGAATGTAATGGTTGAGGCGCCACTCAATGATGCCCTCTTGATTCCTCAGAAAACTACATTTGAGATTTTGGACAAGAAGTATGTTTTTGTACTTGATGAGGACAATGTCCTTAGGTCCAGACAGATCACAGTTGGTGCTGAGATGCCTCACCTTTATGAAGTGAAGAATGGACTGATGGAAACGGATAAAATACTGCTTGAAGGTTTACGAAAAGTCAAAGATGGTGAGAAGATCGCCATGGACTTTGTAGATGCCTCAAAAGTCATTTCTGAACTTCATCTACATGCAGAATAAAGTAATCACCTCTAAAGTAGAAAAACATGTTTTTTAGTAGGATAATACATAGACCGGTATTGGCGATTGTCATATCGATCGTACTTTTATTCACAGGTACTTTGGCAATTAATCATTTGCCTACCTCGCAATTTCCTCAAATTGCACCGACCACAGTTAATATATTCATTGCCTATCCCGGATCAAATGCCGAGGTTTTGGTCAATTCGACACTGATACCTCTTGAGCAGGCGATCAATGGTGTACAGGATATGCGTTACATTTCTTCTGATGCCACGAGTGCAGGAGAGGCAACCATAAGGGTCATTTTTGAGCCGGGAACCGACCCCAATCAGGCAGTAGTACGGGTCAAGACAAGAGTAGATCAGGTGATGCCGTTGCTACCACCGCTGGTACAAAGGGAAGGCGTAATCATTACACCTATTCAACCCAGTATGTTGATGTATGTCAACCTCTACAGTACCAACAAGGATGACGATGAAAAATTTCTATACAATTATGCCAATGTGAACATGATTCCTGAGATTCAGCGGATCAAGGGTATCGCAAGAGCACAGATTTTGGGAAGTAGGCAGTTTGCCATGCGGGTTTGGTTGAATCCGGACCGGATGCGGGCATACAAGATATCCGCCGAGGAAGTGATGGAGGCCATGATGGAACAAAGCATCATTGGTAGGCCTGGCCGTTTGGGAAGAAGTTCAGGTAAAGAGGCTCAGGCACTTGAGTATGTGCTGGTTTATCAGGAACGATACAATAAACCGGAACAGTATGAAAATATCATTATCAGAGCCAATGAAGAGGGTGAGAATATTCACCTAAGAGACATTGCGAAGGTGGAGTTAGGAAGTGAGTTTTTTGATATCTATTCAAATCTTGATGGACATCCAGCTGCATCTATCGTTTTAAAGCAGACTGTTGGAAGTAATGCTTCCGAAGTAATTGATGAAGTTAAGGCGAAGCTGACGGAAATGGAAGAGTTTTTTCCTCCTGGGATGGATTATAAAATAAGTTATGATGTATCCAATTTTCTAGATGCTTCCATGGAGCAGGTAATCCATACCCTTCGTGATGCATTTATTCTGGTGGCCATCGTGGTCTTCCTTTTCCTTGGCGACTGGCGTTCTACGCTTATTCCCATTATCGCGGTTCCGGTATCACTTATTGGGGCATTTTTTGTACTGCAGATTTTTGGTTTGTCCATTAACCTGATCACATTATTTGCTTTGGTATTGGCTATCGGTATTGTGGTGGATGATGCCATCGTAGTGGTAGAGGCTGTCCATGCCAAAATGGAAGCAGAGAATTTGTCTCCTTATAATGCGGTAAAAGCGGTAATGGGAGAAATCAGTGGAGCGATTATCGCCATTACGCTCGTGATGGTTTCAGTGTTTCTTCCGATTGCTTTCATGCCAGGACCTGTAGGTACATTTTACCGGCAATTCTCTATTACCATGGCTAGCTCCATTATTCTTTCAGCCGTTGTTGCATTGACACTTACACCAGTGCTGTGTGCCATGTTACTCAGAAATAACCATGGAAAACCAAAAAGCAAAAACCTGATGAATAGGTTTCTCGACGCTTTTAATGGAGGTTTTGAAAAACTAACCGGTAAGTATGTAGGTCTTTTGAAGCTTATTGTGAATCGGAGAATGATCACTTTCGGTGTATTGATCGTATTTTGTATTGGAATCTATTTTGAAAACGAAGTTTTACCGTCAGGATTCATTCCAAATGAGGATCAGGGAACCATATATGCCATCATTCAGACGCCTCCGGGTGCCACACTTGAGCGAACCAACCAGGTAGCGTTACAGCTACAAAAGATATGTGAGGAAATGGAAGGCGTAGAGTCAGTGTCTGCTCTGGCAGGTTACGAGATCATGACTGAGGGTCGTGGTTCTAACGCTGGTACTTGTCTAATCAATTTGAAAAATTGGTCAGAGCGGGATGAAACAGTTCACGAAATCATGGAGGAGCTGGAAGAAAAGTCTAAAGATCTAGGGGCTGTTGTTGAATTTTTTGAACCCCCTGCTGTTCCTGGGTTTGGTACTTCAGGCGGTTTTTCCATGCGGATGCTTGATAAAACAAATTCTACTGATTATCAGGAGTTTGAAAGGATCAACAATAATTTTATGGAAGCCTTAAGGGCCCGTGAGGAACTGTCCGGTCTTTTTGCGTTTTACGCGGCTAATTATCCACAATTTGAATTACAAATTGACAACAATATAGCCATGCAAAAAGGGGTTTCAATCGGAAGCGCCATGGAGAACCTCAATATATTGATTGGTAGTACCTATGAGCAAGGATTTATTCGGTTTGGACGATTCTTTAAAGTTTATGTACAGTCAGGTCCGGAATTCAGGAGGTTTCCATCTGATCTGGAGGGACTTTTTGTCAAAAATGAGCATGGAGAAATGGTGCCTTATTCCTCCTTCATGAAGCTAGTAAAAAGACAGGGGCCTAATGAGATTACCCGGTATAATTTATACAATTCAGCTTCAATCAGAGGCCTTCCGGCTGCCGGTTTTACTACCGGAGATGCGATTGAAACGATAAAGGAGGTGGCAGCGAATACTTTGCCTAGAGGGTATGACATTGCTTGGGAGGATCTATCATATGATCAGGCTCAACGAGGCAACGAGGCCATATTTATTTTTATTGTGGTACTCATATTTGTCTATTTGGTACTGGCAGGACAATATGAAAGTTTCCTTTTACCACTTGCTGTGATTTTATCTCTTCCCGTTGGAATATTTGGCTCATTTATGCTGCTTAAAATAATGGGGTTAGCCAACGATGTATATGCGCAGATAGGATTGATTATGCTGGTAGGCCTTTTAGGTAAAAACGCTGTGCTTATCGTTGAATTTGCTGTTCAAAAACAACAGCAGGGGGCAACTGTTTTGGAGGCGGCTATTGAAGGGGCAAAAGTTCGATTCAGACCCATCTTAATGACCTCATTTGCTTTTATCGCAGGACTTATACCGCTGGTTATTTCACACGGTGCTGGAGCAGTAGGTAATAGAACCATTGGTTCTTCAGCCATGGGAGGTATGGTCATGGGGACAGTTTTAGGTGTAATTATCATCCCAGGGCTCTATTACATCTTCGCCAAACTTGGTGAGGGTAAAAGTATCATCAGTGACCAACACCATGAGCCATGGTCGGAAGAATATGTACACGACATAGTAGAGAGAAATCAAATGATGGAGAACCGCCAGGATAATCCCGATACAGATGAAGATGCGAAATATTAAAGGTAGACCAATGACTATAGTGAATAAACACATGATATATAAATGCTTAGGGTTAGCCTGTCTGATATTGAGTGTATCAGCATGTGCCCCTGACTTGACGGTTCAAAAATCAGTGGATAAATCTACTCCTGATAGTTATAACAAGTCAAAGGATACAACTAATTCGGTGGCACTGAGTTGGGGTAATTATTTCAAGGATCCCAACCTGATTGCATTGATCGATACGGCATTGATGAACAACCAGGAATTGAACATCACGATGCAGGAGATTGAGATGGTAAAAAATGAAGTGATGGCAAGGAAAGGGGAGTACCTTCCTTTTGTTGATTTGAAAGTTGGTGGAGGTGTAGATAAAGTTGGTAGATATACCAGAAATGGAGCACTTGAAGCCAACAACGAAATCAGGCCGGGCGAAGAGTTTCCGGAACCGCTGGGTGATTTGATGATTGGTGCATATGCCAATTGGGAGCTGGATATCTGGCGAAAGTTGCGCAATGCTAAAAAATTAGCTTATACCAGATATCTTTCTTCAGTAGAGGGAAGAAACTTCATGGTGACAAACCTGATCGCAGAGGTTGCCAACTCTTATTACGAGTTGCTTGCTCTAGATAACGAACTGGCTATTGTCAGGCAGAACATTGAAATTCAGCGCAATGCCCTGGAGATCGTCAGGTTACAGAAACAGTCGGCCAGAGTTACGGAATTAGCAGTGCGGAGATTTGAAGCAGAGGTCTTGCATACCCGCAGTTTACAGTATGGAATTCAGCAGGAGATTGTTGAAACTGAGAACAGAATTAATTTTCTGGTAGGTAGGTTCCCTCAACCAATTGAGCGTGATTCGGAGACCTTTATCGATCTGGAGCCCAACACCATAAAGGCCGGTATTCCATCACAGTTATTAGAGAATCGACCTGACATCAGACAAGCTGAACTGGACCTGACTGCAGCAAAACTTGACGTGAAGGTGGCTAAGGCTAATTTTTATCCTTCACTTGGGATAAATGCAGGTATTGGTTTTCAGGCCTTCAATGCAGAATCCTTCCTGAAGACCCCTGAGTCCTTATTGTTTTCTTTTGCGGGGGATTTGACAGCACCTTTGATCAATAGAAAAGCAATCAAGGCGGCCTACTACAATGCCAATGCCAGGCAGATGCAGGCAGTCTATGCTTATGAGCAGACCCTGATAGCTGCTTATGTCGAAGTGGTCAATCAGCTTTCCAGCATCCGAAACCTGGAGAGTAAGTATGACCTGAAAGTACAGCAGGTAGCCGCACTTACCGAGTCAATTAATATTTCTAACAGTCTTTTCCGATCAGCAAGGGCAGATTATATGGAAGTTCTTTTGACACAACGTGACGCTTTAGAGTCAAGATTTGAACTCATTGAAACCAAAATGCAACAGATGCGTGCGAAGGTCAATATTTATCAGGCCCTGGGTGGTGGATGGAACTAAAAAATTGATGTAAGCAATCGTGGGTGTCGGAGGACGCCAATAGAAGCCATTCTACATTTCGTGGAATGGCTTTACTTTTTTTTGCTTGCTATGTTGTCTATTTAGAAGGTAACCATACCGCCATCTCACCCATTTCTCTATGAGCCCAGGCGTAATAAGGAATGACGGTAAGTCCCTGGTCGCTTTTAATTTTGCCTGTACCACTAAATAAGGCAGGGTCAAACTGAAAACTGAAATTGTCACTCTGGGATATCTTAGTATTTAATACACCGGAAGGGTTATCTGCAGCTTCAGCGCAATAGACCAATGGTCCACGTTCAATAGCCATTTTACCTTTATTGGCATCGACGGAAGGGTGACTAATCACTTTCCGTACAGGCATTTCAAATTGTAAGGAAATTTTATCTCCCTTTTCCCATTTTCTGAGGGGGATAGCAATATAACCTGCATCTGCATTTATTTCTATGGCTTGCTCATTGACAGCGGCAGTCACGTTAGGCACTTGATTATCTATGTATTCATAAAGATCACCATCCATCACCTCATTGCGCGCCCATCCCGGGATTCGTAGTTTAAAGCTCGCTTCCACAGGCATTTCATGGTTCATGGAAATCGCAACCTTGCCATCCCATGGGTAGTTCGTGCTTTGAGCAATCTCAAGTTTCTGATCACCGATATTGATTTCAGCCTTGTTTCCTAAATACAGGTTGATGTAAACTTCTGTTCCTTTGGTGGCATAAATATATCCCGGTAGGGAGGGGAGTATTCTTACAACGTTTACTGGGCAGCAGGAGCAGTCGAACCATGGAGACCTGCCACAGACTCCCTGGTTAAATTTGGATACTCCATCGGCTTCAAGCGGATTCGGATAGAAGAAGGTATTGCCTTCGAATGAAACACCGGCCAGAAAGCCATTGTACAATGTTCTTTCAAATACATCCATATATTTCACATCACCACTTCTCAAAAACATCCGGTGATTCCAAAGCATCAAGGCGATGGCAGCACATGTCTCCGTATATGCAGTAGCATTGGGGAGTTCATAAGCTGGACCAAATCCTTCATGCCTTGGTTCAGCTCCGATTCCTCCGGTTAGATAGATTTTCTGATGGGTGATATCATTCCATATTTTATTCAAAGCCTCATCATATGCAGTCTCTCCGGTTAGGGCGGCTACGTCGGTTGCTCCAGCATAATAATATCCTGCTCTTACGGAATGACCTACTGCCTGCTGCTGCTCAGCCAATGGAAGATGATCTTGTGCATATTCACCATAAAGTTTATGGCCGGCCGTGTTTCCTCGTTGGTCCACAAAGAATTTGGCAAGGTCAAGATATTTTGACTCGCCCGTAACCCGGTAAAGTTTGACCAACCCAATTTCCATTTCCTGGTGACCTGGGACGCCCATGTTTTTCCCCGGACCAAATACTTCATTGATCAGGTCTGCATTCTTAAGTGCAACTTCTAATAAGCTACGCTTACCTGTAGCCTGAAAATGAGCTACTGCAGCTTCGTACATATGGCCCACATTATATAGTTCGTGATATCTACTCAGATCGGTCCATCTTTCATCTCCAGCTCCATCTGCGGCTTTGGAAGGGTCAATTGTACGATTGGTATATAGATAGCCATCTGGTTCCTGAGCAGCAGCAATTTTGCTGATCAAAACATCAAGAAATGCTTCCAATTCAGGGTCATCATGAACCTTAAGGGAATAACTGGCACCCTCGATGACCTTAAAGACATCTGAGTCATTGAAATATATCCCTTCAAATTCACCTTCGGCTAGCCCGCCTGCTATTGCAAAGTTTTTTAATCGACCTGTTTCCTCACATTTTTCAAAATTATACGGAATGGTGACTTTTCGGTTGGTCTCCAGACGTGGCGCCCAAAATTGGTCATTGATATCAACTACTGTGAAAACGACCGGTTTGATGGGATAGTCCATGATGGCATTATCCTTTTGATCAATATTTTCGGCAGTGGGTGTACTGGTACACGCGATAAATACGCATGTTAATAATGGCAGGAATTTGTGCAGCATATACCTAAAATGAGTGTGATGAAACAAAAGTTAACTACTGAAAGTTAAGCAACTTTATATTTCTATTTCAATCCTTCCTGATCAAGTAAGTACATCATGGCACTCATGCTGGCTGCTCCTAATTCCAGCTCACGTTTATCTACCACTTCAAACACATCTGCTGGTGTGTGATGGTAATTGAAGTATTTTTGTGTGTTTGGTCTTAATCCTATCAATAATGTCCCTTCTTTATTTAACTGCCTAATGTCAGCGCCTCCGCCTCTTTGTTCGAAATCCCAAACACGGTAAGGTATGAAGTAATCCCTCCAGGCTTTTACCTGTTGCTTTTGCTCTTCGGTACCGGTCATGGTAAAACCCAGAGGCTGAAAAGCTCCGTTATCGGATTCCAATGCAGCAATGTGTTTTTCGCCTTTTTCTTTGGCTACCCTTGCATATTCCGGACCACCCCTGAGCCCATTCTCCTCGTTCATCCACATGACGGCGCGAAGTGTGCGTTTTGGCGTAATGCCAAGTGCTTTGAAAAGACGAACGGCTTCTATTCCCTGTACGCATCCGCTTCCATCATCATGTGCACCTTCACCTACATCCCAGGAATCCAGGTGACCACCTGCAGCAATGATTTCATCAGGAAAATCCGATCCTCGCAATTCACCGATCACATTGTAAGAAAGTACATCCTCGAGTTGCTCGCAATGCGTCTCGATATATACTTTCAGCGTTTGCTCTTTTAATATTTTACTTAACTTATCTGCATCATTTGTGCTGATCGCGACCGCCGGGATTTTTTTGATTTTTTCATCGTAGTTAAGTGCTCCCGTATGAGGTATGTCGTCTCGTCTATTAGTTGCCGAGCGAACAATTACAGCTTTTGCTCCGTATTTGGCTGCTTCCGAGGCACCAGCAGCACGCTGTCTGACTGCACCTCCATAGGCACCAAAGGTATTAATAATAGTAGGGTCCATTATTTCATTGTAAAACACAATCTTGCCTACTACTTTTTTTCCCAACTTTTCTACTTCACCCAAACCACCTACCTCGATCACCTCTTCTAAAATTCCTACCGGCCCCGTTCCAACGGAGTTCCCCAGGGCCAACGCATTCATGTCGAAGGTGCCATACTTATTGGAATTGATAGCCCTTACTGTTTCTTTTTCCCCACGAACCCAATGTGGAACCATGACTGGTTGAAGGTATACGGTATCAAAATCGTAGGATTCCATCAGTTGCTTCGTGTACTCAACCGCAGCAGCAGCACCTGTTGAACCCGCAAGTCGATGGCCTACGTCTTTACATAAAACCCGAAGTGATTCATATACCGGGCTATTGGTTAAGGCCTCATCATAAATCTTCTTAATCATCGCCTCATGTTGAGCTGATAAGAAAAGTGGTGAGAGTAGGAATAGAAGAAATAATTTTTTCATAGAATGAATCCAGTATTATATTTTATTGAATTAAAAGGTTTCAAAAAGACTCGAAGATAGATAGGCTTTGGCTAAATTTTAAATTTGTGGATAATTAGCGGAGGGTTATTCAGAAAACTTGTTGACTGCTATTCGTTTCAGTCCATCTCTTTGTGTTCCCCAAATATGCAAGTACCCATCAGCATCAACCTGCAACCCTGCGGCCGTATTAAAATCAACACCTTTTTTGCAGTTAAATGATTTGGTCTCAATTTGCTTCATGACTAGCTCAAACTTTTCAAGCTTGCTTACCAGGATCAGATCTGCTGAATTCTCAAGGCCTTTCTTATAAAAACCAATGGCATAAATCGCTTTTTCATCCTTGATGAGGTTGATAGATTGATAGCCTGCCCAATCATTTGGAGCAGCAAAGCTGGATAACAATAGATGCTCGCTAATTTCAGGGTCAACCTTGTAAAAGTCCCAGGTACGACTGTCCCAATTGCTTACGATCAATAGAAAGTGATCTCCCATAGCCAGAAGCCCGGTTGCGCCAGCGGTTTGTTGTTCTGCTTCTCCTTCCCGGTTAATTATATAGTTGGGGCGTACGTTTTGCAGATTTGATCCCTGATTGTACAAACAAACCTTTGAGGTGGTTTTGATGTGATTATCTTCAATCCCAATAGCCAAATAATTTTCGCTAACCTGAAATCCTCCCGCATGTCGATACGGATCTTGCATTAACGGAAGGAGTTGCTCGGTTTTTTGTGTTTTTATGTCTGCCTGTAAGAGAAATGCTGTGTGGCTGGAACTGCCTGACATAAGGATTTTATCTGTGCCCTTTTGATCAATTACCTGAACGCCTTGCAGATGGCCACCATCAGTAGGTACTTTGATTTTATTTTTCAAGATTATGACTGTCGGATCAGTGCTCAGGCTTTTAAAGGCTTTGGGTACATCTTTAACCTGTTGGCTAAAAAGGGACTGCAGACCCATAATAAGTAAAAATGATATGGTCATCAATTTTGTAAGCATGATGAAAAGTTAATGCATTATATAAACTTAAATATGGCTACAATAGATTTCAGTTATCCCTGTATCTTTAAGAGACATAAAATCAAACCTTTTTATAATGACCAGATACCTAACCTTGTTCATAATTGTCTTTTTTGGTTGTCAAAGCCCGGAGAAGAAGTCTGATTCTTCTGGAGAAAATGAAGCTAAGCCATTGTTTCAGGTGCCATCTGGTGTGCAGGCATATACTTTCCGAAATACTTTTCCGGAGGGAGTGGAAGCAACTTTGGATCGCATTGCTTCCTTGGGTATTGTTGAATTGGAAGGAGGTCCTGAAGGTGACTTTACACCTAAGGAATTCAGAAAATTATGTAACGATAGAGGGATTAGTATACCTAGCACAGGCGCAGGTTATGACCAGTTGGTAGAAGACCCGCAAGCAATAGTAGATAAAGCAAAAGGTCTTGGGGCAAGCTATGTCATGTGTGCATGGATACCTCATGATAGAGGTGCATTCAATTTAGAGAATGCAACTAAGGCAGTAGCAGATTTTAACACTGCGGGTAAGGTTTTGAAAGAGAATGGTATCACTTTGACTTACCATGTTCATGGGTACGAATTTCAGCCTCATGGAGATGGAACGTTGATGAATTATCTGATTGAGCAAACGAATCCTGAATACGTAAACTTTGAGATGGATATTATGTGGACCCATTTTGGTGGAGGAGATCCAGTTGACTTATTAAAGAAATATGGAGACCGGTGGAAGATGTTGCATGTAAAAGACCTGAGAAAGGGAACACCGAAAGACCTTACCGGCGGTACGCCCATAGAAAATGATGTGGTGCTTGGACAAGGAGAGCTTGATATTCCAGGTATACTCAGAGAAGCCAACAAGATTGGAATTAAGCACATGTTTATTGAAGATGAAAGTCCTCAACCCTGGGCGCAGGTACCTAAGAGTATTAAGTATTTGAAAAGTTTGACTTATTAGCCAGGGCTTAAATATTAAATGACAATCATAAACCCGAAAATCTATTTGCAGGAACCCCCTGATAATCTCCTTGCGTATCATAAACAAAAAGTGAACCAGCCAGAGGTTCTTGCTCAAGCGCGGCATCGCTAAGCCCTTTTCTGGCACAGCTGATATATAATTGATCTAATTCCTCACCTCCAAAAGCACAGGAGGTAACCTGGCTCACCGGTAGCTTAACTGAAAATATTTTTTCTCCTGTGATGGGATCCCATTGTGCAACCTGGTATCCACCCCAGTGAGCAATCCACAGGTTGTCTTCACTATCTATCGTCATGCCATCAGGAAAACCCTCTTGCTCGGGGACATCAATTACGACTCGCTTATTGCTGATGTTCCCATTTCTGTTGTCATAATCAAAGCCCCACACTTGCTTTGTAGGCGTATCGATATAATACATGGTCTGTTGGTCAGAGGTCCAAACGATGCCATTAGATATGCTGATATTATCTAATTTCTTCTCGATTGATCGGTCGTTATTGAGGCAATAAAGGCTGCCCGATGGTTTGTCTTCGGCCTGAGGCATGGTTCCCGCCCAAAAGCGACCGGCAGGATCACATTTCCCGTCATTGAACCGGTTTCCTGTCAGTTCTTTTTCTACTTCGCCGATGGTTTTAAACTTTTCTTTTTTCCAGTCTAGACTGACAAATGATCGATCTACAAGTAAAATGAGCGCTTCCTTTTCTGAAGGCACCACTGAACCCAAAAACCCACCAGTTTTGATGGTCTTGTGTTCACCGGTATCAGGGATGAATTGATGTAATATTCCCTCGAAGATGTCTACCCAAAAAAGGCATGCTCTCTGATCATCCCAGATGGTTCCTTCTCCCAGTGTTGATTTTGTTTTTACTGCAATACTTAGATTTTCAGTCATTTTTTCTTTCTCGTTCTGCCAGCATGTCCTTTCCCGGTACTAATTTGGCTTGATGGTCTGTTACCAGTTGATTAATTTTCTGCAATTCATTTTTGTGATGATCGACGATGTTCCATTCCTCAGATGGGTCCACAGAGAGATTAAATAGAAGGGGTGTTTCCAATTCTTCCTTTTTCTCCCACATCCCGTAAGAGCCTTGAATGGTATAATGGGCTTTAAAATCTCCAAGTCTGGCCGCATAAAGGTCTGTGCCCCGATAGAATAGCATGTGGTCCCGTGGGCTTTCTGAATTGTTCAGTAAGGTTTCGCTTAGGTCGTATCCATCCATGACACGATCTTTTGGAATATCACCACCTGCTAGACTTACCAATGTTGTAAATATGTCAAGTGTGGACCCCAGGTCTGTCTGGATCCCGGGTTTTACCTTTCCAGGCCACCAGAAAATTCCCGGTACGCGCATACCTGCTTCCCAGGTATTTCCTTTTCCTCCTCTGAGAAGTCCTGCTGAACCACCATGGTGATTAAATACACGCCAGGGGCCATTGTCTGAAGTGAATATGACTAAGGTGTTCTCATCAAGTCCTTCATCTTTTAAAGCTTGTAAAATTTTACCTACGCCATTGTCAATTTCTTCAATCACATCACCGTACAATCCGCGTTTGCTGGTTCCAGCGAATTCTGGTGAAGTAAAAAGTGGAATATGAGGCAGGTTATGAGCCAGGTATAGAAAGAAAGGCTTATCGCCATTGGTCTTGATGTAATCGACAGCAGCCTGACTGTATCTTTTGGTTAAAGTATGCTGTTCAGCTGGCCTTTCATAGACCTCTGTATCTTTCATCAAAGGCACATTGTAATATTTAACAGGGATGCTATCCGCAAATTCCCAGTACCTTTTTCCTTCTGTCTGTGCATCCATGTCATTGCTGTAGGGAATCCCAAAGTAGGAATCAAAGCCGTTATTGGTGGGCAGAAATTGCTCCTTATGACCGAGGTGCCATTTTCCAATTGCCGCTGTTTGATAACCTAAGTCTTTGAGGGATTCAGCAATGGTAATTTCACTTTGTGGTAAGCCATTTACAGAGTTTGGAAATAATACCCTGGCCTTATTGCTACACATGCCGCTTCTGATTGGATACCTACCGGTCATTAATGCAGCCCGGCTCGGAGTGCATACGGAGGCAGCGACATAGAAGTTGGTCCATTTTTGACCTTCAGTTGCCATCTGATCCAGGTTCGGGGTGAGTATTGTGGGGTGACCATACGTACCTAAATCTCCATAGCCAAGGTCATCACAAAAGATAACCACGAAGTTGGGAGGTCCTTTTGCTTCATTGGCAGTTGGAGATTCACAACTGTAAAAGAAAATAAGAGATACAAGCAGTAAGTAAGTATTGCGATTCATTGGGATATGTCTTAAGCTCATTTCGAGCTAATTTAACAAATATGATTGATTGGAATGTTTTAAGCTTTGATTGATCAGCAAGTGAATATTAAAATGTTTACTAATATTAAAGCAATCCGTTACTTTTATCCGTCAAGTCCACCGATTTCTAAATGATCTACGCCAAAGTACTTATGACCATTTTCGTTCTTAGTCTCGTGATTTTTTCTTGTTCTGAAAGAAAAGAAGAGGGCAGGGAGACTTTTTATGTGAAAGGTGCTGGCATATATGCGCCCAATGGGGAAGCCTTTATAGCGAGGGGAGTCAATAAAATGATTTTTTATCAGGATCGATCCGGTAAAGAATCTTTCCGGGAGATTGAGAAGACCGGGGCCAATATTGTCAGGATATTTTGGTTTACAAAAGGCACTGCCGAGGAACTTGACGTTACGATTGCTAATTGCATTGCCAATCATATGGTTGCCATGCCTGCTGTTTGGGAGGCTACAGGCAAATGGGAAAACCTTCAGCAGTGTATCGATTATTGGAGTAGGGAAGATATTGTGAAGGTAATAGAGAAGCACAAAAAGTATGTGTTATTAAACATTGCTAATGAAGCCGGAAATCATGATGTAACTGGTTCTGAATACAGAGAGGCCTACCAGAATGCGGTTTTACAATTAAGGAATGCAGGCATTACCGTCCCGCTCGTGATCGATGCCGCTGGCTGGGGAAGAAGGGAAAGTGATATCCTCAATCAAGGTCCGGAAATTATTCAGGCGGACCCGACAGGTAATGTTATTTTTTCCTGGCACCCATGGGACTCCAACATTCCTCAAGCACGCATTAAAAGTACCATTGACGAAGCCAGACAAAAAAATCTGGCATTTATCATTGGAGAGTTTGCACCCATTGAAGTAGGTTGTAAATGCTGCATAGATTATAAATACATACTGGAGTATAGTGAGGAGGTAGGTACTGGATGGATGGCCTGGTCTTGGGGACCAGGAAATGGGGATTGTGCGGAAATGGACATGACAGAAAATAACCAACTAGAAACATTACACGGGTGGGGGTTTGAAGTAGCTCTTTCACTCAGGAATAGCATACAAAATACATCCAAAAGGCCTTGTATCTTTCCTGGAATGGATTGCTTAAATTAGATGGTGTGGATTTTCGAAATTATCTCTTTCAGATTTCTGGTATATGACTGCTAAGCAACTAATGGGTCAGGTACACCTATGGATAGGGTTAATTGTAGGAATCCTTTTCTTTGTAGTCGCCTTTTCAGGTGCCCTACTCGTTTGGCAACCGGAAATGCGCCAGTTGTTTTTTCATCAAAGCATCATGCCTCAGCAAAAGGCTTTCGTTCTGCCATCGGACCTCAAGGAAATAATAGACCGAGAATTTCCTAAAGGAGATTATCGAACAGCTTTTTTCAGAGAAGAAGATAGGACCTGTGAAGTCTTGCTGTACGGCCAGGGGACCTATTACATTGCACAACTTAATCCGTATACGGCTGAATTGATTCATATACAGGATATGAATACCGGGATAATTAGTTTTTTAGTGGGATTACATCGAAACCTACTGATGAAAAAGATTGGGCGTGAAGTGGTCCACTGGGTCACGCTACTCTTTTTGATCATGCTAATCACTGGACTCGTTATTTGGTGGCCTTCCAGTAAAAAAGAAAGAAAGGGAAAGTTTATGATCAAGTGGGGGGCTTCACCAAAAAAGCTAAATTATGATTTACACAATGTGCTTGGTTTTTATGCTACCTGGATCGTAATCTTCACTGTTCTGACAGGTTTATTTTGGGGCTTTGATATCGTTAAGCGTGGCCTGAAAGGAATGACTGGAGAGACTGGCGTTGTTTACGAGCAACCAAAATCTGATACCCTGAATATAGGCAATGGTATTAATCCTTTTGATTTAATGGATAGCATTACCCTGGCTTTTAGAGAACGTTTTCCGGGTAAGACATGCAGGATCAGCAATCCCCATGGAAAAGAGGATATTATCAGAGTTACACTAAATGATCCTTCCATGCTAAATTATGCTTCGTTTCACTATTATTTTGATCGATACAGCGGAGAAGAAATAAAGGGATTGTTTATACATGGACCCGGGGATAAGATAAGTACTTATGAGAAACTACATGGGATGGTTTATGATATCCATTTTGGCAGCATTGCTGGACTGGCTGGTAGAATCCTGGTCTTTCTCTCTTCCTTGATTGCTGCCTCCTTACCCATTACAGGACTTATATACTGGCTGGGAAGGAAAAGCAAAAAATAACTACTTTTAAAAGAAACCTAAGCAAATGACTGATAACCCGGATTTGGTAACCCCACAAAAAAGATTGTTGTCCCTGGATTTTATGCGGGGCTTTATCATGGTGCTTCTGGCCATTGAGGCAGCGGGGCTGTATCATATCACGGAGTATACAGATGGCTTCTTGCATGATTTTTTTATGCAATTTCATCATCATCCCTGGAATGGATTAAGATTTTGGGACCTCATTCAGCCGGGTTTCATGTTTATAGCGGGAACAGCCATGGCCTTTTCATTACATAAGCAATATGCCATGGGCAAGTCATGGAACCAATCATTTAAGAAGGCGCTTACCCGTTCGGGATGGTTATTTTTCTGGGGGGTACTGGATTATGCCGTTCGCGGGGACCATTTGTCTTTTGAACTTTGGAATGTTTTAACTCAGCTTTCATTTACCATGTTGGTAGCTTTCCTGGTATTTCGTTGGAGCTATCTGCAACAAGCCCTGGTATGCGTGGGACTGCTATTACTTACTGAAATACTTTATCGTTTTACAGGAGTTCCGGGCTTCGATCAACCTTTTACAGATCAACAAAACTTTGGTAATTGGATGGACTTGGTGCTTATGAATAAAATCAATGGAGGGGGCTGGGTAGCGATAAATTGTATTCCTACTGCTGTTCATACGATAGGTGGTGCGATGGCTGGAAAATGGATACTGAATAACAGGGATCAAATTAAACCGGTAATCGTATGGGGGGTTCTTGCCCTGGGGATAGGGTATATGCTGGATTGGACATCTCTGACTCCGATTATCAAAAGAATTGCCACGACATCTTTTACCCTGGCATCTCTTGGCTGGTGTCTTTTAGGATTAGCTTTTGCCTATTGGTGGATAGACATGAAGGGACATAATAAATATCTCAAGTTTTTTACCATTGTTGGTATGAACTCTTTTTTCATCTACATCACCTTTGAAATAATAGGTGACCGATGGTTAAGAGGCTATGTCTATACGATTAGTGATAACATTACCGGTTGGGTGGGTCTGCCTGCTGTCATGCAGTTGATTATTGGATCTGCGTGTGTATTTGGGATCTATTGGTACCTGTGCTACTGGCTCTACCAGAAGAAGATCTTTTTTAAATTATAGATCCTTCAGGAATTTTATGAATTTATCTGTGTCGTATTTTGCCATTCCGTGTCTGGTTACGACGATTTCACCATCCGGTGAGATGACATAGGTCGTTGGAATGGAGTGTGGATCATAAACCGACGGTAGTCCGGATGCTAAAAAATATACGGGGAAGTTAAATTCTTTTTTTCGGATAAATTCTTTCGCTTTTTCCCTGTCTTTATCCATAGAAATCATAACAAAAGATGTCTGATCACCAATTTTTTCATATAGGTCATGAATGTCTGGCATTTCAGCGATGCATGGAGGACACCAGGTAGCCCAAAAGTTCAAGAAGACTTTTTCCTCCTGAAACTTAGAAAAGGGAATTTTATTACCATTAAAATCCTCCAATATAAAATTATAGGAGGCAGGTGTCCTGGCGTCATTAAGATCTGGCGTAATAATTCCTGTAAAAAGCATGACTCGCTGTATACTTCCCAATACCTGCGTGTGAAGACCTGTCAGATAAAGTGTTCCAACCACAATTATCAGGATAGACCATTCAATGATTTCTCTTCGATTTTTTTTCATGAATTTAACTTTCTTGATAAAGACAACGTAATCTCCATAAAATAGATGAGCAGAACGTCTATTTTTGACCTTTATGAATTTTTGGCGACATATACATAGAAAAATATTTTCTGTCCCTTCGTTTTTTATCAAGATGAAGCTGATTCTACTATCTGTCTTTATGCTAATACTCGCTGGTTGTCAGGAGGATGACATCCCTTTAGGGTTCTATGATTATCAGGTGGTCAGGTTATTGACCAATGACAGTTCTAAAACATGGATGAGAACACAGTACATTGAGAATGGTCAAAACCAACCCATTAGTACGTGTGCAGATAGCTTATATCTGTATTTCTTAATAGCCGAAAATACCCGCAATGATTCAGTAGATGCATTTGAGATCATCCCAAAAGTTAGTTGCACTACCTCTGATACACTTTTGCTAGGAAGGTTTGCAGCGGCTTCCGCCGATAATATTTTTATAGACCAGCTCCTCTATGCAGATGGGCCCATTGATTTTATGCAAGTAGAGAATATTACCTCTCGGTTCTTAAAGCTTACCTATGAAAGAGATGGAGCTGGAATTAGTGCTTCTTTCGAGGCGGTTCAGCAATAGTTTATCACATTAACCGTATGCGCGGCCGTAAATCCTGCAGTTTCAGTTCTGAGTATGTTTTTACCTAAAGAAACTAATTTAAAACCTTTGGCTGATGCCTGTTCTATTTCATTTGCAGAGAAATCACCTTCCGGACCAATTAGGATCATCACAGATTGTTTAGGTTTAATTGCTTTACTCAAATAGGATAGGTCATCCCTGACTGTTGCTATTAATTTAGTTTCAACTACAGTTTCTTTTTTTATAAAATCGCTAAACCGGATAAGCGGATTTATCTTGGTTAGATAGCCGCTTTTAGCTTGTTTTAGTGCGCTGATGGCTTTCTTATTCAAGCGTTCTGTTTTTAGTTTAGGTCTTTCGGCATGTTGGGTATGAATAAAGGAAACTTCATCCACACCAATTTCGCAAAGCTTCTCCATCATCCATTCCATTCGATCCATGCTCTTAGTAGGAGCTATTACAAGGTGGGTCCGAAAGGGTTTACTGGGGATTTCTTTTTTTTCTAATATTTCCAGGCTGCATTGATGCTTTTCAATAGAACTAATTTGAGTTACATAATAATTGCCCTGACCATCGAAAATGCCAACCTTATCTCCTGCTTTATTTCTTAATACGCTGATACAATGTTTGAATTCTTCTCCTGCCAGGATAGGGGAGTTTAGGATTTCTGGTTGATAGAAATCATCCATTAATTCTCAAGGTCTCTAAAGAGTTTGCGGTAAATTTTCTTAATGGTCTTACCATTCTTTTCGTCTTCAACTAAAAGGCCGTATACATTCGAAGTGAAAAGTCTTTCATTATATTCAGCATCAAATATATCTATGGTGATCTCTGCAATAACGTCCTGAGGCAAAGGACCCTCTTGTCTTTGAAACCCAATGGGAAGGGTATCAACTTGTAAATTATATTGGAAATAGATGTCTCCAACTTCCTGTCGATCAATGCCAATTTTCTCCATTCTTTCATGCAATTTATCAACCAATAATTTTGTGCGGATGCTATACTCATGGTCCACTTCTAAACCATTGAGCTTGAAAGCATTGATACTGTAAGTATCAAATGGGCTAAAGTCATCTTCAAAATAGTTGAATCGAATAAGGGGTTCCTGAGCTGAGGCACATGATCCGAAAGCAAATAATAAAGTGATAACCAGGTATTTCATAATTTGAGATTTAAAGCCAATTTAATAAAGAGTGGCTACATTCCATTGGTTTTCTATATAAGTGGAGTTTCTATCTTTTATTATGCCGTATTTGGCAATTACCTGATGTTGATTTCATATTCGATACAAATGTGATGAGCAGCTTATAGAGAATCATGAAAGTGTAAAAAATATAGAGAAACTATTCAGGTTCCTCGTCATGATTAATGACATTGATAAGACGACCACGGGGGTTGTAATATTTCCATTTCCCAGACATTTCTCCGTTGGTATATTTCCCCTCTACTGCCAAATGACCATTTTCATGATATTGCTTCCAGCTGCCTTCTCTTTTGTTTCGGGTGTACCTTCCGGATTCCTGCACAATTCCATTCGGGAAGTAAGCATTAAATTCGCCTTGAAGAAATCCATTAACATAGTTATAAATGGCATCAACCCTACCTGCTGTAGAATATGTAATGAGTGTTCCGGTTCCATCTTTTATTGTTCCTGGATCTTTTTTCTCTCCCTTAATGGTAAAGAAAGGCGTAACACTCATGAGTTTCCCCATGCTCCACATTTGCTCTTGTTTCAGTTGTTCATTTTCATAAAATAAGCCCCAAAGCCCGTTCTTTTCATCATTTTGAAATGAACCAATCATTTCAGCTTTGTCATTGTCATGATAATAGATCCATTGACCTTGTCGCTGATCATATTGATAGGGACCTTCCTCACTTAATGAACCATATTCAGTAAAGTACTTCCAGATTCCCTGTTTTTCATCTTTTTCATAATCGCCAATGGCAAAGAGGTTACCACTTGGAAAAAAGTTGACCCAGGTGCCTGTCTTAAGGCCAATCACATATTGCCCTTCCACACTCTTTTTGCCATCTTCATGAAATTCACGATAGGGTCCATCCAATAACCCATTTTTATAATTGACTACCGTTTTTTTCTGTTTGTTGGGATAATAGGTGGTCCATCGGCCGGTCTCCACTCCGTAGCTGTAATTTTCTTCCGATTTTGGGCGTCCATATTCGAAAAAGTAAGTCCATTTTCCATGGGCTGTACCCATCTCATAGTTTTTGATGTAGCTGGGAGCCCCATTAGGAAAATGTTCTGTCCAGGTGCTGTCTTTCTTTCCATTTTTATAGAAACCCTCTAATGCTAACATCGAATTGTCGTAAAACTCCATGTAGGGGCCCTCCAGGATACCGTCTTTAAAATAGGTTTCGCTGATCAGTAATCCATTGTTATCAAAACGCCTTTGAAGCCCATCTTTTTCCCCGTTTTTATATGTGACGATTTCTTTTATAATTCCATCCGTATGATAATACGACCAGAGGCCTTCTTTCTTTCCGTTTTTTAATTCTCCCTTCATAGCCATCCGGCCATTGTCGAATACGCCCTTATAAATACCGTTTCTGGATGAGTCAGTTTCGAAAACATACTTGTCCGTATATTGTGCAATAACAATAAATGGGGTAAGGATTAGCAGGAATAGCGTGTTTCTTAGTATCATGAATTAAGCAACTTTAGAAATCGTTTTAAAGTTATTAACGAAAAATCACCAAAATGATCCCACTTTTCCAGGGGAACCTTATCGCTAATCTTGACAAAATCATATTTATTGATATGGTTTTCGATGTCTTTGGACTTTAATGTATCAATCTTTTGATAGTTGGATGACTCAAAATGATACTCCCAGGGGTTGTCGTTCATGCAAAAATAAATGTCCTTTTCTTTGATTAAACGAGGCGTCAGCCTTTTTCGTACCATATCCAGAGGTTTTCCTGCCAGATGTAATGTGCAGCTAAATTCATGACCCCACCACAACATCGTTCGGAATGCAAAAGCATCTGTTTTGGTAAATAAGCGAGGATAATCCAGTAAAAAGTAGGGAAGGCTACGGTAGTTCTCTCCTTTAGAAATTTTGCCTGAGCGAAGGAATGTGTTTGCCGGGAAATCAAAATTTGATGATTTTATCTCCTGATGGATCATCCGTTCGATAACAGCCAGTTGGCTTATGACCTTTTCTGAAAGGGTCTGTTTGACAATCAGAAAACGCTGATCTTTTAAAATGGCTAGTTCTTCCTGTGTAGGATGGTCCATCACCACTTGATCAATGCAGACGCCCAGGTAAACCCACTACCAAATGCTGCAAGGCACACAAGATCACCAGACTTAATTTTTCCTTCTAAATGCGCTTCACTCAGGGCGATTGGAATTGAGGCAGCTGTTGTATTGCCATACCTCATGATATTATTATATACCTTATCATCACTAAGGCCTAACTTTTTTTGTACAAACTGACTTATCCTCAAGTTGGCTTGATGAGGTATGAGCATATCTATTTGTTCCTTATCTATCTCATTCTTTTGTAAGGCTTCAAAGATGACTTCCTGGAAACGGGTAACTGCGTGTTTGAAGACGAAATTACCATTCATGTATGGGTAATAACTAGTGTCTTCCGGATTTGCCTCTTCCATGATGGTGTCTACCCATCTATTGGTGGCGGGGCCGATGAGTGCCAGTTCTTTAGCGTGTTTACCTTCGGAGTGCAAATGAGTACTTAGTATACCCTTTCCGGCTTCCTCAGATCTCGAAAGGACCACAGCTCCGGCTCCATCACCAAATATTACTGTTACTCCTCTACCTCTGGTAGATTTTTCCAGTCCACCAGAGTGATATTCAGACCCAATGAGTAGAATGTTTTTATACATGCCGGTCTTGATGAATTGATCAGCCACAGAGAGCCCATAAAGGAATCCGGAACATTGATTCCTAACGTCCAAAGCTCCTATTTCACCGATACCCAATTGATCTTGCACCTGAACACCTGGACCAGGAAAGTAGTAGTCCGGGCTTAAAGTAGCAAAAACAATAAAATCAATATCTTTTGGCTCCAGTCCAGCATTTTTGATGGCTATCCTTGCAGCCTTGGTGCCCATGGTAGAGGGCATATCGCCTGTTTTAGGATCGATCCATCTGCGTTCTTTAATCCCGGTACGCTCCTGAATCCACTCGTCTGAGGTTTCCATAAATTCGGCAAGATCATTATTTGTTACGACACGATCAGGCACATAGTGACCTATTCCAGTAATTCGGGTATTGTACATGGTTGTTTACTTTGAATTGAGAGGGGCTTTACCGAAAAACCCGATAAAACGAAAATAGGAAATATTGGAGAGATAATGATATACGAATTGGCCTTTTTAATAAGTAGCTCAATTAAACAAGGTATAATTCCCATGTTGATCTGAAGGTGAAGCCGCTTTGATGAGGCCTTCATGGTTGTTGTTGAGGCTGGAGATTAGCGGAGATACCGAGTGGAACTTAAATTTTTCAACATCAGGCTGGATAAATGAGTCTGAATGTTCCAGGATTTCAAATTTATGATTCAGCCAATTATCCATTAAATCTCCCTGTAAGACCAGCGGCATATCTTCCTGATATGCGGATACTTCGGTAGTAGCTTCCCGAGTCAGCATAATACAAGTATGAGCAGTCTTACCGTCCATATCTTCGTATGATTCCCAGAGTGCTGCTATGCCGAAAGGCTTTCTTTCAGGTAAAAAGAAATAGTAAGGCACGCTTTTAGTCTTGCCAATTTGTTTCCAGACATAAAAGCCATCTGCAAGGATCAAACACCTGTTTTCTTTTAATCCATGCTGATACATTTTCTTTTCTGTAGCATGAACTATTGGCAGGTTGAAGAGCTTGGGGCTAATGCTTTTGTTGTTTGACCATTTGGAGATCAATCCCCAGGTCATATTTTGAACGGTCTTCGGGTTATTACTTAGCAGAACAGGGACCTCCTGAGTTGGGCCCGAGTTAAAGTTCACTTCGTATTCATCGAGTTGTTCGATGCCAAAAATATTCTTCATCACCTCCTGAGAAGCGGATATGGTGTATCTATCGCACATGAACCTGAAAGTTAATCATGCCATCAGGATTTTCAGTGATTACGACAAAAATTCAACGCTCTCCTTTCGGACCAAAATAAATTTTCTTTGTTCAAACTGGTAAATCCCACATGCCCGCCTGCGACAGAAGTTTCGAAAAAGACATTTTTTAAGTCGCTAGTGAGGCCATGATCCAGCGATTCTTTAGATAGAAATGGATCGTTTAAAGCATTTACAATAAGTGTTGGAATCTTGATGCTGTCCAGAAAATTGCGGGAAGAGCATTGTTGGTAGTAATCTGCAGCGTCTTTATATCCATGAAGTGGTCCAGTGTAGTAATCGTCAAAATCACGAACCGTCTTGATCTTTGCAAGCAGTGAAGCATCCAGGTGATTGGGCATTAATTCAGCTTTTCGTCGGATTTTATTACTCAACATGTTGAGGAACCTCTTTTCATAAATGTAGCAATTAGGTGAGGAAAGAGTATCTGACCCTGCGGAAAGATCTAGAGGGACTGAAAAAGTCACCGCTCTCTTGACCTGTTTTGGCCTGTTTTCTTCACCTAAATACTTAAGGGTTAGATTACCTCCAAGGCTAAACCCAATAAGCGTAATGTCGTCATAATGTTTTATAAAACGCTCCACAACCACTTCCAGATCGTGAGTGGCTCCGCTGTGATAGAAATAGGGTTGTTTATTCATTTCTTTCCCGCAGCCTCTGAAATTCCAGGAACATACGTCATACTGGTCGTTAAGAAATGCACGGATCATCCCTAACATGTAAGGTCTGGTACTATCACCCTCCAGACCATGCTGAAGAATAAGCAATCTTTTTTGATTATTTTGATAAAAATCCAGTTCCAGGAAATCTTTATCCGGAGTTTTTAGTTTTTCTTTTGTTGGTAAAGGTATTCCAGTAACTTTTCTAAAAATTGCAGGGTAAATCGTCTCGAGGTGTTGATTGAAAAGAAAAAAGGGCCGTTTGTAGTCCCTGACTAGTTTTGCTGGCATCTTATATATGGCTATAAAAACAACATTTTTCGATAATTAAAACAGATAGACAAATTAATAGAATCAAAGATGTTACCAAAAAAGCCACAGATGATTAACTTTGAATTTATTCTTAACCGTAAACATATTCCCGGGAAATGGCCGAAGTAATTAAAATGCCCAAGATGAGCGACACCATGGAAGAAGGTGTGATTGCATCATGGTTGAAAAAAGAAGGAGATGAAATAAGTTCAGGTGATGTATTGGCAGAGGTAGAAACGGATAAAGCAACCATGGAGTTAGAGTCCTATCAGGACGGTGTGTTGCTCCATATTGGTGTGCAAGAAAAAGAAACTGTCCCGGTAGACGGCGTCATTGCCATTATTGGTGAAAAGGGTGAGGACATCAGTGCATTGAAGAAGGAGATTGAAAGTGGAGGAGGAAGCAAGGATAAATCAGAAGAAACTAAAGAAGAGAAGTCAGATGATGCGGATGCCGCATCTACTTCAGAAGCAATTGACACCTCAGACATCAATGCCACTGTGGTGAAGATGCCTAAGATGAGTGATACAATGGAGGAAGGTGTGATTGCCTCCTGGTTGAAGAAGGTTGGTGATAGTGTTTCAAGCGGCGACATTTTGGCGGAGGTTGAGACTGATAAAGCAACCATGGAACTGGAAGCATACGATGAAGGCACATTACTTTACACGGCTGTGGAAGATGGAGGAACTGTCCCTGTAGATGGGGTGATTGCAGTGATTGGTGAAAAAGGTGCTGATTATGAAGCTTTGATTAAAGCAGAAAGCGCAGGGTCTAAAACCGATAAAAAAGCCGATAAAAAAGAAGAAAAAACTACATCTTCTGCTTCAAGTGCTCCGACAGCAACTCCCCAGAGTCAGCCAGCACCAGCCGAGCAGTCGTCAGACAACGGAAGGATCAAAGCCTCTCCATTGGCCAAAAAGCTTGCTGAAGAAAAAGGCATAGATATCGCTACTGTCAACGGATCAGGAGATGGAGGAAGAATCATAAAGAAAGATGTGGAAGCGTTTACGCCTTCGGCGGCAAAAGCTGCTCCCGCCGCTGCTGAGAAATCAGCGTCCAAACCAGCTGCGCAAGTGATCAGCTTGCCTCAAGTGGTTGGAGAGGAAAGTTCTGAGGATATTCCGGTGACACAAATGCGTAAAACAATCGCCAGAAGATTGGGTGAGAGTAAGTTCTCTGCGCCGCATTTTTACCTGACGATGGAGATCAACATGGACAATGCCATTGCTGCTCGTAAAAGCATGAATGAAATTTCTCCTGTAAAGATTTCTTTCAACGACCTGGTATTGAAGGCAAGTGCAGCTGCGTTGAGGCAGCATCCTGATGTAAATGTATCATGGCAAGAAGATAAAATGGTAAAACATCACCACATACACATTGGAGTGGCGATGGCCTTACCAGAAGGATTGATTGTTCCGGTTGTGAAGTTTGCTGATAACAAGACGCTTTCACATATCTCTGCGGAGGTTAAAGACCTTGCAGATAAAGCAAAAAATAAGAAACTCACACCAGATCACTACACTGGGAACACATTTAGTGTTTCTAATTTGGGTATGTTTGGAATCGATGAATTCACCGCAATTATCAACCCACCGGATGCCTGTATTTTGGCTGTGGGGGGTATCAAAGAGACAGTAGTCGTTAAAAATGGAGAGATGAAGCCGGGTAATGTCATGAAAGTAACGCTTTCATGTGATCACCGCGCAGTGGATGGAGCTGTTGGAGCAGCCTTCCTTCAAACGCTCAAAGGCTTCCTGGAAGATCCAGTTAGAATCCTTATTTAATCATCGATATGGGAAGAGAAAGAATTCGTTCGACCACCGTATTGGCCATTAAACACAATGGCCAGGTGGCGATCGGAGCAGATGGTCAGGCCACCTTTGGAAATACGGTTGCCAAAAGTAATGTTAAAAAAATCCGAAAACTTCAGGACGGTAAGATTGTAACTGGTTTTGCAGGGTCAACTGCCGACGCATTTACTTTGCTGGAGCGATTTGATGAAAAGCTTGGATCATACTCAGGAAATCTGAAGAGGGCTGCGGTAGAATTGGCAAAAGACTGGAGAACAGACAGATATCTCAGAAAGTTGGAAGCCATGATGATCGTTGCTGATAAAGGGGAGATTCTCATCGTCTCTGGCACTGGTGATGTTTTGGAGCCGGACAATGAAATTGCCGCGATTGGCTCAGGCAGCATGTATGCCCAGGCAGCAGCTACTGCATTGAAAAAGCACGCACCTAACCTGAGTGCTCAGGAGATGGTTACAGAAGGGCTGAATATTGCGGCAGACATCTGTATCTACACCAACCACAACCTAGTGGTCGAGACGATTAGTGACTAAACAGTCTTCTCTCGTATATTTTATTTATCTGTTTGGATCACAGTTTCACTGATCACCTCACCCTTAGGGTCCAGGTCAACTACCTCGTAGCCAAGATTTTCCAGCTTAGACCGGTTGCTTGCAGCATCCCCGACAACCAGGATATACATATTCTCTTTGTCTAGATATTTCCTGGCAAGGCCATTGATTTCCTTTTGGGTAATTGTCTTGATGATTTTCGTCTGATCATCAACAAAACTCTTGTCAAGATCATAGTGGATAATTTGTCTTAGGAAACCTGCTTTTTGTCCAGGTGTTTCGTAGCTTCTTGCATCCTTTTGTCCAATGGAGCGCCTCATAAAATCAAGCTCGTCTTCAGTAATTCCATCTTCACTGTAATCCGATATTTCTTTTACGAATTCAAAGACTGCACTGTCTGTGGCAGTGGCTAATACACCAGCAGAAGCAACATAAGGTCCAGGATCTTTGGAGGCGCTAAAGTAACTTCTGGCCCCGTAGGTCCATCCTTTATCTTCACGTAAGTTTAGGTTGATGCGGCTATTGAAGGCGCCACCCAGCGGATAATTCATCAGATAAGTTTTAAAATAGTCCCCGGTTGCATCGTAAGTAAGGTCGGTCATGTAGCCGATGCGTATCTGAGATTGTGGTGCTTCCGCTTTATCTACCAAATATACTTTTGTCTTGTCCCCAGGCTTGGAGTTTGGGAGATCAGGTATGGTTACCTGTTTGTTTTTCCACGTTTTGAGGAAACCTAATTTTGGAAGGATCTCCTTCTGTTCGATATCCCCGACAATTACTAACTCACCAAGGTTTGGAGAATAATACTTTTCATAAAAAGCATCGATATCTTCTAACGTAATGTTTCCAACAGTTTCTTCAATACCTTCAGTTGGAACCGAGAATATATGTTCATCCCCATAAAGAAGTCTATTAAAGACCTGTGAAGCAATGGCTGAAGGATCTTTTTGATTGGCGATGATCCCTTCCATTTGTTGTTTGATTACCCGATCAAAATCTAGCTTTTGAAAACCCGGTCTTAACAGCTTTTCCTCAACCAGTTCCAGGGTTCTGTCAAGGTTCTTTTTGAGCGTGTTTACGGTTAAAATGGTTGAATTATTATTGGCGTAGATACTTACGCTACTCCCAATCTTACGTAATTCTTCCTGCATGGCTTCTGCAGAATAGTTTTGGGTAGATTCATTCATCATAGCTGCCGTAATTTGAGCTAAACCACTTTTTGTGGGCTCATAAGCATCAAATTTGTGGCCACCTGCCAGGGTCAACTGGATGGCGATGGTCGGAATTTCGTCACTCTTTGTTCCTATAACCTTAATCCCATTGTCAAAATTGGTTTTCCAAAATTCGGGAACTTTCACCAAAGGACTAGGACCGGAGGTTGGCCTTATGCTTCGATCAAAAGACTCTTTCTCAGGTTTCTTATAGTTAAGTCCGCTATAGTCAGTCTTTGGGTAAGGATTATTGCCATTTGTTGGCTTTTCAAAATTATCAGGCTTTGCTGGTGCTGTTTCCTGATCAGGCAAATAACTTAAAATCACACCAGGCTTTTTGTAAATATATTTATTGAATACCCGCATGACATCTTCGGCAGTAATATCCAGGTAACGTTGTAAATCTTTATTGATCAGATTTGGATTACCGAAGGCATATTGATAACGTGCCAATTGGGAAACTTTTCCACTTACACTTGCCAGGCCATTGATGGTGTTGGATTCCATATTTGCCTTGAATTTTGTCAGGTCATCTTCAGTGACTCCATTCTGAGCAAACTCATCAAGAATCTGACCTACTTCTGTCTCAAATGCTGAAAGTGTTTGACCGGGATAGGGTAAGACAAACATGGTGAATTCTCCAGAATGCTCAGCAGCCGGATGAAATACGGATGCCTGAATGGCTTTCTGCGTAAGCACAAATTTTTTAAAGAAATAAGAGCTTTGTCCTGTGCCTAATATATCAGCCAGACAATCAAGAGGTGCCTCATCTTTATGTAAATTGGGTATAGTTGGGTAGGTAAACATAAGTGCTGGAAACCGTATGTTATTATCCACATGAGAAATGTAACGATCTTCCTGAATCACTGGTGGGTCAAGATCTAATTTCTCGACCTTAGGTCCTCTTGGAATGCTACCAAAATATTTTTCAACTAGCGCGACTACTTTTTTGGGCTCCACATCCCCCCCAATAGTCAGTGCAGCATTGTTGGGTCCATACCATCGAAGGAAAAAGTTTTTTAAATCTTCCAGGTCAGCCCTGTCAAGATCTTCTAGCAGCCCAATGGTGCTCCAGGAATAGGGGTGCCCGAAAGGATAGACTGCGGCCATGGTTTTCTCTGTCCACATGCCATAGGGTCGGTTTAAGTAGTTCTGTCCTTTTTCATTTTTTACGGTGGCTCGTTGCACTTCGAATTTTTTCTGCGTGACCGCGTCCAGGAAAAATCCCATCCGGTCTGCTTCCAGCCATAGCATGGTTTCCAATTGGTTGCTGGGAACCGTCTCATAATAATTGGTGCGATCTCGGTTGGTGGAGCCATTCAATGTTCCTCCTGACTCTGTTACAATCTTGAAGTGCTCCTCATCTGCTACGTGATCAGATCCTTGAAACATCATGTGCTCAAAAAAATGAGCAAATCCTGATTTATTGAGTTCCTCTCTGGCAGAACCTACATGATAAGTTACATCTACATGAACCAATGGGTCTGAATGGTCCTCGTGAATGATTAATGTCAGACCATTATCCAATACGTATTTTTCATAGGGAATAACGAGTTCATCTCCTTTCCTGGTTACTTTTTCAACAAGCTTTGTTTGCGCTTGAGTGGATACGGCAATGGCGATTGTTAGACAGAGGAGTAGCAGCTTTTTCATATGAATGACATTGATTTTAAATTTTTCCCGTTGATCAAATATACCAATTTCAGTAAAGTGTTTAGGATGCCAGGAACTGAATTGCAGATCAAACCTTAAAATAAATTTCGATGGTTATAGAACGGTTTACCTGATATTTAGTTCTCAAAATTGTTATTATGTAAGGTTAGTTATGATTTATTAACATAATCAACTAAAATATTTACACTAAAATTAGTTTTGCTAATTAAGCATCAAGGCATATTCCCCTACTTCAAATGCGGTGTTAGCTACAGATTTTAACTTCTGGATAATATCTATCTTTAGCCTTAGGTACAAAGCACGATCATTCCAAAACCTAATTTTATTGTCATGCTAAATGCAATCATATTAATCGGCGGTAAGAGTAAACGAATGGGTACTGAGAAATATCTATTGAAAGTGCATGAAAAACCACAATTCATTCACCTGTACGAGATGCTGAAAGGAGAAGGGATTAGCCCCTATATCTCTTGCAATAAAGAGCAGTTTGATCAGATCCCAAATAGTTACCCCAAAATAGCGGATCGGTTTGAAGGCATTGGTCCAATGGGTGGGTTAGTTTCTGCTATTCATCATGACCATAAAAATCCTATTTTACTAGTGGCTTGTGATTTGATCAACCTTACGCCAGCTATTATTGAGCAATTGATAGCTGAAAATGATGATGAGTTTGATATTGTAACTTATCAAAGAAATGGAACAAGTTTCAATGAGACTACCCTGACCATTTATAACCCATCTTCTTTTACTTATTTCAAGCAAGCGGTGGAGAATAGGGACTATAGTTTGATTGGTACATTGAAAAAATGTCTGGTTAAGTCGATAGAAATCCAAGACCATGCTGTGCTTAAAAATGCCAACACCAAAGATGATCTCTCTTGAAATGCTTGCTTGATTTTTCAGATAAAATAAGTGTATAAAAGATTACAAAGGAATAATCATAGGCAGTCCTGAGGTAGGTCATATTTGCTTAGGATAAAGGAGAATAACTTCATCTCTGAAAATTGGAGAAATAATGACCAATCGAAGAGACTTTATCAAAATATCAGGAGCGGGTGTCGGGACTGTCGCACTTGCTGCCTCTTCTTTCAACTGGGTAAATGGTCGGGTACTTGACGAGTTTTTACCTACTCCGAAGTTTACCGAACGTACACCAACATATTGTGAAGTGTGCTTTTGGAAATGTGCTGGTTGGGTATCAAAGAATGAGCAAGGAGACATATGGAAGATTGAAGGTCATAAAGATGACCCCCACTGTAATGGACGCCTATGTCCTCGAGGTACCGGAGGTGTAGGAATGTACTATGATGAGGACAGACTTAAGACCCCTTTAATTCGTGTTGAGGAAAACGGGAAGCAGGTTTTTAGAAAAGCTTCCTGGAGTGAGGCGTTTAAGGTAATAGGGGATAAAATGAAGGCGATTGCTGCAACACATGGCCCTGAGAGCGTTGCCTTATTTTCTCACGGTTCTGGGGGACATTTCTTAGGACATCTTTTGAAAGCCTATGGATCTCCACACATTACTGCACCCAGCTTCGCGCAATGTAGAGGCCCCAGAGAGGTAGCGTTTTACTCCACCTTTGGAGAAGGTATACTCTCTCCGGAAAGAACAGATATCAGAGATACCAGATGCCTGGTCCTCATTGGCTCACACATTGGAGAAAACATGCACAATGGACAGGTACAAGAGATGTCTGAGGCGATAGACAAGGGCGCTACCATTATCACGGTTGACCCTAGATTCTCTACTGCAGCCAGCAAATCAAAATTTTGGTTGCCAATCAAGCCAGCTACAGATATGGCTTTACTGTTAGCATGGATTCATGTATTGATTGATGAAGAGTGGTACGACAAAGACTATATAGAGAAATACGCCTTTGGTTTTGAGCAATTAAAGGCACATGTTCAGGCTTTCACACCTGAATGGGCCTACGGGATTACGACCATTGATCCTGGTGTCATTCGCGAAACAGCCAAAGAAATGGCCAATGCTTCCCCGGCAGTGATTGTCCACCCCGGACGACACGTTACCTGGTATGGTGATGACACGCAGAGGCTAAGAGCTGTGGCCATCTTAAATGCATTGTTAGGGTCCTGGGGAAGACGAGGAGGGTTTTATAACCCTGAGAAAGTATCGATTCCAGAATTTCCATCACCTGAATATCCGGTAGCAAAAAAAACCTGGAGAGATTTGTTTCCTGATAAATTCAGCCTGGCCACGGAAATTGTTTCAAATGCCCTGGTGGAAGCCTCTGTACCTGTTGAAGGCCAGGAGTTTGGCATCAAAGGTTGGATTGTCAATGGCACCAACCTGATCCATACACTGCCTGATCAGAAAATGACGATGAAGGCCATCGAGGCGTTGGAGATGCTTGTCGTTATCGATACGATGCCTATGGAAATCACGGGCTACGCTGATGTTGTACTACCGGAATGTACTTATCTGGAGCGATATGATGCCATAAGAAATTCCCCTCATCGGGATCCGGTCATCTCTCTGAGGATGCCGGCAGTAAAACCGAAATATGACTCAAAACCGGATTGGTGGATTGCTCAGCAACTTGGCTTTGAATTAGATCTGGATAAATATTTTCAATACAAAGACATTGAAGAAGTGCTGGATTGGCAATTGAAACAAGTGGGCAGCTCACTAGGTGAAATGAAAAAGCTGGGAGTGAAGAAACTCAAACGTCCGTATGATGATCTTTATTTTGTAGAAGGTCAAGAGTTTATGTTCAATACCAATTCCGGAAAAATAGAATTGTATTCCACCGAGTTAGCGGCTGAGGGTTTCGATCCATTGCCCAATTACACCGCTCATGATCAACCACCTCCGGGTTTTTACAGACTCAACTATGGCAGGACCCCTGCGCATACATTTAGCCGTACCTCAAACAACCCCAACCTGGCGGATATTAAGTCAGAAAACGAGTTGTGGATAAACCCTAAAGTTGCGAAGATGTGGAGCATAAAGAATGGCCAGAAAGTGTGGTTGCAGAACCAAGATGAAATTGTTTCTACCTTTTCCATCAAGGTGAGAATCACAGAGAGAATCAGATGGGACTCTGTATACATGGTTCATGGGTTTGGACATAGCAATAAGAAGCTGACAAGGGCTTTTGGTAAAGGTGCCAGTGATACAGAATTGATCAGCAATGTTATGCTGGATCCCATCATGGGAGGAACGGGTATGCGTGGAAATTTTGTCAGGATATTAGTTGATGAACCAGAAACTGTAGCATCATGAGATACGCGATGGCCATTGATACCAAAAAATGCGTGGGTTGCAGCGATTGTGTTGTTGCATGCCAGCTAGAGAATAAAGTTCCTATTGGATACTGCAGAGATTGGATTGTAGAAACTACGGCGGGTACTTACCCCAGTTTAACTACTGAATTTAGATCTGAACGATGTCATCATTGTGCGAATGCACCCTGTGTAAGGTGTTGTCCGACAGGAGCAAGTCACATAGTAGATGGCGGGGTTGTTTTGGTTACTGCTGAGGAGTGCATAGGCTGTGGCGCCTGTATCGCCTCCTGCCCTTATGATGCCAGGTATACACATCCGGATGGGTATGTTGACAAATGTACTTTCTGTATCCACAAAGTGAGAAAAGGAGAAAAGCCTGCTTGCGTGGAAGTTTGTCCTACCAACTGTCTGTATTTCGGTGACCTGGATGATGAAAACAGCGAAGTCTCAAGAAAGATCAGGGAGCGTAAATACAAAAGACTCAAAACGGAGGCAGGAACAGATCCACAACTTTATTTCTTAATCTAATCAGTCATGGAAGAAGAAATTATTATTAGCGGAAGAATGAACCCCAGGGTAGATCCCTTTTTACATATATGGGGATGGGAGATTGCTTTCTATTTATTTATTGGAGGGGTGACAGCCGGCATCTTGTTTTTTGCTTCGCTGTATTATCTCAATGGTAAGGAAAAGCAATACCCTGCAACTGTCAAGTGGGCTCCGATGATCACACCTTTCTTATTGATATTGGGCCTTGGAGCTTTGTTTCTTGATTTGCATCATAAGCTGTATTTCTGGCGGTTATATACCAACATCAGGCTGGAATCGCCCATGTCATGGGGTGCATGGACACTGATGGTGATTACCCCGTTATCCATCCTCTGGAGCGCAACCTATATTCGGGAGGCATTTCCCCGGTTTGACTGGAAGTTTAAATGGTTATATGCTGCTGAGGCATACTTAATTAAACACAGGAGAACCCTGGCTTGGATCATGATTTTCTATGCCATTATTCTAGGAATATACACAGGTATATTGCTCTCCGCTTTCAATGCAAGGCCGCTGTGGAATACATCTATTTTGGGTCCGTTGTTTTTAGCCTCAGGGCTTTCAGCGGGTGCTGCGGTAATCATGGGGTTTTCCAAAAGTGAAGTAGAACGCAGATTCTTTAGCAGGGTAGACCTGGTCATCATTGGACTTGAGGTTTTTTTAATCATCCACCTGTTTATGGGATTGCTTGCCAGCACTCAGGTACAGATAGAAGCAGCTCAGATGTTTCTGGGCGGACCCTATACTTTAATCTTTTGGATTGTGGTAGTCTTCCTGGGAATGATCGTGCCCGCATTGATTGAGTTCTTGGAATTGAGAGGGCAAAAGATCCCGATGTTTATACCTGTTACACTGATTCTCCTGGGAAGCATTGTATTAAGATTTGTCATTGTTTATGCTGGCCAGGCCAGTAGATACCTTTATTAAATAGCATAGTTATGTCACACCATAATTACATCACCGGAAAAACCAAATACATGAATCCTTACCTGGCCGGGGTAATTTTAGGATTGGTTTTATTACTGTCTTTTTATCTCACCGGACGAGGCCTTGGTGCTTCCGGAGCGATGAAAAGCGTGGTTGTCAGCAGTGTTGAACTTGTTTCACACGAGGCAGTGGTTTCTAATGGGTTCTTTGGTAAATATGTTGCCGATGGAGAAAACCCCATGAACAACTGGTTGGTCTTTCAGGTTCTTGGCGTGCTGGTGGGCGGATTTATTTCCGGGGCATTATCCGGTAGACTGTCTTTTAAAACTGAACACGCTCCTGGCATAACAAAGAGAAAAAGAATTTTGATGGCCATTCTCGGAGGAGCCCTGTTTGGCTTTGGCTCTCAATTTGGCCGGGGTTGCACCAGTGGAGCTGCGCTTAGCGGTATGGCTACACTTTCATTGGCTGGTTTTGTCACCATGGTGGCCATCTTCGGCACAGCCTATCTGTTTGCTTATTTCTTTAGAAAAAACTGGATTTAACATGGGACCTATAATACCTATATACGAAATATCTCAAGAGGTCAACTTTCTGATTGCCTTTATCATCGGCATTGGATTTGGATTTGCTTTAGAACAAGCTGGTTTTTCTTCAAGTAGAAAATTGGCTGGAATGTTTTATGGTTATGACACGACTGTACTAAAAGTGTTTTTTACAGCTGCGATTGTAGCCATGCTCGGGTTAGCCTTTCTCAACAATGCGGAAATGATTGACATGGGCATTGTTTACATCAATGAATACTATATCAATTCTGCGATCATCGGCGGGGTAATCATGGGAGTAGGATTTATCGTAGGCGGCTTTTGTCCGGGCACCAGTGTATGTGCGGCAGCCATTGGTAAGATCGATGCCATAGCGTATCTCGGAGGATCCCTGATCGGCATATTTATTTTTGGGGAGACGTATCCGCTCTGGAAAGACATTTATATGAAGAACTACCTCGGTGGTGTCAAATTATCCACGATGTTTGGCATCTCTGATGGTGTGTTTATTTTTATTGTTATCGCTGCTGCTGTGTTCATGTTCTGGTTGGGTGAATGGGCAGAAAAGAAATTTAAAAGACCAGATATATCAAAAGAGCTTTAAATCAAATGAAATGAAAAGCAGAGAAATTTTTTCGGTGATGATTTTGGCATTGGGGTTTATCGCCGCCATGCTACCCAATAAGAAGAACAATTCCATTGCTTTGACGGAGGAGGAATTGCTTCAGGAGATGTTGTTGGAAACAAATTATGTTTCTGCAGATCAGCTCTCACAGCTATTGATATCCGGAGATCCTTCGATCCAACTGATCGATGTGAGACCCGCTGCTGAATTCAAAGAACCACTGCGTGGTGCCATCAATATTCCTTTGGACAGTATTTTCACAGAGACGTATGATTATTTATTTGATCAGGAAGTTATGAAGAATATTATCTATGCTGCTGATGAGAAGGTAGCCACGCAGGTATGGATGATCACTAAGCAGATGGGCTATAAAAACAATTACTTGCTCAAAGGGGGGCTCAATGGGTGGAACAGTACGATACTGGACCCTGAAGTGCCTGACTTATCTGCCTCAGGTGAAGCCTGGGAGATCTACAATACCCGAATGGCAGCGAGACAATATTTTACCGGAGTAAAAGCACTACCAAAAGTTGATATAATGCCCATTTTACCTGCGCAGAACAGAAAGAAAAAAAGAGTTCAGGGAGGGTGTAGCTAAATATATAGGTTATGAAATCTTCAGTTAGACCACTTGCCATCATTATGATTTCCTTGTTTGGGTTTTTATTGATTGCCACACACTATACCCAAAAGAGTGATTTGAAATATACCGGAAAGGAAATGCTTGATTTCGTCCGTTCGTCAAATTATACCCTTTTGCCTGACTCTTTGTCAAAGATTGGAAATGTCAGCTTCCTTGATATTGGGGTGAAGGAAAGTGCCTCGGTCTCAGGTCAGCAGGATACCATCAACATCCCTTTGTCTTCATTGTTGGATCATGAGCATATCAACTATTTCAGAGGTGACCAGCCGAAGGTGATCCTGTCGGATGACGAGGCCAATGCGCATGAAGCCTGGATGCTGCTTACTCAGTTGGGATATGAAAATATATACGTACTTTCTAAGTAATCCTGAATAGTAGTTCTCTTTTCATCAACCCAGTTTAACTTAGTCTACACATGAAACTAAGGATTACAGAAGAGGTCATTCGATTGCGATTGAATGAGTGGGAGTGTCAGGAGATTACTAAAACCAAGCGACTCGAAAATACCTGTCCTTTCCCGACCGGAGAAGATTTTGTTTACTCTTTATCTATCGCGGATGAATTGGACGTTAGACTCAGTGACCACCATTTTAAAATAACCATATCTAATGATCAGGTTGGGCAGCTTCTCCAAAAGAAAACCATAAGTTCATCCTTTGGCAATGAGCGTGGTCAAGTGTCCCTAGTTATTGAGCAGGATTTGATGAAGTCCAAAAATTAGTTTCTGATTTTCAATGGCAACACAAAGGATTAGTATCATCCAATTACGGTTTTTATTTTGTGAAACTCCTTGAATATCTTCTCGAAAATTATGCGGAATAAGATGGCTCGTTCCTTTATTTTTGGCAGCCGAATTGACACGCAACATGATCAACTATTCTACTGTAATCGCTAAAGAATTATCCTTGCAACCTCGTTTTGTAGAAGCTACTATTAAGCTTTTAGATGAGGGCTCCACCGTACCATTTATCTCCAGATATAGAAAAGAAGTGACTGGCACCATGGATGAGGTGGAGGTGGCCAATGTTCGTGATCGAGTGGTTCAGCTTCGCGAGCTGGATAAACGCAGGGAAGCAATACTCAAATCTATTGATGAGCAGGAAAAGCTTACGCCGGATTTAAAAAAGAAGATTGAGGAGGCGGAGACCATGACTGCCTTGGAGGATCTGTATCTTCCCTATAAGCCCAAGCGCAAGACCAAGGCATCCGTGGCCAGGGAGCGAGGCCTTGAACCCCTGGCAAAACTCTTATGGGGACAGAACAATGGAAACCCTGAAACGGAAGCTCAAAAATACATCAATGAAGAAAAAGAGGTAGCCGATGTTGAGGCTGCACTTCAAGGAGCTCGCGATATCATGGCGGAGTGGATTAGTGAGGATGCAGAAGCCAGAGAAAGGGTTCGGAAGCTCTTCCGATCTGAAGGAACAGTCAAATCACGTGTAATAAAAGGCAAGGAAGACGAGGGTAACAAGTACAAAGACTATTTCGAATGGGAGGAACCGCTTAAAAAAATTCCGTCGCACAGATTGTTAGCGATCAGGAGAGGAGAACGGGAAGGTATTCTGATGATGGATACTTATCCACCAGAGGAAATGGCTATTGACCAGCTTTCCAGGCAATTTATTAAGGCACATAACATGACTTCCGGGCAAGTTGAGACAGCGCTAAAGGATTCTTATAAAAGACTCATCAAGCCGAGTATAGAAACTGAGATGCGTTTGGAATTTAAAAAGGCCGCTGATCAGGAGGCAATAGCTGTTTTCGCAGAAAACCTCAAGCAGTTACTGATGGCTGCCCCGCTAGGTCAAAAAGCAGTGATGGCTATCGACCCGGGATTTCGCACCGGATGTAAACTGGTTTGCTTAGATCGTCAGGGGAAATTATTGGAGCATACAGCCATTTATCCCAATGAACCTCAAAAGGACCGGACGACAGCTGCAGCTGTGGTTGCAGCCCTGGCACAAAAGCACAACATTGAAGCCATTGCCATCGGTAACGGTACTGCAGGACGCGAAACGGAACAGTTTGTGAAAAGTATCGGGTTACCCCAAAACATCCTGGCAGCCATGGTCAATGAAAGCGGGGCTTCAATTTATTCAGCTTCTGAAGTTGCCAGAGAGGAGTTCAAGGATTATGATCTCACGGTCCGAGGGGCTGTATCCATTGGGCGTAGGATGATGGATCCGCTTGCGGAGTTGGTAAAGCTTGATGCCAAATCAATCGGTGTGGGCCAATACCAGCACGATGTAGATCAGGCTAATCTTAAACATTCCTTGGATGATGTGGTGATGAGCTGTGTGAATGGTGTGGGCGTAGAACTAAATACAGCTAGTAAACAATTGCTTACCTATGTTTCCGGACTAGGCCCTCAATTGGCAGAGAACATTGTGAATTTCCGAAATGAAAACGGGGCTTTTAAAAGTAGAAGTGATTTGAAATCCGTTGCCCGATTGGGAGATAAAGCATTTGAGCAGGCGGTTGGCTTTCTCAGGATCAAGGGTGCCAAGAACATTCTTGATGAAAGTGCCGTTCACCCTGAGCGTTATGAGACCGTGAATTCCATGGCAAAGGATCTGGGATGTAAAGTGGAAGACCTGGTGAAGGATGCCAACCTGAGAAAACGAATCGATTTGCAGAAATATGTATCTGGAGATTTGGGGCTGCCAACCCTAAAAGATATTATCGAAGAGCTGGCTAAACCAGGTCGGGATCCAAGGGAACAATTTGAAGTATTTGCCTTTGCTGATAATGTACATGAGGTCAGCGACCTCTCTGTGGGAATGAAGCTGCCGGGTATTGTTACCAATATCACCAAATTTGGAGCTTTTGTTGACGTAGGCGTACATCAGGATGGGTTGGTCCATGTCAGTCAGTTATCGGACGGCTTTGTATCCGACCCTGCCAAAGTGGTAAAGCTTCAGGATAAGGTGATGGTAACTGTAATGGAAGTAGATATTGACCGAAATCGAATTTCACTTTCTATGAAGTCTGATCCTTTTAGCAAGCCAAAGCCCAAACAAAGAGCTAAAGAAAAGCCTGCTCAAAACCCCGCACAAAAGCAAAGACAAAATAAGCGAGAGGAGAAGCCAATCGAGGGAGACCTTCAGGCAAAGCTTGCGCTGCTGAAAGGTAAGTTTGGGGGGTAAGGGAATCCACCCCCAACCCCCGCCAGCGGGGGATATTTCTAGCCGTGATTTTTCTAAAGTTTTACATCAAAGGAGAAGGAGACTGCCGCACCTTTCCAGCCACATATCCTACTCAAAAGGTTTGCGGCGGCGGTACGGGACGACTTTTCGCTTCTATTACCCATATATCATTCAGTACCTTTTCCCACGCCAGCGGGGGAGTAGGGGTGGAACTTTTGCATGAAGCGTGGAAGTTACACGTCAACCTTTACTTCGCCTATTCCGTATGCCCGAAGAAATGCCACTTATTTCCATTATACTGATTACCTGATCTTCTATTTCCTGACTGACGGTATTGATATGATGAAGTACTTCTTCATCTGTGAATCGAATAACAGTAAATCCCGCCTTCTCCAGGTCAGCTTGCCTCCGTTTATCATTATCAGCCACTTCCTCATAGGTGTGGGTAATACCATCAACTTCAATAATTAGGTGCAACTCTTTACACATAAAGTCTGCAATGTATTGGAGGACCGGTCGCTGCCTACGGAAAGTAAAGCCTTTCATGCTTCCAGCTCTAAGAACATATTTCCAAAGGCAGGCTTCCGCTTTTGTCATGTTTTTCCGAAGGTCATTGGCATACGAAGCGAGATACTTATTGTATCGGTAATTATTAGAAGATGACGGTTTCATTAGGGGAATTTACTTAATTTGTGCCCAAAATTCCTGCTGGAGGTGGAATTTTCTAACTGTGAGTTTGCTTATTGTCCACCCCCAACCCCCGCCAGCGGTGGATATTTCTAGCCGTGCTTTTTCTAAAGTTTCACATCAAAGGAGATGGAGGAAGAATTCTCAAGTTGAGTTATTGAGCTAGCGTGGTCAAGGTTCTGCAAAAGTGAAGTTTGCTTGGAGTGCTTCGAGGGAAGCCCGTGACATCCTTGGCTTTTCGCTTCTATTACCCATATATCATTCGGCACCTTTTCCCCCGCAGGCGGGGAAGTAGAGCAGAGCTTTGTTTTTTGGGATCGCTTGAATGACCCTTTCTTAATCACTTAAACATTGATGATGACATTCCCGGTTTTCTGCCCGCTCATTACATATTCATAAGCTTTGGCAATATCCCCTAATGAATACTCCCTGTCTATGACTGGTTTGAATTGCTCTGTAGCTAGCAACTTTTCGATATAAGGTATCGTTTTTTTTTTATCATAAGGCACAGGGAAAATGACTTTCTTATCTCTTGAAAAGGAAGTCATCGCAAAGAAAATATTCTGTGAATAGGGTCCTGGTTCAGAGGAGATGTATATGCCTTTATCTTTCAATAACGATTTACATTTACCGAAGGTGCTTTTTCCTACAGCATCAAAAATGTAGTCATACTTTACTTTGTTTTTGGTAAAGTCTTCTTTGGTAAAATCAATAACATTGTTAGCTCCCAGGGATTGGATCAGCGGAATATTTTTTGTGTTAGATGTGGCCGTAATGGATACATCATACTGACGGGTGAATTGTAAAAGTGCAGAACCAATCCCTCCAGTAGCTCCATTAATTAAAACATTTTGACCGGGTTGAATATCCACTTTGTGAATAAAGGTATACGCATAATGGGCGCCTTCTAAACTGGCAGCTGCCTGTTTGAAATCAATATTTTCTGGTATGAGATATAAAGATTCAGCTGATACAGCTACATTTTCAGCTTGTGACTCCAGGCCCATATCATTTAAGCCAAAAACCCTGTCGCCAACCTTTAATGAACTAACATTCTTTCCAATTGACACCACTTTACCAGCTAAGTCAGTCCCTAGAATAATTTTCTTGGGTTTAAGAAACCCCACTACAAATCTCATGATCAGTGGCTTGGCCGTCAGGTTGGCACAGTCAGTTCTGTTGACCGTAGTGGCGTGTACTTTAACTAAAACTTCATGATCTTTAGGAAGAGGTTTTACGACACTTTCTATTTTTATACTGGCTGGAGGACCAAATTTTCGTCGAATGGCAGCTTTCATTTTGATGACTTCATGATTTTTAAATAGAAAGATACTGCAATGTGATGATGACCATGAATAAGATGAATTGGGGAATGGTGACTTTAAAGATTTCCGTATGAAATAACAGGGCAATGACCAAGCTGGTTATTAAATTGATGGTCACGATTCCGATTGGAAAGTAAGCGGAAATACCGGTCAGGTAAATAATGCCTAAAGAGACCAAAACCTGAATAACTCCTACCGCCAATAAGATAAAACCACCCTGATAGATCATGATTCTCAAAGAGCCGATCATGATTGGATCCGAGGTGAATTTTTTCAATTCCGGGAGTTGTTTTACCTCACCATAAATGTTATGAGCAACACTGATCAGGATAATTAAAATACCAGCTGTGATTCCCATTTAAAAAGAATTTATTTAAGTCTAACGCTAGCTTTTTAGAATCTTAGTGACCTTCTGAATCTCTTCATCACTGAAATCCAGCTGATCTAAAGACTGCACATTTTCTTTTAGTTGTCCGATAGAGCTTGCGCCGATCAACACGCTGGTAACTCTATGATCCTTCAACAGCCAGGCTAGGGCCATTTGCGATAGTTTTTGTCCCCTGGAAACGGCGATTTCATTGAGTGCCTTAATCTTTGGAAGGTTTTCTTTTACCTGATCTTTTTGCAGATAGGTCATGTTTTTGCCTGCACGAGAATCTTCAGGTATTCCATTTAAGTATTTATCGGTCAGCATTCCCTGTTCCAGTGGGGAAAATGCAATACAACCCACTCCATGATTATCCAGGGTAGTAAGTAGGTCATCTTCTTCGACCCATCGATCCAGCATCGAATACCTTACCTGGTTGATAAACAAAGGAGTTCCCATATCCCGAAGGATTTTTGCTGCTTGCTCTGCCAATGCTGCCGGATAGTTGGAGATACCTGCATAGAGTGCTTTTCCTGACCTCACTGCCTGATCTAAAGCTCCCATGGTTTCCTCCAGAGGCGTATCAGGATCAGGCCGGTGGTGATAAAACAAATCCACATAGTCTAGCCCCATTCTTTCCAGGCTTTCATCCAGACTGTTGAGCAAGTATTTTCTCGAGCCAAGATTACCATAGGGTCCTGGCCACATGTCATACCCAGCCTTCGAGGAGATGAATAATTCTCGACGGTAGGGTTGAAAATCTTTTTTGAACATACGCCCAAAATTTTCTTCCGCTGAGCCAAAAGGAGGACCATAATTATTAGCCAGGTCAAAGTGAGCAATCCCAAGATCAAATGCAGCTCGCAATATCATCCGACCAGTATGGAATACATCAATATCTCCAAAGTTATGCCACAGCCCAATTGACAAAGCGGGTAATTGGATACCGCTGCTTCCGCATCGGCGATACTTTATTTGATCATAACGATCTTCTGAAGCTAAATAGGGTTTAAGTCCACTTTTATCGGCAATTTTCATGGAGTGTTAGTTGTTTAATCAGTTATTTTTAAAATTCTACTTTAGGGGCATTTTCAGCATTCTGATCTGCTTCAAATAGCGGCTTTCTTTCAAAGCCATACATTCCCGCCAAAGTATTTGTTGGAAATGAACGAATATATGTGTTGTATTCCTGAGCAGCACCATTAAATCTTTGCCTTGAAACTGCTATCCTGTTTTCTGTTCCTTCCAGCTGAGCCTGAAGCTCGAGGAAATTCTGGTTAGATTTTAAGTCCGGATACTTTTCTACAGTTACGAGTAACCTGGAAAGTGCGCCATTCAGTTGCCCCTGAGCCTGTTGAAATTGTTGCATATTGTTTTCATTCAGGTTGGTAGGATCTATTTGTATGCTGGATGCTTTGGATCTGGCCTCTGTCACTCCCAGAAGCACTTCCTGTTCTTGTGTAGCAAACCCTTTAACGGTGTTGACCAGATTTGGTATGAGGTCATAGCGCCTTTGATATTGGGTCTCGACATTTGACCATTGGGTGTTTACATTTTCTTCCATGGCTACCATGTTGTTATAACGGCCGGAAAAGAAGTTGTATATAAGAAAAACAACTACAATGATAATGCCTATGGTGATCCATTTCTTATTCATATGCTTTAATTTTAGCTCAAATTTAACAAGTTATCCCAAAGGGTAATTAATATAAGTGAGTAGACGGATTAAAGTATTTTTTGTTTTTTTATTTGTGGGCAGTTTTGCCTTTGGTCAAAATATTATTCCTGTTCCTGAGATAAAGTCCAGGGTTACTGATCAGACCGGTACGCTCACCAGTTCGGAAATTAAAACACTGGAAACCAGACTGGCTGAATTCGAAAAATCGAAGGGAAGTCAGATCGTTGTTTTAATGGTCTCCACTACAGGTGATGAGACCATCGAGCAATATGGAATCAGGGTGGCAGACCAATGGAAAATTGGCCGAACAGCTATTGATGATGGAGTTATTCTTATTGCCGCCATGCAGGACCGAAAACTACGAATAGAAGTAGGCTATGGGTTGGAAGGTGCTGTTCCTGATGCCTTAGCCAAACGAATTATATCCCAGGTGATCACGCCTGAATTTAGGTCAGGCCATTACTATGATGGAATAAATGACGGGGTAGAGTCACTGATCAAGCTGGTGAACGGGGAAGAGCTGCCGGTTGCAAGTTCTCAAAGCAATGGCGCTTCCAAAAGATCCACACCAAAGTTTGGTTTGGTGTTTATTGTGCTGGGCTTTGTTATTTTCGCTGCGATTAATGCCTTTCTAAAAAAGAAGGTCGGCAAGGGAAAGGGAGCACTTATTACCTCTATACTTTTATTTGGGTTGCTTTGGCTCATGGCCAATATCGCTGTGGCCATATTTGCTACGGTTATTTTGTCTGCATTTCTCAACATACCCGGTGGCGGAGGAAGAGGAGGACGTGGTGGTGGAGGTATATTCATTGGCGGAGGTGGCTTTGGTCGTGGTGGCGGTTTTTCTGGCGGAGGTTTCTCCGGTGGTGGCGGTGGATTTGGTGGCGGTGGTGCTTCTGGAGGTTGGTAACGAAAAATATAGGACATGAGTAAATATCATTTTACAGATCAGGAGAAGGAAAGCATCAAAGAAGCGGTAAAAGGCCTTGAGAAGGTAACAAGTGGCGAATTGGTGCCATACTTTGTGCCTTCCAGTGATAAGTATGAAGAGGCCTCCTGGTACAGCTGCTCAGTTGTTGGGCTATTCGTACTCGTTACGCTTGCCTTTTTATCATATACCTGGTTGCTGCCTTTTCAATTGACACCTGTAGATATTTCTATGGTTGTCATTGGTTTTATGTTAGCGGCATTTCTTACACCCATTATTTTTCCTTTCACAATCAGGTGGATTATTTCCAAGAGCACTCAGGAGCAACGGGTATACCAACGTGCAATTGAAGCATTTTTAGAGGAAGGTGTTCATAAAACGGATCAACATATTGGGATACTTATTTTTATCAGTCGTCTCGAACATCGGGTCATTGTGCTTGGTGATGAAGGGATTAATCACAAGCTTGATTCAAGTGAATGGCAAACTGTTGTGGATACCATAATTGATGGAATCAAGAAAAAGAAGATTGGTAAGGGCCTGGTAATAGCAATCGAAGAATGTAAAGAATTGCTTTTAAAGCATGGATTCAATACAGTTTCCGGCTCAGATAAAAATGAACTGAGTGATGATCTTAGAATTGGTGAGTGAGCTTAACTAAACGTCGGCTTTTCCCCTGAAAGTACGCAATACTGCAATGATGGAGACGATCACAAAAATCCCCAACATCCAGTATTTGGTCTGCATTGACCAACCGGTAGTTTCTGCAGCTGTGGCAGTTTCAGTAGCCTCCTGCGCTTGAGAGACAAATACTGTGAGGAAAAGTAAAAAAGAAAATATTTTTTGCTTCATGGCTTAAATGTAGTGTTTTCCATTAACTACCTCAAAATCGTGAGGATGATTTATTTTATTAAAATATTAAAATTTAGAATACGTGGTGTAGGTCTTTCTGAATTTTTCCAATGTGTTGTTTGATCCCAAGACAATCAAAAAATCATCTTCTCCAATAAACGTATCTGGTGAGGGTCCAGGAATCAAACCTTTGATGTTGTCTTTTACACCGATCACAGTAACACCTGTTGTCTTCGTGATATTTAATTCCTCCAGTGTTTTATCCTGGTATTCAGGTTGCAAATGATCATAACCGACCTCCTCCAGGTGATAACTCGTGCTGGACACACCATTTATTAAATCAAGAAATTCAATAACCACTGGTTTGGTCACGAGTTGTGCCATAAACATACCACCTAAGGTATCTGGCATAATGACACTGTCGGCTCCAGCGCGATATAGCTTATCTTCAGTTTCCTTACTAGAAGCTCTGGAAATGATCTTTATTTGCTCATTCAAATGTCTGGCCGTTAGTGTGATGAACACATTTGCTGCATCAGAGGGAGTGGTAATGATGATGACTGTGGCTTTCTCAATTCCAATCGATCTGAGATTTTCATCCTGAGTTGCATCACCGATAACCCATTTATAGGTCTCAGGAATTGCTTCTTTCATTTCAGGATCTTTCTCAATAAGCACAAACTCTGTCTTGCTTTTTGCCAGCTCTTCACAGGCTCTACTTCCATTACGTCCATAACCACAGACGATCACATGATTTTTTAATTTATTGATTTCCATTCCTGATCGATAACTTTTTAATATTGAATTAAGCTTCCCTTCAAATAGATAAGTCGACACGACAGATACCACATACGCGAATAAACCAAGATTAAGTAGTATATAGAAAGAAGTAAATACCCTGCCTGCCGGACTTAACTCTTTGACTTCAGTAAAACCAACCGTACCTACAGTAATAATGGTCATATAAAGCGCATTGACAAAATTCAGGTCTTCTATGATAGAAAATCCTGTAAGTCCAATACCTATGGTCATTATGAAAAGCCCTACAGCAGTAACAAGTTTCTCTAACTGTTTATTCATCTATGGTTGAAGGAATAAAAGCTCAAAATAGTGATTAAATGATTTAAATGAGTAATAGCAGAGATATTTTGAATATTGAGAAGGACTTTCACTTGATATGCAGCATCTAAAGTGCAAAAAAAACCTTCAGGAGCACACCGTAGTGATTCGAAAGCAGTGGTATGTTATTGGAATGTCGAAGCTCTCAAGCTAGAGAGAAATGTGCACTCGGAAGGATTCGAACCCTCAACCCCCAGAGCCGAAATCTGGTATTCTATCCAGTTGAACTACGAGTGCATGATAATCTACAAATTCCCTTTTAGGGTCACCCTAAAAGGGAGTGCAAATATACCATTTATCAGATTAGACCAAAATAAAATAATGCTTGTAAACCAGCTCTTACAAAATCTTTGTTGAAGATGTATGAATGGTTATTTTTTGAGTCCAATAGTCATCATGACTTCCAGAACTTCGGCTTCACCATCCTGGTCGAGGTCAAAAAAGCTACTCGACTCTGAGATGGCAACAACTAATGCTGAACTCGTTAGTGTAAGCACTTCAAGCTCAAGAGGCTCCCCATCTAAAGTTACCGTGAGTATTTGATTTTCTTCATCGAGTAACCATGTCCCTTCTTCGTCTGCTTCACCTGGTGAGGAAGCAACCACGGTACCCCCTTCATTGAAAGTCATGATTATCCCACTGAATTCATTAAAATCATCACCCAGATCATCAAAATCTTCTTCAAATGCAGACTCAGGTGCCCCGAAGGCGTCAGAAAACCATTTGAGGAAATCGATCCCATTTATCGTAGCTGTATAATCAAAGGAATTATACGTCCATGTACCAGTTAATTCAGTTGCAACGAAGTTATCGCCTTCTTCACTGTCGTTACACGAGGAGAAAATGGTCAGACTTCCTAATAAAAATAATACAAATAGCTGCTTAGTTAATTTAGTCATATTTAATTGCTGTCGTGTTTAGGTGATAATTAAGATCAAAGATGATGCCTAATTGAGCTTGTAGAAATAATTAGTTGATAAAAATAGCAGAAAGGCCCATTCATCTTTTCCTGATATCTATTTTTGCGAAATGGAGCCACAGGTGATACATCGGATCATTGAACAAAGAAAATCTTACTATCCACCTCAGTTTTTGCCAAAGGAGATACCAAGGTCTGTCCTTGAAGCTTTGTTGAAGTCTGCTAATCAGGCTCCTACGCATAAATTGACTGAGCCATGGCGATATAAGGTGATTACTGGTCCTGCCAGGAAAAGATTTGGAGAGTTTATGTCAGAAAAATATCGGTCAATTACACCGACACCTGAGTTTTCGATTGCAAAATATGAGAAGATCAAAACGAACCCTCAGAAGTCAGGGGCATTGTTTGCTATATGTATGCAAAGAGATCCCAAAAAGAGGGTTCCTGAATGGGAAGAGTTTGCCTCAGTAGCCATGTCTGTACAAAATGTATGGATTGCCTGTTCTGCATATGGAATTGGTGCATATTGGAGTTCACCAGGTCTTATTGAATACTTTGGAGAATTTCAGGAACTTGCAGAAGGGGAGCGGTGCATAGGGATTTTTTATATGGGATATATAGGTAGGGAAGTTTCCGGTCCCATTAAGAAGCCAATTGAGGATAAAGTAATTTGGATTGAAAAGTGATTATTGTAAATACCAAATTTACCTATGAGTGACAGAAAAATTGTCTCTGTAATTGATACTGGATATGAGAGCTTTGAGGTTGAAAAGAGCTTATTGAGTGAGATAGGGTATGAGCTTGAGATTTTTGCCGGTGCCAGAAATGAAATAGAAGCAAAAATTGAATTTGCTAAAAATGCTGAAGGGTTGTTCATTCGATGGACCGAGATTGACGATAAATTTCTAAATGAGTTACCTAACCTGAAAGCCATCTGCCGTTATGGTGTTGGATATGACAATATTAACCTGGATTCTGCTCAACGTTTTGGCATTCAAGTATCAAATGTAAGTGGTTATGCCACTCATTCCGTTTCTGACCATGCGATGATGTTATTGTATGCCGTATTAAGGGATATAAAGGGCAGTGAACGACAGATACGAAACGGTTATACTCAACCTGGCAGGAAAGATGTTTTTGAATTACACCAGAAGACACTTGGCATCATTGGTTTAGGTAGGATCGGTTCGATGTTTTGTAAAAAAGCAAAGGCATTATTTAATCAGGTGGTTGCCTATGATCCATATGCTGATGAAAATCAATTCAAAGTATCGGAAGCCAGGAAGGTTGGTTTGGAAGAATTGCTGAAAAGCTCGGATGTTATTTCTATCCATTGTGTTTTATCTGATGAAACACATCACATGGTTGATACTTCGGCTTTTGTTTGTATGGACAGAACACCAATACTTATTAATACTTCAAGAGGAGGCGTGGTAGAGGAGGCGGCCTTAAAAATGGCCTTGGAAAGCAATAAGTTATATGGGGTTGGTATAGATGTTTTCAGCGATGAACCCCCATTGAAAGACATGGATGAAGTCATCAATCATCCCAAAGTTATTGCTACAGGACATAATGCATGGTACTCTGCTGAGGCGCAGCGCGAGTTACAGTTGAGGGCTACTAAAAACATGGTGGCGATGCTGCTGGATCAACCATGCGAGGATTTACTTTGAAGTAGATTAACATTCCACTCAGCGTCTCTCAAAGAGGACTCTGAGATGTGTAGGAATAAAAACTTATAATGCTAAGGTCATTTTTTAGACTAATCTAGCTTAACAGCACTGATTTAAGCGCTTCATAATTGGCCTCAATTTTCACCGCTTCCTTCTTCTTTTTCATCAGTTCGTCAGCAAAATCCGGGAGTGGAAGTTCTTTACCCAGTGCCTTGCTTACAGTAGACAGGAATTTGGAATAATGAGCAGTTTCGATAAAAATGCCATTTTCTTTTTTTCCTAAGCTGTTTTTAAGGGCATCATAACCGATGGCTCCATGAGGATCCAGGACATAGTTATTTTCTTCATAACATGATTTTATCACGGCTAAAGTCTGATCATCATTGAGGGAATATCCTGAGATAACTTTAGTGATTTCTTTATGATTATCGTCAAATAGCTCCTGCATGCGGGTGTAATTGCTTGGATCTCCAATGTCCATAGCGTTGGATAAGGTATGAATCGTGCTTTTGGGTTCATAGCTTCCACCCTGAAGATATCTGGGCACTACGTCGTTTACATTGGATGCGGCGATGAACCGGGAAATTGGCAATCCCATTTTATAAGCCAATAGCCCTGCTGTAAGGTTTCCGTAGTTTCCACTGGGTACTGACATTACCAGATTCTTCTTTTTAGGTGCTTCTCTGTAAGCCCAGAAATAATAAATGGATTGGGGTAACCATCGAGCGATATTGATTGAATTGGCTGAGGATAAGGTTATTTTTTCTTTGATGTCCTGATCCAGAAATGCTTTTTTGACCATGGACTGGCAATCATCAAAATTACCATTCACTTCCAGTGCCCTGATATTTTTACCATGAGTCGTCAATTGTTTTTCTTGTAGCTCACTTACTTTTCCGGTAGGGTAAAGGATAACCACATTTACTCCAGGCACATCATAGAACCCTGCAGCTACGGCCCCGCCTGTATCACCAGAAGTTGCTACCAGTACAGTTACTTCTTCATTATTGCTCTCATTGAAATAACCCAGACACCTGGCTAGGAACCTTGCACCTACGTCTTTAAAGGCATAGGTAGGCCCGTGGGTCATCTCTAGACATTGTATGCCGTCTGAGACTTCTACAAGCGGCATCTCAAAGTCCAAGGCGTCTTCAAGAATTTCTCTGAGCTTTTCTTCTGGAATGTCTTCGTTGCAGAAATGTCTGAGTACCTCATACCCAATATCGGATACCGAATAGTAATCCATGGTTTCCAGGAAAAGGAAATCTAATTCAGAAACTTCCTCTGGGAAATATAGTCCTCCGTCTTCGGGGAGACTCTTAAGGACGGCCTCTCTAAAGGATACGCCGGTTGCGTTTTTTTTTGTACTGTAATATTTCATGGCAAGACAACAGATCCTTTTGGGTTTATTCGGGAGGTATGAAGCATCAGTTCATGCCCCAACTTCTCATATAAAGCTTTGATTTCTTCTTTGACAGGATTTAGGTCGACTTCCTCCTTGAAAAAGGCAAACATGCTTGGACCAGATCCGGAGATGTTGAATCCTACTGAGCCATTTTTTGTAACTATTTCTTTCACTTCTTGATAACCGGGTATCAGTTTTTTACGAACAGGTTCAGCAATGATATCACTGACGGATTTGTTTAGGAGATTAAAATCGCTGCTATGCATGGCTGATACAACACCAGCAACATTTGCCCATTGATTTCTTGCTTCCGGCACGGTCAGTGTTTTGGGAATTAGTGCTTTAGCTTCAGATGTTTTGACTTCCACATCCGGGAAGATGATCAATACCCTAAGCTCCAATGGAGTAGGGATTTGAAAGATGTCCAATGGGTCATAGCTTCTTATGACATTAAATCCTCCCATTAATGCAGGAGCCACATTGTCGGCATGGTAAGACTTCGAAGCAAATGCTTCACCTTCCATAACATAAGGGAGTAACTCGTTGTTGGAAAGCGGATGTCCCAAGAGGTGGTTAACTCCAAATACTGCTCCTGCTGCGCTGGAAGCACTGGATCCAAGGCCACTACCTGGTTTAAATAGCTTTTTGATCGAGAATGTAAAACCTGAGGTGTTTTTGATTCCATCAAGCATCGCCTGAACGGCAATAGTGGCTACGTTTTCTTTAGGATTAGTAGGTAATACAGCTCCTTCTGTTTTACCGATGACTAATTGGTTATCTGTTCGTTTACTGATGGTGATAAAGTCTCCAAGGTCTTCTATAGCAAATCCGAAGGTGTCATAACCACACCCTACATTTGCGACTGAAGCAGGAGAAAAAACGGTAATTTGATCCATTGTTACTGATAGGATTGAGCGACGCGGAGCACATCGGCAAAAATTCCGGATGCAGTTACATCTGCGCCAGCACCTGCTCCTTTGATTTCAAGTGGTTGGTCTTTGTATCTATTTGTGTAGAAAAGCACAATGTTATCCTTGCCTTCCAGGTTGTAAAAAGGATGAGAGCTATCAATTTCATCCAGTGAAACATTTCCTGTTCCATTCTTATACTTTGCTACCACCCGCAATTTTTTATTCTTTTCTTTTGCCTGTTGGTAGATAGATCTGAAATGAGCTTCTTCTTTTTCTATCTTTTGATAGAAATCTTCAACAGAGCTACTCTTGAGACAGCTCTTGGGTAGAAAACTTTTCATGATGATATCATCCAACTCAAATGAGTATCCACTTTCACGGATAAGTATCAAGATTTTTCGCTTTACATCTTCCATAAAGAGATCAAGTCGTGGATCCGGTTCTGTATAGCCTAGCTTTTTAGCTTCTTTGATGACATCCACAAACTTTTTCTTTCCATCATACTCGTTGAAAAGAAAATTGAGTGTTCCGGAAAGGACAGCTTCAATACGATGGACTTCGTCGCCACTTTTGATCAGGTCAGTTAGGGTGGAGAGAATAGGCAATCCTGCGCAGACATTGGTTTCGAAAAGAAAATGCCCACCAAATTTTTTGGCGGAACCTTTTAATTCCAAATAAGACTTTTGAGGTCCGGTTGCAGCAATTTTATTGGGTGTAACGACTGAGACGCTACGTTGGAGAATGCTTGGGTACAAACTCGCGATTTCGCTGGCTGCTGTGATATCCGTGAAAATGCTGTTACGCATGTTCATCTCATACATTTTTTCCAAGAAAGCCTCTTTATTGAATTTTTCCCCTTTATCCAGGTTATCCTGCCATTTTGCATGGGAAATCCCTTGCTGATCAAAGATCATCTTGCGTGAGTTCGCAATTGCAATCACTTTGATGTCCAGGTGGTAATGTTCCTTCAAAAATGCATTTTGATTGGCTATTTGGGATAAGAAAGCTTTTCCTACATTACCAGATCCGATAATAAATAAATTTATCCTTCGATAATCAGAGAGAAAGAAGCTTTCATGAAGTGCATTAATCGCTTTGCTGAGGTCTAATTTAGGGATTACCGCAGAAATATTTCTTTCAGAAGAGCCTTGTGCTATGGCTTTTACGCTGATACCATTTTTCCCTAACACACTAAACATTTGCCCGCTCACACCTACCTGGTTTTTCATGTTGCTTCCTACCAATGCGATAATGCTTAGGTCTTTTTCAGCTTCCACTACATTGATTTTGGCGCTTTCAATTTCATAACGAAACTCTTCATTCAGCACATCCACGGATTTCTTGGCATCTTCATCCCTTACGCCCACGCTGATGCTATGTTCAGAACTGGCCTGAGTAATGAAGATTACGTTGATCTTAGCCTCTGACAATGAACGAAACAGCCGGAAGGAGAATTGTGGAACACCCACCATACTTGAACCGCTCAGGGTTACCATGGCAATGTCTTTAATGCTGGAAATTCCCCTGATTAATTGCTTCCCTTCATCCCATTTCTTGGTTATTAAGGTTCCCTTATGACTTGGGTTAAAAGTATTCTTTATGATAATTGGTATTCCTTTTTGGAGGGCAGGCTGAATGCTAGGTGGGTAAATCACCTTGGCTCCAAAATGAGACAGTTCCAGCGCTTCTTCATAAGAAACGTGTTCTATGAAATGCGCATGCTTCACCAACCTAGGGTCGGCCGTCATCAGGCCATCAACGTCTGTCCATATTTCCAGACCATCTGCCTGAAGAATGCCAGCCAGAATAGCTGCTGTAAAGTCAGAGCCTCCTCTTCCCAGCGTGGTAGGTTCGTTAGATTCAGAGGAGGAGATAAATCCAGGAAAGAGATTTACTTGATCAAATTCTTTTGCTACTGCTTTGACCTTACTTGTGGTTTTCTTGAAGTTGACATTGGCTTTCCCAAAATGACTGTCAGTCACAATGTACGCCCTACTATCAAAATATTTTACTTTGACTTTTTGTTGTTTTAGATAGTCAAACAGGATCAGGTTTGAAAGTCTTTCTCCACAACCAAGAACAAAGTCATTGCTTCTGGGGGTCGTTTCTTTCAATAGCCACATGCCATGACCTATTTCTGAAAGCTCGTCTGTGATTTTTATTAGGTCTTCTCCAGGCTTTTGACCCAGCAGATCGTAATATAATTTTTGATGTAAAAGAGCTATTTGCTCAATGATTACAGCATATTCTTCTTTGCCTTTGGATGCTAGCTCAATCATTTTAACCAAAAGATCTGTGACCCCTCCAACTGCAGAGGTAACAACCACCGATGGTTCCTTAGATGACTTAATGATTTCAGCTACCTGACGTATAGATTCCGCATTGCCGACGGAGGTTCCTCCGAACTTTAAAACTTTCATGTGAATATTAATCTGTTTTTAACGGACATATGTAACCTGCATGCTAGATACTATTGATACCAGCGTGGGCTTTTTCTGGTTTGTTTTTATCCTGTTCATGCGCATTTCATTTGTTATATCATGTGACTAAATAGATCGGGTTTATGGTTAAGGTACTCCCCGAAAAAATTCTTTTCTTTCATCCTTGTTAATAGAGCATCCAAATCTGCCTTGTTTTTTAGTTCAATCCCAACCAATGCAGGTCCTTTTTCTCTGGATGTTTTTTTAGTATACTCAAAATGGGTGATATCGTCGTCTGGTCCTAGTACTTCACCAACAAACTCTTTTAAAGCTCCTGCACGCTGTGGAAACCTGATAATAAAGTAGTGTATCAATCCTTCATAGAGAAGTGACCGTTCTCTGATTTCTTCTGTGCGGGTAATGTCATTATTTCCGCCAGATAATACGCAGACTACATTTTTACCTTTGATTTCATCCTTATATTGATCCAATACTGCCACTGATAGTGCTCCTGCTGGCTCAAGAATAATACCGCTCTCATTGTACATGCTGATCAATGACGAGCAGATTTTTCCTTCATTCACAAGCGCTATTTCTCTCAGGTTATCCCTACAAAGGGGAAAGGTATAATCGCCCACTCGTTTAACGGCTGCACCATCTACGAATTTGTCAATATTTTCCAGCGTGATCACTTCGTTATTCGCTATTGATTCATGCATGGATGGAGCTCCTTCCGGCTCTGCACCAATAATGATAGTATTTGGGCTCAAAGCTTTTAGAACTTCAGATACACCTGCGGCAAGTCCGCCTCCGCCAATTGGCATAAAAAGGTAGTCTATGCTTATGTTAGAATCATTGATAAGTTCTAATCCTACTGTCGCCTGACCTTCAATTACTTTTGGGTCATTAAAAGGATGAACAAAAGTGCTGCCTTTTTCTTCACAGAATGCTAGTGCTTCTTTATTTGCATCATCAAAAGTATCTCCAGCGAGGACAACATCTATAAATTCTTTTCCAAACATTTTTACCTGCTGAACCTTTTGCTTTGGCGTAGGGACGGGCATGAAAATGGCGCCCTTTACTTTCAACTTATGACAGGAAAAAGCTACTCCCTGTGCATGGTTTCCTGCACTGGCACAAACAACTCCTTTACTAATTTCTTCCTCAGATAATGAAGTAATCTTATTAAATGCACCTCTAATCTTATAGGAGCGGACGATTTGCATGTCCTCTCTTTTAAGGTAGATCTCGGCATGATACTTCTCACTCAGGTTGAAACTATACTGAAGGGGTGTAACCGAAGCCACATTGTGCATGACCGTATGGGCCATTTCAATGTCTTCTAATTCGGGACTATACCCCTTCAGTGAAGTAGTTGTTTCAAGCATTTTTAGTTTTCAGGACGAAGTTTTCTCACTGCTGCTCCAGCTCTCCAAAGTTCAGAATCTTCTAATTCTTTAAGTTCTTTTTCAAGCTCAACACGGTAGTCAGGTTGCTTATTGGCCTCAATGGTAATTCTGGCTTCATTTCCTGTAGCAACGCTGTCATATAGATCTTCAAATACCGGTTTCACAGCATCTCTGAATTTTTTCCACCAGTCTAGCGCGCCTCTTTGAGCAGTTGTAGAACAGTTAGCATACATCCAGTCCATGCCATTTTCTGCGATAAGCGGATACAATGATTGTGTAGCCTCTTCTACTGTTTCATTAAATGCTTCAGAAGGAGAGTGACCTCTTTGTCTCAGGATATCATACTGCGCAGCAAATAATCCCTGGATAGCTCCCATAAGACTACCTCTTTCGCCAGTAAGATCACTGAATACTTCTTTTTTGAAGTTTGTTTCGAATAGATAACCAGAACCTACTCCGATACCCAAGGAAACCACTTTGTCTTTAGCTTTTCCACTGGCGTCCTGATGGATAGCAAAACTTGAATTAAGCCCTCTTCCTTCCAGGAAAAGTCTTCTAAGGCTTGTTCCTGAACCTTTAGGTGCAATCAGGATTACATCTACATCTGCTGGAGGTATGATACCTGTTTGGTCGCTATATGTCACTCCAAATCCATGAGAGAAGTAAAGTGTTTTACTTGGGTTTAAGTGTTTCTTCAGCGTTGGCCAAAATGCAATTTGTCCGGCATCAGAAAGTAGGTATTGAAGAATGGTACCTTTTTCGCAGGCTTCTTCAAGTTCGAAAAGTGTTTCGCCAGGTACCCATCCGTCTGCGATGGCTTTGTCCCATGTTTTTGATTCTTTACGTTGCCCAACGATTACATTAAACCCATTGTCTTTTAGATTGAGGGCCTGTCCAGGACCTTGTACACCATAGCCTAGTATGGCGATGGTTTCGTTTTTGAGTACTTCTCTTGCTTTTTCAAGAGGAAATTCTTGTCTGGTTACTACCTCTTCCTCGACTCCTCCAAAATTGATTTTTGCCATTGTTTTTTAGTTTGTGAAAATTAGAAATCTTTTATGGTTAGTTTATTTGCTGTTGAATCTTCCAGCATTTTGATGAAAGATTCTGTTCTTCTTTTTGATTTTGATATTGCCACTCTCCCTGATCGAACAAATTCCAATAAGCCATGTGGCTCAAGTTTTTTATACAGGTCGTGTGTATCTTTTTTATGTCCTGTTTTTTCTATGATGATGTGATCTTTTTCAACAACAAGAATTCTGGCACCACTATTTCTTACCAGGGTCTCTATGGAGGTGCCATTCAAAAACACATCCGTAGGTACTTTATATAAAGCGATTTCCTGATAATAAATCTGATCGTCTTCATAGACAAACGCTCCTAGAACATCAATCAGTTTTCTGATCTGTTTAACAACTTTTTCAATCCTTTCACGGGTTGTCGTTACGACAATGGTGAATCTACTCACACCTTTTACTTCAGTTGTTGAGACATTTAGGCTACTCAGGTTGATTTTTCTGCGCGTGAAGATAATGGTTATTTGATTGAGCAGTCCTGCTCTATCTTCAGTGAGAACTGATAAAGTATAGTCTCTTATAGATTTATCTGAATGATCTTCGCTATATAATGATTGTGACATGATCGTTTAATTAAGGTTTTTTACTCCAACAGGATATTAGAAACTGAATCACCAGATGGGACCATCGGAAACACATTTTCTTCCTGTTCAACCATAACTTCCAACATCGCCGGACCTTCCGTGCTGAGCCAATGATCGATTGCATCAGCCAGGGTACTACGTTCATTTATACGGCTGGAGGCTATTCCATACCCCTGACATATCAATTGAAAGTCAGGATTAACCAATTCAGTAAAGGAATACCTTTTATCAAAGAACAGTTGCTGCCATTGACGTACCATACCCAGAAAATTATTGTTCAGGATAAGTATTTTGACTGCAATTTTACTCTGAAAAATAGTCCCTAGTTCCTGAATAGTCATCTGGAACCCTCCATCACCTATTACAGCAATGACCTGACGATCCGGCTGTCCCATTTTCGCACCCATTGCTGCAGGTAGGGCAAATCCCATGGTTCCTAATCCACCTGAAGTAACGTTGCTCCTGGTATCTGAGAATTCATAGTATCTGCTAGCGATCATTTGGTGTTGGCCAACATCAGTAACCAGAATGGCCTTCCCTTTGGTCTTATCGGAAATAAGCTTGATTACCTCAGCCATTTTGATTTCTCCTTTGGTTGGATGAATATCCTTTCCAATGACTTTATCAAATTCAATCTTATCACAAGCCTTGAATTCATCCAACCAGGCTTGATGTGAGTTTTCCTTAATCTTTTCGTTCAGAGCCAACAAAGCTGCTTTGGCATCGGCGTTGATAGCCACAGTTGTTTTTACATTTTTGTCAATCTCTGATGGATCGATTTCGATGTGAATGACTTTGGCCTGCTGTGCATACCTGGTTAGGTCGCCTGTAACCCGGTCATCAAAACGCATACCAATGGCAATCAGTACATCACACTCATTGGTTTTGATGTTAGGACCATAATTTCCATGCATTCCCAAATACCCTACGTACAGGGGATGGTCGTTAGGTACAGCAGAAAGACCCATAAGCGTAGAGGCCATTGGGATACCTGCAACCTCTGACAATTGCAATAATTCTTTTTGGGCTTCCGCGATGAGTACACCGTGACCTAAAAGTATATATGGTTTTTTGGCGTTATTGATCAGTTCAGCAGCCTCATTAATTTTGTCCATCTCCAGTTCAGGATATGGATGATAACTTCTGATCTTCTCGCATTTCTTGTACGTGTATTCAAACTCGCCGAATTGTGCATCCTTAGTGATGTCAATAAGTACAGGTCCTGGACGTCCGGTAGAGGCAATATAGAATGCACGCGCGATTGCATAAGGAATCTCTTCAGGTTTAGTTACCTGATAATTCCATTTGGTCACGGGCATAGAGATACCCACAACATCAGTCTCCTGAAAAGCATCTGTACCCAGCAGGTGGGAGACTACCTGGCCGGTAATACATACCAGTGGTGTAGAATCAATCTGCGCATCCGCAATCCCGGTGATTAAATTGGTTGCACCTGGTCCACTGGTAGCAAAACATACGCCTGTCTTTCCCGTTACCCTGGCGTACCCTTGCGCGGCATGTGCAGCTCCTTGTTCATGACGTACCAGTACATGGTTAATCTTATCCATGTATTTGTACAGTTTGTCATAGATGGGCATGATAGCTCCTCCCGGATATCCAAAGATGAGATCTGCGCCCTCTTCAAGTAAACTCAGAAGTACTGCTTCCGAACCAGTTATTTTAATGGACTCTTTTGTTTTTGCTTCAGCTATTGCTAATGAAGGTGTGTTCATAAGCTTAAAATTTATAATTCATCAGTAACACAACCTTCAGAGGCTGACTTTACTGTATAGATATATTTCCTTAATACTCCTCTATCTGCTTTGTAAGCCGGTTTTACCCAAGCCTTTCTACGTGCTTCCATTTCTTCATCAGTAATTTTCACTTCTAAAGTATTGGTGGTCGCGTCAATTCTGATAATGTCCCCATTTTTTATCAAACCAAGAGGTCCTCCTTCCTGAGCCTCAGGCGTGATATGTCCTACCACGAACCCATGAGAACCTCCGGAAAATCTTCCATCGGTAATGAGGGCTACATCTTTGCCTAGCCCTGCGCCCATTACGGCGCCTGTTGGTTTTAGCATCTCCGGCATTCCGGGAGCGCCTTTAGGGCCTGATTGTCTAATCACAATCACTTCTCCTTTTTGTACCTCTTCACCAATGCCTTTGATTGCCTCAAACTCATCCTCATAGATTCTGGCGGGGCCTTCAAAAATTTCCCCCTCTTTTCCTGTGATTTTGGCAACTGCTCCTTCTGGTGCCAGGTTACCATACAGGATTTGCAGATGACCCGTCTTTTTGATGGGCGTATCAAAAGGCATGATAATTTTTTGGTCTTTCTTCAGCTCAGGAGCTGTTTCCAGGTTTTCTGCAATGGTTTTCCCCGTTACAGTTAAACAATCTCCCTGAAGATAACCCTTGTCAAGCAATAATTTCATGACCGCTGGGACACCGCCTATATAATGCAGGTCTTCCATGAGGTATTTTCCACTTGGCTTCAGGTCAGCAAGAAAGGGTGTCTTATCACTGATCATCTGAAAGTCATCCATCGTCAATGGCACATTGGCTGCTCTTGCCATAGCCAGTAGGTGTAAAACGGCATTGGTGGACCCACCCAATATCATAATGAGCGTTATCGCATTCTCAAAGGCTGCCCTTGTTAATATATCACTTGGGCGAATATCCTCTTTGAGAAGATGGTGTATTGCTTTTCCTACGTTATGTGTCTCGTTCTGTTTGTCCTGACTTTCTGCAGGATTAGAAGAACTAAAAGGTAAGCTCATGCCCATTGCCTCGATGGCGGATGACATGGTATTGGCGGTATACATACCCCCGCATGCTCCTGGTCCGGGTATTGAGTTCTTGATAATTCCCTTATAATCTTCATCCGAAATTTGACCCCTTAGCTTTTCACCATAAGCTTCAAAAGCTGAAACAATGTTTAAGTCTTCTCCTTTCCATTTTCCAGGCTTTACTGATCCCCCATAAACCAGGATAGATGGTCTATTGAGTCGGGACATGCCAATCATCGCTCCGGGCATATTCTTATCACATCCAACAATCGAGATAACCCCATCATAGAATTGAGCCTGCACAACTGTTTCAATAGAATCTGCAATTACTTCCCTGGAAACAAGTGAATACTTCATTCCGGTAGTTCCATTGGAGATACCGTCACTCACGCCAATGGTATTGAAAATCAGGCCGACGAGATCAGCTTCACGCACACTCTTCTTCACCTGGTGTGCCAGGATATTGAGGTGCATATTACATGGATTTCCTTCAAATCCAGTGCTGGCAATGCCTATCTGGGCTTTGGCAAAATCTTCTTCTGTTAAACCCGCGGCATATAGTTGAGCTTGAGATCCTGGTTGGCTGGGATCCTGGGTTAATGTTTTGCTGTATTTATTTAAATCTTTCATTTTTATACGATGGTCAATCCCTGATATTCGTCAAATTTTACTTTTTGCTGGTACATGATGTGTAGGTCAAACCCTATGGACTCTTCCCAATCCTTTTTGAATTGTTCCCCATTGATAGAGTCAATCGCGGTGACTTCTGATGCGGTACCGCAAAAGAATGCATGATCAGCTTTATATAAATCCTCTGGTTTAATGTCTTTTTCCACCACTTTCACATTGAGGTCTTTTGCAATTTCTATGATGGTTTTGCGGGTAATTCCAGGAAAGATATTCCCAAGATTTGGTGTATATAGGTTACCCTCTTTTTCATAAAAGATATTACTTCCAGGCCCTTCGGCCACAAATCCATTGTGATCTACGAGGATAGCCTCATCATACCCCAAATGTTTTGCTTCTGCTGTGGCCAGGGTAAAGGCCGCGTAATTACCAATGATTTTCGCGTCAATGGGAATTGATTTTGGGCTTGGCTTGGTATAAGATGAAATCATCACATTTAGGGGCTCAATACCTGGGTATTTGGCCCACTTCCAGGCAGTCATAAATACATGGATGTGATTAGAGGGTGATAACATCATATTGGGTCCTGCAAAAACCAAAGGGCGAATATAAGCATTGGTAAGGTTATTCCTTGTGATTAACTCATAAGCAATGTGAATCAGCTCGTCAATTGAATATGGAATTTTCAAATGGATTTTTTCGGCCGATTGCTTGAACCTTTCGAAGTGTTCATGGGGTTTGAAGATATTAAACCCATTGCCATTGTTGTAAGACCTTAGTCCTTCAAACACACCCGTACCGTAATGCATCGTCTGGTCAAAGAGGCTCGCCTTAGCATCTTTGGCTTTGATCCATTTTCCGTCTAAAAATACTTCTGTCTTACTATCGTAGTACATAGGCTACTGAATAAAAAAAACGCCATTCTGGTAGGAATGGCGCTTTATAATATCTTTTGGACAATTTATGATATCACCATTCCCCTTGTTTTCGTGTGACGACGACAAGTGTAATAATTGGTGTAGTGACGATATCAATGATGTTCCTATTCATTTACTGAAGCAAAACTAATGGAATCGTTGTTAAAAGAGCAAAACCATGATCATTTTTTTTATCAGAAGGCAAATTTAGTTTCAATCTGTTTTGGCGACCTGCTATTTTCTCCTTAAATGTCTTACATTTTATACTTTGAATTGCTTAATGTTTCATCTAAATTGTCTAATAGGTTTAGTTGTCTATGATTAAAAATTTCAAATGAAAAATTCCATTCTTTCCTTCTTTTTGATTCTGTTCTGCTTTTTAAGTCAGGCCCAGAATAAGCCTACACGGGTGATTGTCATTGGTGCACATCCTGATGATTGTGACATTGATGCCGGTGCGACAGCTGCGCTACTCGCCTCTATGGGCCATGCAGTGAAGTTCTTGTCTGTTACAAATGGAGACGCAGGGCATCAGAGCATGGGTGGAGGCATACTAGCAATTAGGCGAACGGAAGAGGCAAAAGAATCTGCCAGACGATTGGGGATTGCAGCGTATGAAGTATTGGATAACCATGATGGTGAGTTAACTCCAAACCTAAACGTCCGTCTTCAGATTATTCGTAGAATCAGGGAATGGAATGCGGATGTGGTTATAGCTCCTCGTCCAAATGATTATCATCCGGACCATCGATATACAGGAGTACTGGTCCAGGATGCTGCATATATGGTGGCTGTGCCGAATGTTGCTCCGGATACACCACCACTAAAGAAGAACCCGGTATTTCTATATACCCACGATAAATTTCAATCTCCTGAGCCATTTAGGCCAGACATTGCGATAGGCGTAGATGAAAGTTTTAGTAAGAAAATTGATGGCCTCGATGCGCATGTCTCCCAGTTTTATGAGTGGTTACCCTGGATAGGAGGATATCTCGATGAAGTTCCCAAGGATCCAATTGAGCGTAAAAAATGGTTGACTGACAAATGGCCTGCAACTATCTCTCCAGCGGCCAGAAAGTCATTGGAGAAATGGTATGGACCAAAGAAAGCAGCAGCTATTTCAAAGGCCGAAGCGTTTCAGATATGTGAATATGGAAAACAGCCTACTGATGAGGAGATTAGAGTACTTTTTCCAATGCTATCGGTGAAATAGGAGTTGTCAGTCAGGGGTTAGGACTTGGAGGCGATCCATTCGTTAACCAGGTCTTCCAGCACATCTAACGGTAAAGCACCACTGGTCAATACTACATCATGAAATTCTCTGATGTCAAACTGGTCTCCAAGTTTTTCCTTTGCCATTTTTCTTATTTCAAGAATCTTTAGCATTCCGATTTTATAGGCGGTAGCCTGTGAAGGCATTACAATGTGACGCTCTACCATTCTTCTGCACTCACGATCAGAACCTGAGGTATTGTTGCTGTAATAAGCAATACCTTCTTCCCGGGTCCATTTTTTCAGGTGGATTCCGGTATCTACCACCAGGCGACATGCCCTCCATAGTTCCATGGCTAATCGTCCATAATCTGAGTAAGGATTGGCGTACAACCCCATTTCTTTAGGGATAAACTCACAATACAATCCCCAACCTTCAATATATGCTGTGTATCCCCCAAACTTTCTGAATTTAGGAATACCTGTCAATTCTTGTGCGATAGATATCTGCATGTGATGTCCTGGAATTCCCTCATGATAAGCTAGTGCCTCCATTTCGAATTTGGGCATGTTCTTCGTATCATAAAGGTTTGCATAATAGATGCCTGGTCGCGAACCATCAGGAGCGGGTTGTGAGTAAAATGCTTTTCCCGCTGATTGCTCACGAAAAGCTTCTACTCTTTTTACAAAAATGTCTGACTTTGGTTTGGTGATAAACAATTCATCCAGACGTAGTTTCATGTCATTAATGATGGTAACCGCGCTATCGAGATAGTCTTCTTTACCTGCATCTGTGTTCGGGTAATAAAACTGAGGGTCTGTTCGGAGGAATTCAAAAAATGCTTGAAGATCTCCTTGATAATTCACTTTTTTCATGATCGTTCTCATCTCGTCATGAATTCTTGCCACCTCACTCAAGCCAATCTCATGAATTTCCTCTGCAGTAAGGTCAGTGGTGGTTGTCCTCTTTAATGCATTGTTATAAAAAGCTAGTCCATCAGGTAGTTTCCATGCCCCATCAGTTGTAGTTGCGCGGGACTCCTGATCGGAAAGAAAAGCAATCAGTTTTTCATATCCAGGTTTCACATGGTTTAATAGTTCTTTTTTTGCTGCGGCAATCAGGGTTTCTTTTTCGTTGGGATCAATTTCCAATGCTACTACTTTCCGTATAAAATCTGCCAAAATGGTGCCGGGCTCTCCATTGTCAAACGGAGCCCCAATCAAGATATTCTTGCTGTCATCGATGACCATTGGGAAGACAAATTTTGGAGGCATAATACCCATTTCTTCCCTTTTTTTAAGGCCAATGATGAGCTGATCAAGCAATTCATCCACACCACTTAGACGAGAGATGTATGCCTCTGCATCCGCCTTGCTTGTCACTCCATGGATATTTATTAGAAAGGAGGGGATATCTGAATGCCAGCCAAACATTTGGTTGACCGGATAATTGTGGAACCTGTACTTGAAATCTGCAATTTCATTTTCAAGGTTTTGCTTAAACAATTGATAACTGATGCCGGTTTGCTTTTCCAGCATGTCCGGGTTAATTGAATCCTTCAGGTATTGCAATTCTTCTTTGGTAATACTCAGCTCTTTTTGGGCATTTTCATCAGAAATATCGTTCCATTTACCATAATCTTTCTTGATCCCCAGATAACTCTGTTCCATGGGGGATCGATCTACACGTTCGTTATAAGACTTTTCAAAAAAGGCATTTGCTTTTTTCGATTCGGCCGCTATTTCTTCTGCCGTGTATTGTTTTTCCTTGTCTTGACACGAAAATGAAAAAAGGATCATTCCGGTGAGGAGAATATTTAATATTCTTAAAAACATGATGATTTTGTTGTATTAAATAGATAAATGTTATTCCAGTCCCAGTGAATTAACAAATGCTTCGTCATTGGGTTCTCTGCCCAGGAAGTTTCTCAACATTTCCATTTCGTCGACTTCTGATCCGCTCGCCAATATGATTTCACGGTAATCTTTACCTACCTCCGGGTTTAGAATACCTTCTTTTTCAAATCTCGAAAACATGTCTTGAGCGTATACATCAGACCACATATATCCGTAATAGCTGGCTTCGTAACCATTTAAATGACCGAATGCAGCCTGGAAATGTGTGCCTGGCAAGTATTCATACAAGGTGATGGAGTTCTGAAGTTCCTTCAATACGTCTGTTGTTGTTTTTTCTCCCAAAGGATCGAAGCGATCATGGAGCGTCATGTCATAAGACCCATAAAATACCTGTTGGAGATTTTGTATGCCTGACAAGACATTTTTAGTCGCCAGCATTTTATCAAAAAGAGGTCTTGGCAATAGCTCACCGGTTTTGTAGTGCCTGGCAAAAAGGCTGAGTGACTCATAGTTCCAGACCCAGTTCTCAAAAATCTGTGATGGAGCTTCTACAAAATCCCGGGCGACACTCGTGCCTGCCTGATATCCAAGTGTAGTTCTAGATAGCATGTTGTGTAATACATGGCCAAATTCGTGAAAAAAAGTGTTGACTTCAGAGTGAGTCATTAAAGAAGGCTTGTCATTTGTAGGCTCAGTGAAATTACAAACCAATGTAGCCACAGGTACTTGATATCCATTGTCTGTGGCTTTAGATGAAACCAGGGGAAAACAGGCAGCATGATTATACTTATTTGGACGTGGAAATAAGTCCAGGTAAAACCGACCAATCAATTTCCCATTATCCATTACCTCATATAATTCTACATCCGGATGCCAGACTGATGGATTTTCTACTTTTTGATAAGTGACACCAAAAAGTTTTTGGGTGATGCTAAAAAGTCCCTCTTTGACATTTTTCATGGGAAAGTATTGTCTCACTTCTTCCTCATCTACACCATAGTTTTTTGATAAGAGTTCTTCAGAAAGATAACTCGCATCCCATGAGTCAACTTTATCTTTATCGAAACCCAGAGATTTTTGGAAATCTAATAATTCCTGATAGTCTTTTTCAGCTTTAGGCCTAAGGCTTGTGGTGAGTTTTGACTCAAACTCCCAAACAGTCTTCGGGTTTTTCGCCATGCGTGTTTCTGTCTGGTATTCACCAAATGTTTCGTAACCTAAAAGGTTGGCCATTTCTTCCCTTTTAACCAGCAGGTTATTCAAGACCCCCAGGTTGGTATCAGCAGCTCGGTTGTTATATTTGTAAAATAGTTTTTTACGAGCTTGAGAGGAAGTCGCATTTTTCATGAATGGTCTGTAATCAGGATAGGATAAACCGACCTTGTAGGTTCTATTATCCTGCCGATGGCTGTTTTTGAAGTCATCTGATAGACCCTCCATTTCAGATTCATCTAAAATTAGAAAGTCTTCGTAATTTGCAATATTGGTATTGAATTCATTGCCGATAGAAGACAACTCATTCAAAAGTCCCTTTAATGTCTCTCGTTGTTCGACTCCCAGGGCAAATCCATTGCGTTCAAAATCTATGATAGCTTCCTCCAGGAATTTTTTTTTGGGGCCATCCAGGCTAATGGCTTCCTCTGTTAAACTGTAACTTTTAACTGCCTTATAAAGGTCTTCATTCAGCGTAAGTTCGTTAAACAATTGTGCAAAATCATTTCGAACTTTTATTGCAGTTTCACGGGTTGCTGAATCCGGATGTGTAGACCCCATTAAGTAGACAATAGAATATCTGATTGACAACTCATCATATAGGTTATCAAATTCAACCATTGTATTTTCATAAGTTCTCGTTGAGTCCTGAACGTCTACAATTTTATCGATTGATTTGGCCATTTCAGTTTTAGAAAGGTCAAATGACTCCTGAATATATTCAGGAGTCATTTGAGCAAACTGGATGGGTTCGTTCAATTTTACGAGGATAGGATTCCCTGTAGATTCTCCGCGTTGCGAACCTTGCTGACAGGCATTAAACAACACACAGGCCAATATCATGATTAGGTAATACTTTTTCATAGTATAAATAGTGGTTAGTATTTCTGAATAAAAATACGTGTTCTCATGTTAACTACAATGGAACCACTTCGCCGACAAATCAGGGGTGAACGGCAATCATCATGTTGGGCTGTTGTACTTATCAGGCCAATACCTGCTTTACTTTTTCTGCAGCATCCTTAAGCAGTATGGCAGAAGTCACCTTCAACCCGGACTCTTCAATGATTTTAGCGCCTTCTTCAGCATTGGTTCCTTGAAGTCTCACAATGATAGGTACATTGATTTCACCAATCTTCTTGTATGCTTCTACCACACCATTTGCTACACGGTCACACCTTACGATTCCTCCGAAAATATTGATAAGAATAGCTTTTACGTTGGGGTCTTTTAGAATGATCCTGAAACCTGCCTCTACTGTTTGGGCATTCGCTCCACCTCCTACATCAAGGAAGTTGGCAGGGTCTCCTCCGGAAAGTTTGATCATGTCCATGGTAGCCATGGCTAGACCAGCCCCATTAACCATGCATCCTACATTACCGTCTAGTTTGACATAACTCAGGCCAGATTGACCAGCTTCTACTTCTGCAGGATCTTCTTCTGTGATATCTCTTAATTCTGCCAGGTCTTTGTGACGGAATAATGCATTTTCATCAATATCCACTTTTGAGTCAACTGCGAGAATTTTATCATCAGAAGTTTTCAACACAGGGTTGATTTCAAACATCGATGCATCGATGCCAATGAAAGCTTTGTATAGGGAGAAGATAAACTTGACCATCTCCTTAAATGCGTTACCCTCAAGCCCAAGGGCAAAAGCAACTTTTCGGGCTTGAAATCCTTGTAATCCTACCTTAGGATCAATCCATTCCTTTACGATTTTTTCGGGGGTTTGCTCAGCTACTGCTTCAATATCCATTCCACCCTCTGTAGAGGCCATAATTACATTTTGGCCACTTGCCCTGTCTAAAAGAATTGATAAATAATATTCTTTAGGTTCAGATTCACCAGGATAATATACATCCTGAGCGATCAGTATTTTATTTACTTTCTTGCCAGTTTCGCCAGTCTGATGTGTAACCAATGTGCCACCAAGAATTGCTTCGGCTTTAGGTTTTACCTCGTCAAAGCTTTTTGCCAGAACTACCCCATTGGATCCTGTTTCCTTGACTTTGCCTTTCCCACGACCACCAGCATGGATTTGTGCTTTGATTACATACCAGGAAGTTCCAGTCTCTCTATTAAGCTCTTTTGCAGCTTCCTGTGCTTTTTCCGGAGTATCTGCTACAATTCCTTCCTGAATTTTAACTCCGTAACTCTTTAAAATTTCTTTTGCCTGATATTCGTGAATATTCATATATAGGGGATTTTAAAGCGAATCTAGAACATCGTACTTGTTTATTCAAGGATTTTGATGATTTGGTTGACCATCTGTTCCCTATCTATATATTTGCTGCATGCTTAGTGCACAAGGGATATATAAGTCTTATGGTAGTCTTCAGGTACTGAAGGGTATTGATGTAGAAATCAATAAAGGGGAAATTGTTTCCATTGTTGGGGCCTCTGGTGCAGGAAAAAGCACCTTGTTACATATTATTGGCACACTGGATAATGCAGATAAAGGATCTTTGAAGATTGCTGATACCATGATCACGAGCTTGAACCAGCAGCAATTGTCTGAATTCAGAAACAGCGAAATTGGTTTCATTTTCCAGTTTCATAATTTGCTGCCAGAATTTAGTGCACTGGAAAATATCATGATTCCCGGATTGATTGGCAACAGGCCTTCTGAAGAAGTGAAAAAGCGAGCTTTGGAGCTTTTGCAATTATTGGGGATTGAAGGGAGACATAATCATAAACCATCTGAGCTATCAGGAGGTGAGCAACAAAGGGTATCTGTTGCTAGGGCATTGATCAATAACCCAGCCATCATTTTTGCTGATGAGCCTAGCGGAAACCTGGATTCGAGGAATGCAGATGAACTTCACAAACTCTTTTTTGACCTACGAGATAAGCTTGGACAAACGTTTGTGATTGTTACGCATAATGAATCTCTGGCAGCAGCAGCAGACAGAACAATCGAAATTAAAGACGGAATTATTTTTACATGAAAATTTCTCAGGGAGTAAGGTTCATGCTGATTGCTACCTTTACTTTTAGTCTGATGAAAGTTTGTGTAAAGGTGCTTTCTCATATCCCGCCTATAGAAATCATCCTTTTCAGATCACTCATTTCGTTGGTTATTTGTGTCTATCTGCTCCGTAAGCAAAAGGTTAGTGTCTGGGGGAAAAATAAGAAGATCTTACTATTAAGAGGCAGTGCTGGTGCAGCAGCCTTAGTGCTTTACTTTGGTCTGCTCCAACAGATCCCGTTGGCAGCTGCTGCTACCGTTCTTTATCTCTCTCCAATATTTGCTGCCATACTTGGCATCTTTTTAGTTCATGAACGTGTAGCGCCCATTCAGTGGCTTTTTTTCCTGATTAGCTTTATTGGGGTAATAACAATCACTGGTTTTGACACTAGAATTTCGTTTACTCATTTAATCATCGGTATTACTTCTACCGTCTTTAGTGGCCTTGCCTATAATTTTATTAGAGTCTTAAAAACTTCTGAGCACCCTTTGGTTATCATATTTTATTTCCCCTTGGTTACATTGCCAATAGCCGGGGTCTGGTCTACTCAGGTCTGGGTGCAGCCAAATGGGTGGGACTGGTTATTTCTGGTTTTAGTAGGAATTTTAACACAAGTCGCACAATTTTTTATGACAAAATCCTATCAAACTGAAGAGCTCTCTAAAGTGGCCATTATTAATTATACAGGAATTATCTACGTGCTCGCTTTTGGTTTTTTAATCTTCGGAGAGCAATTTAATTTTATGACTTATATAGGGATGGGACTGGTATTGGTGGGAGTTATTGCCAATGTCGTATTCAAAAAGTAAAACTTACCATCCTAAATTCCGATCTTTACCTAAGGAATGATGAATAACCTTACAAATTTATATCGTGAATCATTGAGTCTGCTGACAGATTTTTATCAACTGACAATGTCATATGGATACTTTAAAAAAGGCATGGGCGACCGAGAGGCTGTGTTCAATCTTTTTTTTCGTAGCAATCCATTTGCAGGAGGTTATACGGTAATGGCAGGCTTGAGCCAGGTGATTGATTATTTAAATAATTTCAAGTTTTCGGAAAGTGATATCGCGTATTTGCGTTCCTTGAGGGATGGGGATGGTCAGCTATTTTTTGATGATGAATTCCTTTCTTATCTTCAAAACCTCAGGTTTGAATGTACGATCGATGCGCAGCCTGATGGCTCACTGATTTTTCCTCATGAACCTGTTGTTAGGGTAAGAGGCCCACTCATTCAGTGTCAGCTGCTGGAGACTCCGCTTTTAACGATCATTGGTCATGCTGCACTTATCGCCACGAAGGCTTCTCGTATCACCTCTGCGACAGGAGATGAGCCCGTAATGGAATTTGGCTTGAGGAGAGCTCAAGGAATAGACGGGGCATTATCTGGTAGTTTGGCAGCGTATATTGGCGGATGTCATTCCACATCCAATGTTTTGGCGGGGAAGCTTTATGGAATTCCACTTTCAGGGACTCACTCTCATAGTTGGGTGATGGCTTTTCAAAGTGAACTTGAAGCATTTGAATCTTACATAGAGGTAATGCCGGGTAATTCTGTGCTGTTGGTGGATACTTACAATACGCTTGAAGGAGTCAGGAAGGCGATTCAGGTTGGAAAGAAATTAAAAGCAAAAGGAAGAATATTAAAGGCAATCCGGGTAGACAGTGGTGACCTGGCTTACCTCAGCGCGCAATCCAGGAAATTGCTAGATCAGGCAGGGCTGAACGAGACCCAGATTGTTGGAAGCAACGACCTCGATGAATACCTGATTACAACATTAAAGGATCAGGGAGCAAAAATTACCATGTGGGGTGTTGGGACAAAGCTAATCACCTCTTACGATCAGCCTGCATTGGGGCAGGTGTATAAGATGGCAGCCATAAAAAATGACCATGGTGAATGGGTAGAAAAGATCAAGCTATCTGAGCAGAATATTAAGATCAATATTCCCGGATTACTAAATGTGCGAAGGTTTTATCTCAATGAGAAAATGGCCGGTGATATGATCTACGATGAACGAGATCAACTGGAAGAGTACAGGATTGTAGCGCCTGATGACTTTACAAAGAGCAAGAAATTTACCAGCAACACTGTGTTTAAGGATTTACTGATGAAAGTATTTGATGCAGGGAAACTGACTTATAAAATCCCTGAGTATTCAGAGACGAGGACTTTCCACCAGGAACAAAGGCAATTATTAGATAGCTCAAGCAGAAGGCTCGTCAATCCGCATGTTTATCCTGTTGGATTGGAACCACAACTATTTGATCGCAGATCTGCATTGATTCTAATATTCAGAAACCAATAAAACATACTTTGTCATGCATGCATTAATTCTTGTAGATATTCAGAACGATTTTTTGCCAGGGGGTTCATTGGAGGTAAAAGATGGAGATCAAATTATTCCTTTCGTAAACAGCATCATGGATAATTTTGATCTGGTAGTAGCAACCCTGGACTGGCATCCAAAAGACCATGGAAGCTTTGCTTCCAATCATTCCGGTAAGGAAATAGGGGAGGTCATCAAGTTAGATGGTCTGGATCAGATCCTGTGGCCGGATCATTGCATTCAGCATACTAAAGGAGCAGAATTTTCACCTGGACTTGACCTATATCGTTTGCAGAAGATTTTTCACAAGGGAAGAGATGCTCATATTGATAGTTACAGTGGACTTTATGATAATGGGCATAGAAAGTCAACGGGTCTGGGCGAGTATTTATTGAGCCAGCAAGTAGATGAGGTGACTTGTGTAGGTCTGGCAGCAGATTATTGCCTCAAATTTACGGCCTTAGATGCGGTAAATGAATTTGGATTTAAGACCTGGGTATTAAAAGAAGGAACACGTGCAGTAAACATGAACCCCGGAGATTTTGAGCGAGCGATTGTTGAAATGGAAAAATCTGGAGTCAAAATTATGTGATAGAACATCAATGGTACTGGATGTCATTACGATCACCCAATACCATTGACTTATAATTATCTTAGGAATGGATACGTTGCTTGCGTGATTTCAATATTTCCGCTTTTTGTCCATCAGAAAGTGTACGCTTAAAATCTTCCTTCATGGCTCTTTCCAAAACTTGGTGAGCTTCCAGAAGTGCTTCTTGCTCCAATGTTAATGTAGCTTCCAAAGCTTCTTTCTTCTCTTTTTTAGATAGTTCAGGAGTTTCAAGAATAGCTAATTGAAATACATTTAATACAGCATGAAAATCGTGAAAGTTTTCATGGCTCTGTGCTCTGTTGGTTGCTAAGATTACTTTTTGCTCATCAGTTAGTCTTGGAGATTCTCCGAAGGAGGCAGTTGAAAGAAATAACGCGAAGGTGAAAATTGCTGTGATTTTAGTTAGAGTTTTCATTTTAATAGTCTTTTTATTTTCAATGTATAACTCTTAGACGTCACCAATTCCCGAAGGTTTAATCGTAATTTAAATTATATACGAACAGCGGTTTTATTTAAATCAACGCACAAAAAAAGCCACCGAAACTTCAGTGGCTTTAAAAGCATTTTATCCTGATTTAATATATTATCCTACCGAATCAATGTATTCAACCAGTTCAACAACTTTTGTGGAATAACCCCACTCATTGTCGTACCAGGAAACAACTTTCAGAAATGTATCAGTTAATTGGATACCCGCTCCCGCATCAAAGATGGAAGTTCTGCTGTCTCCTAAAAAGTCGTTAGATACCACATCATCTTCGGTATATCCAAGAATTCCTTTTAACTCTCCCTCAGAAGCAGCCTTCATGACTTTTTTCACTTCTTCGTAGCTAGTAGACTTCTTGAGGTTGACAGTAAGGTCAACAACAGAAACGTCAGGTGTTGGAACTCTGAATGACATTCCTGTTAGTTTACCATTAAGTTCTGGGATAACCTTACCCACAGCTTTAGCTGCTCCCGTAGAGGAAGGAATAATGTTCTGAGCCGCACCACGTCCTCCTCTCCAGTCTTTGGCAGATGGTCCGTCCACTGTTTTTTGTGTGGCAGTAGTCGCATGCACAGTTGTCATCAAACCAGAATCAATGCCAAAACTGTCATTTAAAACTTTGGCGATTGGTGCCAGACAGTTTGTTGTACAAGAAGCATTTGAAACAAATTTCATGTCCGAGGTATAGGTCTTGTGGTTAACGCCCATCACAAACATTGGCGTATCATCTTTAGATGGTGCAGACATGATTACTTTTTTGGCTCCTGCCTGAATGTGACCTTCTGCCTTTTCTTTTGTTAAGAACAAGCCTGTAGATTCAACAACATAATCAGCACCTACATCACCCCACTTTAGGTCTGCAGGATTTCTTTCTGAAGTAACTCTGATGGCTTTTCCATTCACAACGAGTTTACCATCTTTTACTTCTACCTCCCCGTCAAACCTGCCGTGAGTAGAGTCATATTTTAGCATATAGGCTATGTAATCGACATCGATCAGGTCGTTAATTCCTACAACTTCGATGTTTGGTTTGTTTACAGCTACTCGGAAAACAAGTCTTCCGATTCTACCAAAACCATTTATTCCGATTTTGATTTTTGACATGATATTAAATTTTGGTGCGTTTAAAATTGAGTTACAAAAGTATAACTAGAATACTCAGAAACAAATTTCATTTTTCTCTACTTTTTCTAAATAGATGTATAAGCGTAAGCATAAACATGAAAATTCTTTAATATAATTTGACAGATTAGCACAAATTGTATTTAGTCGCCGGCTGAGTGAAGTAAATTAAAAATATTTCATTTTTTTATCTAATGAGACCAAATTCTTTATTTCTTTTGATAACATGACACTTACCAGCCTAAATACGACCACTTACCTCATATTGATATTGACCGCCTTTTCATTTGGATGTCAGGAGCAGGCCAAACAAAAAAGGCCAAATATTCTTTTCGCAATTAGTGACGACCAATCTTTTGCGCATACCAGCTTTAATGGATGTGAGTTTATCCAAACACCAGCCTTTGATCGGGTGGCTGAAGAAGGTATTTTATTCACCAATTGCTATTCAGGGTCTCCCGGATGTGCGCCATCAAGAAGTGCTATTGTAACAGGCAGACATCATTGGCAGAATGAACAAGCAGGACAACATGCCTCTTCATGGATGAAAAAATACGTGCCTTTCATAGACTTGCTATCAAATAATGGATATATAACCGGTAGGACAGGTAAAGGTGTAAGCCCTTTTAGATATGCACGCAGTGAAGCGGATTCATTATGGAGAGCTACTGATGCAGGAGGAATTGAGCATAGCCAAATAACCTATAATAATGAGTCTGGTGAGCAGCCCTGGGCGGATGGAATTAGTGACGCTAATTATTATGAAAACTTCAAGTATTTTATGGACAGTGTCCGCGAGGATAAGCCATTCTTTTTTTGGTACGGGGCTAGAGAACCTCATAGAGGTTTTGAGCAAGACTCCTGGAAAAGGTTTGATAAAAAATTATCTTCTGTTCAAGTGCCTGACTTTTTACCTGACAATGATATAATTAGGGGTGATCTGTTAGACTATGCCATAGAAATTGAATGGTTTGATCTGCACCTTCAAAGGATGCTTGAATATCTGGAAGAGAAAGGAGAGCTTGAAAATACCATCGTGATTGTTACTGCGGATAATGGCATGGCTTTTCCAAGAGCTAAATCCAATGGGTACGAATATGGTGTACATGTGCCAATGGCGATTAGGTATCCTAAAGATTTTCCGGGAGGCAGAAAGGTAACCGACCCGATTGGTTTCGCGGATCTTGCCCCTACGATTTTGGAACTGACAGAGACTAGCCAGGAAGGCATGCTGCCGATTTCTGGTAAGAGCATTGTAGATATTTTACGAGCTGATACGGAGGGAGATGTGAGTGAGTCAAAGCAGTATGCATTTTCCGGACGTGAAAGACATTCTTCTTCACGCTACCTGAATTGGGGATTCCCTCAACGAATTATTAGCGATGGCGATTATTTATTTACCTGGAATATTAAGCCTGAAAGGTGGCCAGCGGGTGCTCCCCAACGACTTAACCCTGAGGATACCACTGAATTATTACCCATGTATGGAATAGATGAGTCAGGAGAATACCTGAGGCAATCTGCTTTTACTGATATTGATGATTGTCCTACTAAAACGTATATGCTTGAACATTATGAGGATGAGGACATCAAACCCTTCTTTGAGCTGGCCCTTGCTAAGCGGTCAGAATTTGAATTTTTTGATGTAGAAAAAGATCCTTATTGCCTGAATAACCTGGTTGGCAACCCTGATTATAAAGAAATTGAAGACCGCTTGAAAGGTAAGCTGATGGCAGAACTACAGAAATCCGGAGATCCAAGGGTGATAGGCCCTGACCCAGAGGTTTTCGATAGCTATGTCAGATACTCAGGCATCAGGTATTTCCCAAAGCCTGACAGATTAGAAGGAGAAAAGGTCATTCAAAAGTAAGCGCTTTATACTCAGGATTTTTGTCGATGTAATCCTTGATGAAAGGGCACGTCGGCTTTACCTTATATTGATTTTGCCTGGCGAAAATTAGGGCGTGCTCTGCAAGTTTTCCGGCAATTCCAAAACCCCTGGAAGCTTCTGGCACATAAGTGCTTTTGAAATCAAGGTAGTCATCTGCATGTTTATCATAGATCAATTCTGCACTACCACCTTTAACCTTAATGTAAAACATGTGATGTTCTGCATCATGTTCAATATTTAGATTAGTTGATGTAAGAGTCATTTTGTTGTTGTTTGATTTATACAAGTCTTACAATCTAGGCTAAGGATTGTTTTAATAAATACAAAATACTCCTTGACTAGAAGTGAAATGTGTTGATTGTTTTTAATCCATAAAAAACCCTCAGTTCATTAGGAAGAACTGAGGGTTTTGGATGCTTTTATTTATGAAAAGCTTATTCGAAATTTACATTTTCCAATTCAGTAATTTCTTCTTCCTTAACCACTACATCTTCAAGTGTAAAGTCACTGAAACCAGAATCATCAGCAGGTTCTATTACAACTGAATATGTTCCGGGAAGCAATAAATCTAATAGAAACGTGCCATCTTCTTGAGGTGTCGTAGATATTGTATCCTCACTAGCATTGATGGCATGTACTTCCGAAATAAGGTCAACTGGAGTTATGACTCCACTTATGCTACCATAAGGATCATCGTCTTGTACTAAAGTTACTTTTACGACAGGCTTTAGCAAATATTTTCCGTTCCCTGTCTTAACAATTGACTTTGATGCAACAAAATCAATAACTACATCATAAAATTCTCCGGATTCAATTTCAGCATCAATTTTCACTTTAAGTCCAGAAGAGCTTCCTGACGGAACCATTAAATCTATCGTATCGCCTTCGATGACAACTTTGTTATTATCGCCCAGAATTAATCTAATTGCTTTCAATTCTCCTGCAGGTATTTCGGAATCTGCGAGAAGGGCCTCAGCGCCATTTTGCAGTTGAAGTACGTCATATACCATAGGCTCAATGTCAACAAAAACCCATTCTCCCTCATTTTCGTCATCGTCCTCTTTATCCTTTCCATCATCGGCGATTCTACCACTTTCATCATCTTCACTTTCAGACTCTGATTCTTCGTCATCACTTTCGCTGTTACTCTCTTCGTCTTCATGCTCATCATCAGCTTCTATTTTATATTCCAAGCCAACAACATCAATAAGTACCGCGTCATAAGCGATCGGGTCATCAACCAGCTTGAATTTCACATAGGCTGATTCTTTTATTCCACTCATGCTGTCATTGTCATTACAACTGGCAAGAAGAAATATGGCTGATAAAAACAATCCAATTATTTGAAGTCTCATATATATTTTGATTTGTTGATAATTATACCTTGAGGCATGATATGTGCCAAAGTCATGCCTGTGTCGTGGAATTTCTTTAACTACTGAATATCAATGCTTTATGATTTTGATTTCAGCGATGAATTCTCATTTTGAGAATGGGTATTTCAAAATGAAATAATTCTCATTCAATGGATGAAAATAACAATACTGGAATTAAGGTGTTAAATTAACCTATGATCACATCGATAATCGCTAGAAAAAAAACTGTTCTATTCATTATTTTACTCAGTACGCTGATGATCCAATGCTCCCAGCCCGAAGAGCAATCAGTTGCTAATACTAAGCCTGAAGTAAAAAGAGATTTAGCCCAAATCAAAGAAGATGGGAAATTGAAGGTTTTGACTATCTACAGCAGTACCAGTTATTTTTTGTATCGCGGCCAAACGATGGGTTTTGAGTATGACTTACTCAAAAGATTCGCCGAGTACCTGGATGTGGAATTGGAGATCGTAGTAGCCAATGATATAGACAGCTTGTTATATAAAGTAAATGATGGGTCGGTGGACTTGGTGGCTCATGGCCTTACGGTAACTGCAGAGCGGCAAGAGCAGGTCAGTTTCACGGATTACTTATACCTCACTCACCAGGTGCTTGTTCAAAAGCAGCCAGACAATTGGCGTGACATGAAATGGAGTGAAATTCAAAAGGCACTGGTGCACGATGCTATTGAGTTAATTGGTGACACCGTATCTGTTCGAAAGAACTCCTCCTATTTTGAACGGCTATCAAATCTTTCCAGAGAAATAGGTGGGGAGATCATTGTTGACCCCTTACCCGGAGGTTTATCAACCGATGAAATCATAAAAATGGTCGTGGATGGAGAGATCAAGTATACGGTGGCCGACAATAACATTGCTAATATCAATGCTTCTTTCTACCCTATCTTAAACATTGAAGTTCCGATCAGCTTTTCTCAGCGAATTGCCTGGGCAGTAAGAGCTAATTCTCCAGAATTGTTAGAAACTACGAATGAATGGTTGGCTACGATGAAAGATGAAGTGGATTACTATGTGATCTACAATAAGTATTTTAAAAATGAAAGAAACTTCAGGCAGCGGGTAAAGAGTGACTTTTATAGTTTGAATAATAACCGGATAAGTCAATACGATGAGATCATAAAAAAATATTCGAAAGAAATTGGATGGGACTGGAGGTTGTTGGCTTCTCTGATTTATCAGGAATCCAGGTTCGAGCCAAAAGCCAATTCCTGGGCTGATGCTGAAGGTTTGATGCAAGTGATGCCATCAACTGCAAAAGAATTGGGCATCAAGGATGTATCAGACCCTAATGAAAATATTCGGGGAGGCACTAAATATTTAAGACAGTTGTGGAAAAAGTTTGAATCAGTAGAAGACTCGGTTCAACGGTTAAAATTTACCATGGCAGCATACAATTGCGGTCCCTATCATGTGATTGACGCCCAAAGGTTAGCAGATGAAGAAGAGTTAATTTCTTCTGTTTGGGATGATAATGTTGAAGAGATGATTTTGGATCTTAGTTATCCTAATGTCTATAACCAGCCGTTTATCAAGTATGGTTATGTTAGAGGTATCGAACCTCATACCTACGTCAGGCAGATTTTCGATCGTTATGATCATTACCGTCAATTTGTTGAATGAAACTTTTATTTATCGCATATTTGAGATTCCAATAATCAACTAATTTTATGCGATATCTATCTCCACTATGCTTCAGCTTATTATTCCTGATAAATTGTTCGTCTCCCAAACAACCTGACAAGCAAAGTATGGTGCCATTGGTTATGGCTCCTTTTCAGGATTTGGATACCCTTGCTACAAATGACTGGTGGAACAGATCAGAAAATCCAATTATTAAACTGGATGTACCCAGAGATGAGGTTGTAGCATTTGGTATCTATACTGTGTCAGCCAATAAGCTCAAACTGACAGCTCAGCTGTTTCCATTATATCCATATGAGGATAGGAAAGTACGTCTGGAAGTTAATCAGGAGGGCTGGAAACAGGTTGCAACAGCTAATGTGAATGATTTGGGGTGGTCGGCGACGTTTGAGGTACCTAAGTGGGATGACACTCAGGATGTTTCTTATCGTATTTTACACGGAGAATCAGCGACATTCGAAGGACTGATCAGGAAAAACCCTAAAGACAAAAGAGAGATTTCTGTGGCAGCCATGTCGTGTAATAGCAATAGAGATAGAGGAGACAGAGAAAATTATGTTCGAAATATTAATTTTCAGGATCCTGATCTTATTTTCTTCACTGGCGATCAGTCTTATGATCATAAGGAGCATACCGCTGCATGGTTAAAATTTGGTATGCAATTCAGAGAAATCTTCAGGAATCGCCCTTGTGTAACAATACCGGATGATCATGACATAGGACAAGGAAACTTATGGGGTGAAAGTGGTAAAAAGGCTTCCTCCTCAGCTGGAAGCGATGGGGGATATTTTTACCATCATGAATATGTGAAAATGGTAGAGAGGTGTCAGACCTCTCATCTTCCGGATCCTTATGACCCATCAACCATAGGTCAGGGGATAGGTGTCTATTACACCAACCTGATTATTGGTGGTGTGGACTTTGCGATTATTGAGGATCGTAAATTTAAATCTGGTCCGGAAGGGAAAATCCCACAGATCGGCCCAAGACCAGATCATATCAGGGACCCGAATTATGATCCGTCTACTGTAGATGTTTCTGGCCTTAAATTATTGGGTGATCGACAATTATTGTTTTTGGACAACTGGGCAGAAGAAACTGACGGCGTAGCCATGAAGGCTGTATTATCTCAAACTGGCTTTTGTGGTGGAGCTCACCTTCATGGTCAGAAAGAAAATAGACTCCATGCTGATATGGATTCGAATGGATGGCCCCAGACTGGAAGAAACAAAGCATTAGAAAAAATCCAGGAGGCCAACGCAGTCCACATTGCCGGAGATCAGCACCTGGCAACAGTCATTAAGCACGGAATCAAGGAGTATGATGACGGCCCATGGGCCTTTGTAGTTCCCGCTATCGTGAATAACTATTACAGCAGATGGTGGTGGCCAGAAGATGAGAAGCCCGGTAAGAATTCCAATGATGTGTTACCATGGACCGGGCAATACAAGGATGGGTTCGACAACAAAATAACGATGCATGCCTATGTAAACCCTGAAAGTCCTTCAAGTGGAGGTGGTTATGGATTGATTAGGTTTGATAAAACAGAAAATGAAGTCACCTTCGAATGCTGGCCAAGGGATGTTGATGTCACTACTGGAGCAGCCAGTCAGTTTACGGGCTGGCCATTTACTGTAAAAATGAAAGAATAAGCTGTGAATGGAGCTTGTAAGTGATGTTTTTACTTACTGCAATATTTTTTTATCGGGGCAGTTTGCTTTTTTAGTTTGTGGGGCAGAAGGATATTATTCAACCTTAACTACATGTAACTGTGGAATTGCAAAAAGTAAAGACTACTTTTGCGTCCTTTTACAGAAATCATGAGCATTAGAAACATAGCCATCATTGCCCACGTAGACCATGGCAAGACCACATTAGTAGATAGGATTCTTCATCAGTCTAAATTATTCAGAGATAATGAGGAAGTAGGGGAGCTAATCCTCGATTCGAATACCCTGGAAAAGGAGAGGGGTATTACCATCCTTTCGAAAAACGTCTCGGTTAGATACGGAGATGAAAAAATAAACATTATAGATACTCCAGGTCACTCTGATTTTGGAGGTGAAGTGGAACGTGTTTTGAACATGGCAGATGGAGTATTATTACTCGTAGATGCTTTTGAAGGCCCTATGCCACAAACACGGTTTGTGATGCAAAAGGCCCTGGAAATGGGGTTGAAGCCTATTGTGGTGGTAAACAAAGTAGACAAGCCTAATTGTAACCCTGAAGATGCCAATGAAAAAGTGTTTGACTTGATGTTTTCACTGGATGCGACGGAAGAGCAATTAGATTACCCTGTAGTTTATGGATCATCTAAAAACGGATGGATGGGTGAAGATTGGAAGACACCTACAACTGATATCACTTATCTGTTGGACATGATTATCAAGCATATTGATCCTCCCAAGCCAAACCCAGGTACATTACAACTACAAATTAGTTCTCTAGACTATTCTTCCTATACAGGTAGGATTGCTGTAGGTAGAGTGCATCGAGGGAGCATAAAAGCAGGAGATCGGGTAAGTCTTGTTCAACGAGATGGACAAATTCATGTATCTAATGTCAAAGAACTTTATCTCTTTGAAGGATTAGGGAAGATTAAAACGAAAGAAGAGATTCAATCAGGGGAAATCGTTGCTGTCTTAGGTCTTGACCAATTTGATATTGGAGATACCATTGCAGATGCAGAAGAGCCCGAGGCGTTAGTGCCGATTAGTGTTGATGAGCCATCGATGAGTATGATGTTTACCATCAACAACTCTCCATTTTTTGGTAAAGAAGGAAAATATGTTACCTCCAGACATGTGCGTGATAGACTGTTAAAAGAAACAGAAAAAAATCTTGCTTTGAAGGTTGAGGATACGGATTCTCCTGACAGAATGATAGTTTACGGAAGAGGTATTCTTCATTTGGCTATCCTGGTCGAAACTATGCGAAGAGAAGGTTACGAGCTACAGTTAGGACAACCTCAGGTAGTAATAAAGGAAATTGATGGCTTTAAACACGAGCCTGTTGAATTGCTGTTTGTTAATGTTCCAGAGGTTTTCTCGGGCAAGGTCATAGAGATCGTGACCCAAAGAAAAGGAGACATTTTAAATATTGAGAAAAAAGATGACCGTGTCAACCTGGAACTGAAAATTTCTGCCAGAGGATTGATAGGCCTTACAAACCCTATTCTTACAGCCACTGAAGGTGAGGCTGTAGTAAGTCACCGATTTAATGGATATGAACCATGGAAAGGTGAAATTCAAGGGAAAAGAAAAGGCGCCCTGATAGCTATGGAAACTGGTACTGCTATTGCGTATTCATTAGATAAGCTGCAGGATCGTGGGACCTTTTTCATTGATCCAATGGAAGAGATTTACGAGGGTCAGGTTATTGGTGAGAGTACACGTGTGGATGATCTAACACTTAATGTGACTAAGACTAAAAAACTTTCCAATGTGCGTGCCTCTGGTTCAGATGACAAAGCATCTATTGCACCAGCTGTGAAGTTCTCGCTTGAGGAGGCTATGGAATATGTAGGAAAGGATGAATACGTGGAAGTAACTCCAAAATCTATCCGACTCCGTAAGATTTTATTACTGGAGCATGAACGTAAGAGACAAAAGAAAGATTGATCTGTTTTAAGTGATTGGTTATATTTAGTGTGTAATAACACAATATATGATCATATACAGGTTTTCATTGCTGCTAATATTTGGATTCTTTTTATCCTGTAATTCCAAGGTAAGTCAGCTGGAGGGAACAGAAGTCACCATCGAAGGTGACCAGTTCCTTATCAATAATGAGTTGACCTATAAGGGTCGCTTTTGGGAGGGGAACAAGATCGAAGGATTGCTTTTTAATTCAAGAATGGTTCAGGGGATTTTTGATGACCTAAACCCAGAGACCAGAGGTCGTTTCAATTATCCGGATACTGATCAGTGGGACCCAGAGCGAAATACCAATGAGTTTGTATCCTCAATGAGGGATTGGAAAAGTCACGGTTTACTAGCCTTTACTTTGAACCTGCAAGGGGGTAGTCCGATGGGATATGGGAATAAAGATTGGATCAACTCCGCATTTGATGAAAAGGGAGAATTTCGTCCAGCTTATCTAGAAAGGCTCACAAGCATACTTAATGAAGCCAACCGCCTCGGAATGGTAGTTATTTTGGGTTATTTCTATTTTGGGCAGGATCAATACCTTGAAAATGAGGAGGCTGTGATTCGGGCAGTGGACAATATTACCAATTGGATCCTTGATCAGGGTTATAAAAATATTCTCGTTGAACTGAATAACGAATGCAATGTTAGATATGATCATGAAATACTTCAGCCGGAAAGAATTCATGAACTAATAAACAGGGTTAAGCAAAACACGAGGAATGGATACCGATTACTGGTAAGTACAAGTTATGGAGGTGGACAGATTCCTAAACCCAATGTCGTAAAAGCATCCGATTTTTTATTACTACATGGGAATGGTGTTGGAGATCCTTTGAAAATATCAAAAATGGTAGCTGAGACTAGAATAGTGGAAGGGTACTCCACGAAACCTATCCTTTTTAATGAAGATGATCATTTCAATTTTGAGGCGGATACCAATAACCTGACACAAGCGATAAAGTCATATGCTTCCTGGGGATATTTTGATTTCAGAATGAAAGATGAAGGCTTTGAAGCCGGATATCAAAGTGTGCCTGTCGATTGGGGAATTAACTCAGATAGGAAAAAGGCCTTTTTTAGTAAGTTGAAAGAAATAACCGGCTCTTAACGCATGAATCCATTGTCTATCTAGCCTTGCATTACGCATAGAAGTTTGTGCAAGAAGGGTTTTGTTCAAGCGTTCAAGGAAATATACAAAAATATAATTTTTCTAAAATCGTACTTTAAGAGGAGATAGCGCATTTTATGCGTGTAAAACATCGAAATTTTAATTTTTAGGAACAATTCTCAGTAATTTTGCTTACTATAAGAGTAGGAGATCATCAGTTGAGTAACTGAAAAAAATCCTATTTTTTAAATTTCTAAAAAGAAAACTAAAATAAATCATGGCAAATTGTTTCGCATTAATCGGTTGGAGTCTACCCGTCATTGAAAGCATGCAAAAGATAAATAAACCTTTTGTAGTTGTATCATTTCCTGACTTTGAGCCTTATGCAAAAGAAAATAATATCCCTTTCGTTTCCTACCAACTTGATGAGTGGAGTGACAGCTCCAATTCATTGGACTTAGTTGAAAAATTACAACCATTTAACGCAGATGTTGCTGTTCCACTTTATGAAGAAACTGTGGAGTGGGCTGGTGCGTTGAATTCTATTTATCGGGGTGATCCAAGGGTGCTCAATAGAGCCTTTCTATTTCGTAACAAAGCAATGATGAAGAGAAAAGCGCTAATCGGAGGGCTTAGAGTTGGTCTTTTTGAGGAAGTGCACAACCGTGAGCAAGTAAAAGGCTTTATGAAAAGGCTGAATGAAGCTAATTTGCAATTGGAAGGTGAAGACGATAGCTGGGTACACATGAAACCATTTGCTTCTGCCGGAACCGTAGGGCACAGATTACTTCGCAGCCTAAGCGATATTGATGAAAAGGTGGAAGACTCTGACTTTCCCTGCATGGTAGAAAGCCACCTGGGTGGTCGGGAATTTTCTTGTGAAGCGTTTATCAATAAAGGTAAAATACGCTTCCTTAATATCACCGAGTATGTACACCTGGGCTACTCCAATTTTATACCTGAAGGTCACTACCTGAATTCTAAAAGAGATTTGATCCACAAGCATGTACAGAAAATGGTTGACATTTTCGGAATAGAATACGGCATGGTCCACCCTGAATGGTTTCTTACCGAAAACGATGAATTAAACTTTGGTGAGACAGCCTGTAGAATTCCCGGGGGACATATCCTGGAGTTGTGCTCCAAGTCATATGAGTTTGATGCGCTGGCAGCCTTTGTGCTTTGTCATGATCCAAATATCACTGAGGAAGAGCTGGACAGCATCTTTCCTCCAAAAGACTTTAAACCAAAAAGCTATAACGGGAATGTGATGATCTATCCACAAAAAAGGCAATTTTCTAAACTTGAGATTCCGGAGGAACTCAATAATGAGCCATATTTTGTGGATCACACACTTGTTCCTCCATTATCTACACAGAAAATTAGTGATAACCGCGAAGGTTTTGGAAATCATTTCGGTACGATTAACTTCAAAGGAGAGGATCCTGATCGGATGACTGAACTTTTGCAGCATTATGAAACTGTCGACTTTTACGTATAAAATTATATATGACGGAAATAACGGTAACCCCATTAAGAGACCGAGCCTTTGATAATTTTGAAAGAAGCTATGCTGAATTTCTTGAAGCTTCTGATCTAACAAAGCCGGACAAGGCAGCAAGACTGGCAAGTCAGATAGATATTTTAAGTCTAACCAGAGATGGATTGTCCTTTCTTTACGAGAAATGTGTTGAGTTGGATCGTTCTGGCTTTTTCATCAATACAGCCTGGAATGAGCCAGAGAAACTGGTGCCAATTCTTGTAAGAGGGACCTTAAAATATGGTCATCCGGGTAGTAGTTTTGAAATATTGAGTGACCTCCGGATGTTGGCATATGCCAAAGGAAAGTGGTCCACAGAAAAGATCAGTAAGGAAGATGCTCAAAATTACCTGGAAGAGGTCATTGTTCATAACCTTGACTTTGCGTTGCGAGAGACTTCAGAAGATACCAGGGAAACCATGTCAGAAAGAGAATTGAAAAAATCTTTCAACTTGTTTGGTTTCCTTGTTTCAGAAATAGATTTGTCAGGCATTACTGAAAAGCTGGCAGAAGAAGTCAGCCAGATATGTGAGCAGCGGCCAGTGGTCACACAAAAGGCACGTGAGCTCATACACCTGGTGGAGAAGAAGTTTGACCTCAGGGATTCGATACCAGCGGAGAAGAAACTTCAGCTATATGTCGGGGCACTTTACAGACCTTCTCCCGGAACGCTAAAAAACCCGACGCTCGATGAATATTCAAATTTCTTAGATCGAGCAAATCTTAAAATCCTTGAAGAAGAGGCACGTGCCATGGGTAAATCTATGGGATCTACCGGCTTAGTAAGTCAGTATCATGCCCTTCTCTTAGTTAAGTTGCTTCATGAAGAGGAGCAATTGATTCCAGAATGTCTTGACCTGAATGATCGGGGAATTGCAGAGTGGAATAAGCACAATGATTTTCTGAAGCAGGTGACATTGGAAACAATCAGTGTATATAATGCGCAGTTTATTTATGGGCTTGCACGCATGCTAGGAAGGAGTCTGTTCTCTCGAAGACCAGTACGTGTAGGTCTTGAGAATTTACGACGGATCAAGATCAACCCTCAGGTAGAAAGCAGAATCTTGAAATCAAATCCTGAAAGTAGGGGTGATGTCACAGCTATTCAGTATTTAATGGGAGCACTTATAAGAGTCTTGGGTCAACCACTGGGAGTGGGCCAGGGGAATAACCCAACCTGTCAATCAGCCAGAGGCATCAGTATGTGGAGCCACCATGCGCCAGCCAAGCTTATTGACATGATCATCACAGTTGCAACGCAGAATAATCTGGTGATGCGCTTTGAAAACAATGACCTGATTTCCAATCAGCTAGGAAAAGGTTTGGTTGATAAGCTTGACCATAACCTGGATGGTGTTTCTATAGTTCTTGTTCCACATTTGGATAAGATATACAACGAAATGATGTTACGGGCTACAGGAAGGGGTGAAGATCCTCATAAATGGGTAAACCCAGCCATGTACGGTCAGTGGATTCAAATTGGATTTGCATCTGTCTATGATTATCTCACGAACTCCATCATGGACTTTAAAGGATTTATTAGAATATTTTATGCTTCCTTTCATCCTGATTTTAACAATGAGAGGCAATTATCCTACCCAAATCCAGTGGGTATTTTCATTACCTCTTCTAAGGCTGAAATGGTTGGATTCCATGCAATTTCATTACTTAGGGTTGACAAAGGTCCAAAAGGTGATGTGAGAGCTTATTTTCTGAATCCAAATAATGAGGGGCGACAAGATTGGGGACAGGACATCAAGCCCACAGTACATGGAAATGGCGAAAAACACGGTGAATCTTCTTTGCCTTTTGATCAGTTTGCTGCCAGGGTATATGCATTTCACTACAATACTTTAGACGTTAAGTCGGGGCTTTCAGTGAGTCAAAAAGAAATTGAAAAGGTAGAGTCTTTGGCCAAAGAAAGCTGGGGTAAATCTTATGTTTGGAGTCAACAAACTAAACTATGGTAAGACACTCATCAAGGATTGAGCTCAGTCAGTCAAGCCTCAAGAGTAATTTTAATTTTATTCGTAAAAAAGTAGGTCCTGATGTTCGAATCTCATCAGTTGTCAAGGCGAATGCTTATGGACATGGTATCCACGAATTTGTTCCTATGGCAGAGAAATGTGGGGTAGACCACTTTAGTGTGGCCTCTGCCTTTGAGGCAGAGGAGGTCTTGGAAGCCTGCCACGATGATTCTCACATCATGATCATGGGTATTTTGTACGATGAGGATATCATTTGGGCTATTGAGCATGAGATTGAATTCTTTATTTTTAATTATGACCGGTTACCACTGGTTTTGGAGAAAGCCAAAGCGATTGATAAAAAGGCGAAGTTACATATTGAAGTAGAGACAGGTGCCAATAGGACAGGTATGCATGCTGCTGAGGTTCCGAAAGCATTGACATTCTTAAAGAAGCATGCGGCCTTTATTGAGTTTGAAGGATTGTGTACTCATTTTGGCGGCGCAGAAAGTCTTTCCAATAAATTTAAAATTGATTCCCAGCATAAACGATTTAAAGAGTTTGTAAAGCTTTGTAAGAGCAGAGGCATTAGACCCAACAGATATCACATTGCTTGTTCTGCTGCAGCCTTAGCCTATCCTGAAACTACCTATGACATGGTTAGGATAGGTGTGGCGCAATATGGTTTCTGGCCAAGTCCAGACATATATTACACCCATTTACAGGCTTCCGGTACTTCGCCTAGTGCGACAACGCTGAAAAGAATATTCAGCTGGAAAACAGACATCATGGATATCCGGAAAGTAGATGCTGGAGAATTTATTGGGTATGGTACTGCTTATCAGGCTACCCGAGATATGAAGGTGGCGGTATTGCCTCTGGGGTATTCCAATGGATATCCAAGGGCCCAGTCTAACAATGGATATGTCTTAATTAGCGGTAAAAAAGCACCGATTACAGGTCTTATCAATATGAATCTCTTCATGGTTGATATTTCTCATATTACCAATGTTCATGTTGGAGATGAAGTAGTCCTTATCGGAAGGCAAAACAATACCACCATCAATGTAAGCTCTTTTACCAATGTCACTCAATTGTTGAACAACGAAATGTTGAGCCGTTTACCAGCAGCTATCCCAAGAAAGGCCGTTAGATAAATGTCATTGCATTACACGAAGAAACAAGAAAAGTGGATAAAATATATACTTGCGAATCCATCTTCAAATTTCAAATTATTTGATATTCTGGAGCATAGCTGGCCGATAGGGCAGTTAGAAATTAGCACTTTTCAACAAAAGCTACTCATCTACCTGGATACTGCTGAGGAAGCAAAAATAGATGAGATCGTAATTTATCTAATGGAGGTATCTGACCTAATTCATTCTTTAATTAGGGATGGATTCGTTTATACATGGGATGAGATCCCCATGGAAGACAATAACCTTGTTATTGGTCATAAAAAAGAGAGTTCATTACCCAAATATCTTCCTGATTTATCAGTTGCTACTACGCTGCTAAAACTAGCTGGTAAGAAATACAAGATCAAAGAAAATCTCCATGTTTTCGTGGAGCACAATTTTCGGGATCAATCAGTTCAAATTGCTTTAAGTAATCAAAGAATTCTGCTTGCCAGCTTCACATTAATGATTGCTTTGATGATTGGCGGAGGTTTTTTTATTAGAAATAAATTCAGTGAAAAAATCAATGACCTGGAATCAGAATTAGTCATTGATCAGATGAGTCACCAAAAGCAATTGGATAGACTTGATAGTGGATTCCGGAGACTCTATGAATTAACGTATGAGATCACCTCAAATAAAGCTGAGAAGGAAGCCTTGGAAACTGTGAAAGATGCAGTTCAAAGATCTCACGCCTATACAAAAGTCAGTATTTCAAAGTTGCTGCAAAGTCTCGATCTCAATAGTGAAGCTTTGAAAGTAAATGACAGTCTCCTAAATGTACTTGTGGATGAAAAGTACGACCATTCCGGGATATAATATTATCTGCTTTGGCAGATATAAATCTTCTTCATGGAGTTATATTAACTGAATTACAAGAACATTTTTCTTCCCAAAGTCCTAATAAAGCTGCTACAGTTTGAATCTTAGATAGTAGTTAACATATTCCTTCTTCGTTGTATATTTGTTAAGCTAGAAATACAATTTCTTCTCAAAATTTTATTATCAAATGTCTTTCTCTTGGATGGCTGACAAGATAATTGATCAATTATTAAATGATAGAACCATGAAATTCGCACTACAAATAGCAAAGGTGATGACTTTCTCTATTGGCATATTGGTTTCAATATCTGCCAGATCGCAGGAATTTTCCGCTGGTATCAATACCGAGACACCAAATACAAATGCCGTCTTACATCTGGTAGCCCCTAATGGAGATCAGGGGTTGTTGATACCTACTTTGACAACAACGCAAAGAAATGGTATGGCATTATCAGCTGCAGATAATGGCATGTTGGTATTTGATACAGGCGATGGTCTTTTTTATTACTATTTTAATGGATGGATTGCACTTACAACTGCAGCATCTGAGACTGATCCAACTGTACAGGCAAATGTTAAGGATGGTGTGGATTGGACAGAACTCACAAGCATTCCAGGAGTTTTTGCAGATAACACGGATGATGTCAATGATTTGGATGCGGACCCAACCAATGAACTTATTTCATCTGCAGCGCTGGCTGGAAATGTTTTAACGATTACTGAAGCTGGCACGCCTTTCAATGTAGACCTTTCCACCTTAACATCTGCATCCCAGGATTTGCAGTTTGCTGGAAATATTCTTTCTATCACTGGTGATCCAACACCTACATTGGTTGACTTTTCAGCCTGGGATCAGAATGCCGCTGATGATATCACCACAGCAAATGTGGGTACGGCAGCTAATCAAATTGTCCAGCTAAATGGCTCTGGGCAATTACCTGCTGTTGATGGTAGCTTGCTCACAAATATTTTGAATGCAGTTGCTGCAGACGGTACAACAATAAGCGGAGATGGAGTAGGAACTCCATTAGCTGCAAACGTTGGAACGGGGCCTAATCAGATTGTGCAATTGGATGGAAGTGGCTTTTTACCAGCACTTGATGGAAGTGCCCTTACTGGCGTCACTTCTACAGTAACAGTTGATGGAACTACCATTACTGGGGATGGGAGCGGAGCACCCCTACAAATCAGCTCAGTTCCCTTGACCAATCTGGCTGCCGGAGTTGCTACACCAAGTCAGAATATAGAATTTAATGGAACCAATTGGGGCCCTGGAACTGATGATATAGGTATTGCAGATGGGACTACAATCATTGGTGACGGAGCGGGCACTCCTTATGCTGTGAATGTAGGTACGGGTCCAAATCAAATCGTTCAACTGGATGGAACAGGAGTCTTACCTGTAATAGATGGAAGTAATTTGACAGGGGTTACCAACACAGTAACCACAGATGGAACAACAATTACGGGAGATGGAAGTGGAACCCCGCTTGCCGTCGGTGCAGTTCAGTTGACAAACATTGGGGTAGGCGGAGCCCTGGCCGGTCAGGTTATTGAATTTGACGGAACTAACTGGATACCTGCAACAGATGATGGGTTGACAGCAGTTGCCACAGATATTACTTTGGTTGGGGATGGTGCAGGGATTCCTCTGAGTGTTAACAGAGTAAATCCGGCAATCATAGCAGCTGGTGGAGCCACTTTGGGACAAATATTGGAGTTTGATGGAACGAACTGGGTTCCTGTCGCTAACTCAGGACTAACCACTGTAGCAACAGATGGGACAACAATTGCTGGAGACGGAACAGGTACACCCTTATCAGTAAGTTCTGTTCCCCTAACAACCGTAGCTGCCGGTGGAGCAACGTCTGGTCAGGTACTGGAGTTTAATGGAACCAACTGGGCACCAGCATTAGATGATTCAGGCATTACTACAGTTAATGTAGATGGTACAACGATCGCTGGAAATGGAGTTGGCACACCATTGTCACTAAGTGCTGTACCCTTAACTACAATTTCTGCAGGTGGGGCTACATTAGGTCAGTCACTTGAGTTCAATGGAACTTCCTGGATCCCGGCAACAGATGATGTCGGTATGCTTGCTACTACTTATGATCCAACTGCGGTAGCAGGTGATGCATTTAATTTTGGCACACATGTTTCTACCACGGCAGCTGTTTTAGGAAATGTGCTCACCTTCAATGGAACTACCTGGGATGCTGCTGCACCAGCAGGGATTACACTTCCTTATTCACAAACACTTTTAGAAGCAGCTGATTTGTTTGCCCTGACCAATACGGGAATTGGAGGAGCAGGAAATTTCACAGTGAACAATTTGGCTAATGCTGGTAATGCTTTGAGCACGTCCACTAATGGCACAGGTAATGCGTTAAATGTTTTGCACAGTGGAACAGGAGTTGGGACAGGAATTGATGTTTCTCTGAGTCAGGCGACAGCCACGGGTCCTGGAATCAGAGTGAACCATGCTGGTCTTGGTGCCGGAATCGAAATCTCGGCCACTACCGGCCCACCACTTTTTATTTCAGGTGGTTCGGCAGGTGATGTTTTAACTACTGATGGTTTGGGTAATATCACACTTCAGCCAGGTGGAATAACCCTGCCTTATTCACAAGTAGCAACTGGTTCAGGAGCAGACTTATTTGCTATAATCAATGATGGAATTGGTGGAGTAGGGTATTTTGAAATCAGTAATTCTGGTAATATTGCCCCTGCCTTGAGCGTATTAACAAATGGAACTGGTGCTTCAATTAATGCACAGCAGACTGGAACAGCAGGATCCGTACTTGATCTTTCTATAACAGGTGTAGCTAATACAGATCCAGGAATTTCTATAAGCCATGCTGGAGCCGGAAGTGGAATTGATTTATTACTGGGAGCTGCAAATACAAATCCTGGCATTAATATATTGACCAGTGGTACTGCTCAGGCCTTGAATGCCAATACCTCTGGAGCTGGTCCCGCTGGAGTGTTTGAAATTAGTAATGCAGGCAATGCAGCCCCTGCTATTGAGGTAATCAATACAGGTCTGGGACCAGATATCAAATTACCAACAGGAGCTGTTGCTGGATATGTGCTCACCTCTTCTGATGCTGTTGGAAATGCAGCCTGGCAGCCTGGTGGTATTACCTTACCTTATTCACCTGCTGCACAGGCAGATGCAGGGCCTTTATTTACCATAGAAAATTCCGGCACAGGTCCTGCAGCTGCTTTTCTGAATACTGGCGGTGGCACAGCCTTAGGGATAAGTGGTAATATTTCTTACGGTGATGGCGCTGCAAGAGCTATCAGGGTGATACCCAGTACAACAGGAAATGGAGATAACTTACAGGTGTTTGCAGGTGATGGTATTGCTGGTGGCCCGGCAAGCGGAGGAGATTTAATTCTCGGATCTGGCGCCGGTACTGGTACCGGCGGAAATGGTGGGAATATTCAGCTTAGTCCCGGAACAGGATCTGGAGGGGGAACAAATGGCGGAATTGTGTTCAATGGAACCGTAACGGGAAATACTTTTTTTAATGGGATCCCCAGATTTGGTAACCCAGCGCCAGGATTAGGGGGTAGAATTGCCCTGGAAGATGATGGAGGAGCCAATGCGATTGAAATCAGCGCCCATCCTAATTCTTCTGTCTACACCATTACTCTACCCCAAAATCAGGGAACAGGTTCTCTTACCAATGATGGAACAGGTAATCTTGTCTGGAGTCCAGGTGGTTTCACAGCTCCATTATTTCAGGATGCAACCAATATCGTCTTTGGATCTGCTACATCCGGATTCACCGTTCCTGCGCCCAACTTCCAACTAGGGGCAATTGCCCCTGCTGCTGGCGGTCAAGCCCAGTTGTCCGCATCATCTTTTGGATTCCAATCTCAGGTGCCATTGTTGCGTGCCAACGGAGCACAGGGAGGTGAATTGGCACTACAAGCTGCAGACGTGATTGGAGAGATTGCATTTATTGGTTACGATGGAGGTGGCTATTTCCGACAGGGTATGGTCAGAAGTGTGGCCACGGAAAACTGGGTATCCGCGAGCAATAGAGGCGCTGCAATTACATTTCACTCGACACCAACAGGATCTACAATAGACAATGAGGTCATGCGAATTCAAGATGGGAATGTGGGTATTGGAATATCCACTCCTGTAGCAAAATTGGATATCAACCAAACAGCAGCCAGTCCTGGTGTAGTCATAAACACCACTGGGGTCGGAGGAAATGGACTTAATATATCAAGTGCTGCTGGCGGTGGAAACGGGATCAATGTTGCAACAAGCAGTGGTGTTGCCGCAATCCTTGTTAATAATACCGGAACCGGACCTGACCTGGAATTAAATGGAGCCGCCCCTATTCGTATTCCCGGAGGTACCGTTGGACATGTCCTTACACTCTCCAATGCGGCAGGCGATGTTACATTGCAGCCAGCTGCCGCCGGATTTACCTTGGATGGTAACAATAACCTGTCTTCGATCACTGGAGCGGTTCCTCCAGGTACTGAAAACTTCTTAGCAGGTGCGAATACCGGTAATGCATTGATTGCTGGAGGAAACCAAAACATTCTAATAGGTAATTCGGCAGGGCAATCTATTACCAGCGGTTCGACCAATATAGTCTTAGGAGTAAATGCAGGAGGAGCGGGATTGACCACAGGAGCTGGGAATGTGGTGATTGGTGAAAATGCGATCGTAAATGAAAACACGACGCCTCATGTGGTGATTGGACAAGGTGCTTCAGCGGCAGGAGCTGTGGGTGTTGCCTTGGGTTCTGCGGCATCAGCTGCTGGAGACAATTCAACCGCCGTAGGTCGCGCAGCAGTTTCAAATGGAGCAAATGGTATCGCCTTCGGGATCAATGCAAATGTTGGAGGAGGAGCTGGTGGATCTATTGCAATTGGTAGCGGGGCAAATGTTATAGGTAATAATTCCATTGGTATTGGTTCGGGTGCAACTGCGCCACAGGATAATTCTGCGATCATCGGAGATCCAACCATTACTGACTTTTATTTGGGAGTTGGAACGACTACACCATCTGCAAAAATACATGGGGTCAATGCTGGTCCTGTTGGGGGAGCCGGGGTATTTCAAATTACTGATGTAACAAATCCCTCAGATGTTGTTTCAGCCACAACCACTGGTGCAGGCCGGGCAGGAGAGTTTACAATCAATAATGCTACAAGTACTGCAAATGCACTGGTTGCTTCCACTACTGGAACAGGATCTTCACTTTCCTTAGGCCATTCTGGTGCAACTGGAACAGGCATATTAATTGATATGAATGGAACAGGAGATCAGGCGATACTCATTAGTGGAACAACTCCCGGAGGTGCTTCCATTCAGGCAGATGGAGATATTACGACGGCAGCAAATCTCAATGGGAATAACATGACATTGCTTGGCAATGCGGAGATTCAGAGAAACTTTATTACCCCAACCTTTGCTTATGACGTTGGTGCGAGTGGTCCGCTACTTCCTAATACAAATAGAGTTCTGAAACTGAATAATCCAGGAATTGATATTGTGGAGATAAGTGGCGTAGGTGCTCGAGATGGTCAGGAAATTTTGCTCATAGTAGAAATTGCTGGAGCACCATTCAATGTAAATTCAGGGGTTGGGGCTGTAAATTTAAGGCTGGACAACGATAGTGCATTCACAATGGATGTTGGAAGTACTTTGCACTTAATTTGGATCGAAACTTTGTCACAATGGGTAGAAATTAGTCGATCAAGATGATAATAAATCGAGTGCTATATATTCTCCTGTTTTTACCCCTGATTTCCATGGGTCAATTCCATATTGGGGATTCCACTAAACTGCACCTTGGTTTGAATACCCTTCTCTTTGCAGGAGGCAACACAACATTCAATGGCCCTCTGACCAACAATGGTAAAATTGTGAGCTATCGAGACCTGGATTTTGTGGACAATTCGGAAGCTGGAAATCTCAAATTCACGGGTGACATCGATCAAAACCTCAGGGGTGATACGATCAATGTAGGTAGTTTTGAAATGGATAAGACGGGAAATCTGGTTTTATTGACAGGGCAGGTCAGGGCGATTGGTAGTATGACCGTGACGAGAGGAGTAGTCAAGTCTGACGATGAACTGGATCTCATTCAAGCAGGTAATGTAGATGAAAATGGAACCGGATTCGTAGAGGGAAAGATGATTGGGAGATTGGGAAATAGTCCAACATTTACCTTTCCGATGGGCATTACGGATGGATCCGGAAATGGGTTTAAGAACTATTTGACATTAACGGCCAATAAATCGGGCACTTTTATCAGGGTGGAATGCAGGCCTGCAAATCCGAATTTATTGTTTCCAGATAGTTTGATCAATGGGATTGCCGATGAAGTAGAATGGTGGGTAAGTGTGGTGGGTGCAGATTCAGTGGAGGCTACCGTAAAGATTGATTACGAAGGTGTGGATTTAGCTGGGCTTCCCGAGTTAATAAATGCGGATATTTACCAACCTACCATCGCCATGTTTTTCAGGGAAGACACCTTGCACCATGCATTGAATACAGTTACCAATTTTAGTGGAGATGTACGGGATGCTGACGGTTTGATAGAGAGTAATCAACGGGTTTGGATTTCTAGCAGGCCCAGGCGCTTTTCTATCGCTCTTATGCCGTTTGCAGATGGAGATGTGTTTTATATCCCCAATGTCTTTGCACCTGGCGCAAGTTTTCAGGAGAATCGCATCTTCCGGCCTTTTTATGCCGGGAGTAACCTTACTGGCGTTTCGATAGTAATTAGAGATTCTTTTAGTCAGATTGTTTATGAAGTAAATGATTCGGGGCCAGCATTGGATATTACCGAGTATGGCTGGGATGGTATTTTGCCTTCCGGGTTAGATGCTCCAGGTGGGGTCTATTATTATGAAATCACCATGGTTTCAAATGGTACTCCTGAGCCATTTCAACAAGCTAAATCCCTATTGTTAATAAGATGATCAAGCATATTATCAACATAGTAGCTTTCACTTTGATATGCTTTGGGGCTACCGCACAGGAGGGGCAGTTTTCTCAGTATTTCTCAACTACTTCATTATTGAATCCTGCTTTTACCGGAGCGATTCCTAACATGACTTTTAATTCCAATTTCAAAAGAGCAGGAACTCCGGATTCAGAGAATTACCTGGAGCTGATCCAGGCTACCTTTACCTATCCCTTTAGGAAATTCACGAGCAAATACAATCAGGTAGGAGGGGCAGGAGTTACTTTTTTTAAAGAATCCCGGGGACTAAATAGCCTTTATGAGAGCACTAAATTACTATTGAATGGCGCTTATACCATGCGCTTAAGTAGGTTGTCTAATCAGTATCTGGTATTTGGGCTGCAAGGAGGCGTGGTGCAGCAAAAAATTGGTCAAAACTTAAGGTGGGGCTCTCAATTTAGTAGATACTTGAGTGGTGGAGGGTTTGATGGAAGTCTGATTGGGGAAGGGATTGGATCCAGACCCATTCTTTATCCTGTATTTAATTTTGGGATGATCTATACCGCCTTTGACAATACTAACTTTTACATTAGAGATAAAACACTGACTATTGGTCTGAGTGTTGACAACCTGAACAGGCCCAAATTCTCCTATGATAACAATGGCTTTATTGAGTCTCAAAAATTTTGGTTGATCAAGACCTTTGGGTCTGCAAAAATGGAGTTGGGACCCAGGTGGTACATATACCCTTCTGCATTTTTTGCTTATTCACAAGGGGTTTTCCAGGCGAATGCAGGTACTTATTTTTCAACTTTTGTTAGTTCGATAAGGTCTAACACTGCAGTCATGCTGCAATTGGGGTCCTGGTACCGTGTTGGGGATTCAGTCATAGGAATGCTTGGATTTCAGGTAGAAAACATACGTATAGGTTTTAGTGTCGAATTGAATGACCAGACGTTTGGCCTGGAAAGGGCTGATGTTGATGGTTTGCCTACCTATGAGGTTTCATTAACTTTCAATCTAAATTTGGAAAGCCCAATGGGTAATGTTTCCAGTCCGATCTTTTAATGATGAAAATTTGCCTCAGCATATTGATTATCTTGGTCTCTTTCACGGTAGATGCACAGTCTGTCCCCAGGATGATGCAGATGGCCGATACCCTTTATAAATCCAGTCGGTATCTGGATGCCATTGAATTTTATGATAAGATCAGTGGCATTGATGAGAACAATAAACTAGCAAAATACCGGCTTGGGATATGCTACAAGGAAACCTTACAATACGAGGAAGCTAAGAAAATCTTACTCGACTTAGGAAACACGCCCAACCATGAATATCAGGCAAGGTCCCTGTATTATTATGCGAACCTGCTTCGTCTGGATGAAAAATTCAAAGAGGCAGATTCTGTATACAGTTATTTGATTTCGATACCTGATGTAAATCCGGAGTTAATTACTCTTTCCAGCAAGCAAAGGGAAGGATGTGCGCTGGCTCTTAGACAGCAAAGAGCGAACCGGGGTTTTACGGTGAAGGAATTTGAAGATATCAATTCTAAATTTCATGATTTTGGTGCTGTGATTAATCCATCCAATCAGCATGTTGTAATAGCATCGACCAGGAGTAGAAGCGTAGCACAATATGAGGGAAACCAATATGATGGCTTATTGCCGGATTTGGTTGCTTTTGAAAAACGAAGGAATAACAGATACACTTCGAATACCAATGATCAACGTTTTAATAATTTGAATACAAGTTGGGCGGAGGGCTCGGGGTCATTTACCGGAGATGGAAATGCCTTTTATTTTTCTTCCTGTAAAACTGAGGACGGTTCTGGATGCCAGGTCCTGGTGAGTTACCTGGTTGACAATGTTTGGTCAAGCCCTGAGCCACTTAATGACTATATCAATGAACCGGGTTCAGAAAATAAACAACCTTTCGTGACTCATGGAGGAGATACCCTCTTTTTTAGTTCGAACAGACCCGGAGGCCTGGGAGGTAGTGATATTTGGATGAGCCTGAAAGGACTGGAGGCGGAATCCTGGACACCAGCGATTAATATGGGTGGTGTGATCAATACGCCTGAGGAGGAGATCACACCTTATTACTCCTCTGCAAATAATAGCCTCTTATTTGCGAGCGACGGCCACGTAGGATACGGGGGTTATGATATTTATTTGGCCAAGGGGGTTTCCTTTTTTGAGCCAGAGATATATAACCTGGGGTTTCCCTTTAATTCCGCAATTGACGATACCTATTTCACCATTTGTGACAGCATTGGTTTTCTGGCTTCTAACAGGGGTGATGATCACCGGATATTGAATATCTATTATTTTGATGTGGGAGATGAAGCCCTGTTTTTATCCTTATTGATTTCTGGCGAATCACTCATTGATTCAAGAATTGTTTCTCGCTTCAGAGACATTCGATCACTTGATCTAGTCACTTTTCGTGTAGAAGATTACCAGGGGTTTGAATTTTTTGAACCAGTGAAAAGAGAGAAACCAAAACCTGAACTGGTGGCAGCAGAGGAAGACACTGCCTCTCTGGTCGACAGGCAACAACAAACAGTAAGTAGCAGTGGTAACAAAGCGAAGTCACAAAATGATAATATAGCAGGTTCTGCAAAGGCTGGTTCAACTACTTCTGGAAATATCACTTCATCTGTTAAATCCACACCTACAACGAGCCGTGCCGATGATAGCGAAGCATCATCTGCCTCTTTAGATCTGGCCATAGGGAAACGAACCGAAGATGGTTTGATCAAATCTGAAACAATTTACTTTGATTATGAATTAACTGATCTTCGACCGGAAGGGAGACAGGCACTCATTGACCTTGTCAATCAATTGGCGGGTCGCCAGTATGATCAAATCAGTGTATTGGCCTATTCAGATAACATAGGCAAGGCCAATTATAACCTGGACCTGAGTAGGCAACGAGGCGAGGTGGTTAAGAAATTTTTGAGTGATCGAGGGATCGAAGCATCTAAAATCAAAGTGCTTCCAAGAGGAGAGGTTGCCAGCAGTAAGGATCATTGGTTTAAGCGGATTTTAAGTAGAAAAGTGGAGATCCTTATTCATCCTATTCAGCTGTTTGAACTAAATAATGCAAAGACCTATATAGTCAGAAAGGATAATTCGGTGGCAGCTATTGCTAAAATGCTGGAAGTAAAAGAAGAAGACTTGAGAAAGTGGAATGGATTGACACAGGAAACCATCAGATCAGGAAATACCATACGTGTATATGCCTATGGAAAAGATCCAGGCGTGAATTACCTGGTCAGTGAGGAAGACCTTGACATGTTTACCAGGGGTAAGGAAGGATAGTCGACGAGTATTTTCTGTTATCATTAGCAGGATTGCGTAGCCACTTAAAACATATTTAGAAAGAAGATCAGAAGACATAAAAAATCCTATCCAAGCATTTGAATAGGATTTCTATTTAACTGTAGTAGAATTTATCTCGTCAATATCATTTTTTTAGATGCTGTAACCTGATTGTCAGTGATCAATGTATAAATATACATTCCAGGATCAAGCTCATTGCTTGAGATGCTTACAAAAGTATTTCCTCTATCGTAAATAGGGATATTTTTGATTTCGGATCCTTTCAAATCATATAATATGATTCTTGCATCTTGAATTTCATTGTCAATATTCATTTCTATCCGTGTATCCACAGTAAATGGGTTGGGTCTATTCTGAAATAGCTGTATATCCAGGTTATGCCCGAGACCCTCATTGTCTCCTGATTTGAGTTGATTCAATTCTTCCTGAAGGTTGCTAATTATGCTTGATTGATCATCAAGAATAACGCTTAACTCCTGAAGTGCTTTGGTAAGGGGCACTACAAATTCAGCGTATCGAATGCTGTACTTTCCATCTTTTTCATCTGGCTTATCAACTCCCGAAAATACATATCCTTTATCCTCAATGAGCTTATTCACATCCTGTGCGACAAATCCAATGGTTGTATTTGATAACCTCTGTTTTAAAATTCTTCGGTCACCTTCACCTTGCTCCTTTTCAGCGGCACCAAGAAATTTGTTTAACTTATCAATATCCACTTTGTAGCTAACAGGTTTCAGGCCCTTGATGAATTCCAGACCAGGTACGTTGTCCTTAATCTCAGTTTTGAAACGACCATCAGATAAGGTAGACCAGGAAACTTCACCGCCAATACTGGTTACGGAAGTATTTCCAATCACTACACTATTTGATTCCGTAACTGTTGCCCCATATCCGATGGCGGTTGTATTATCGAGACTGGATGCTCCCTGGGTAGGACCTGCATATACCCCTAAGCTAGTATTGTAATTGCCTGTTGCATTGTAGAGTATCGATCCATACCCTATACCAGTATTTGCTACCCCTGACGTGTTGCTTTGTAATGCTGCACCTCCTAATGCCGTGTTTAGCGCACCTGTTGAATTGACAAGCAATGAAGTCCTCCCTACACTGGTATTTGAACTTCCAGTGGTATTATTTAACTGACTTCTATCGCCAATAGCAGTATTATATTCTGCAGTATTGTATTTCAAAGTGCTATTTCCTATTGCCACATTCCCCTGGCCACTTGTATTGCTTCGCAACGCATCGTTACCAATGGCAACGTTGTGCTTGGAAAAACTTGCCGTCGAACTTAAAGCATAACTACCAATTCCAATATTGTAAGATCCATTGGTAACTGTCGCAGTTCCATTCCCGATAAGTACTGAATTATTATAGTGACTTATGAATGGTTGCGCCCCAAAATAGATAAGGTTCTTAAAATGAATATTATTGAACGAAGAATAGCCAGAGCCAAGATCGTGAACACCATCTATATCAGGCAGTACATCCTGCAATACGGTATGGTTTCCCAGGTTGTCACCATTCAGGATATTAAAATACTGATCAAAATATCCTTTGGTAATAAAATCAGCGTCAGATGAGATATTGTTTTCATATCCATCCGGTGCCTGGACTGTTCCGGTACCTTTAGGGTACAGAATCAAATTTATTTTAGATTCACTCCCTAAAAGATTTAGTGTTTTGCTTGATCCGTTACTGATGGACGAACCCAGGTCTAAATTACCATTGGCAGGATTGAGTACGATTGAATTATCAGTGGATGATATGGTATTTCCATCTAACTGCACATCATCCCATTCAAAGTACCCTGAACCTGATTTAGTGTTCTGTGTATTCGGACCACTATCTTCAAGATTCCTGATTTTTTGAGCAAAGAGCATGACCGGTGCGATCAATATGAGTGAAATCAACACTTCCTTTTTTAGTGATAAATAGCGTATTAAACTTTGACTGTTCCATAGCTTTTTCATAATAATAACTGTTTGGTTGAATAATATAAGATACTGACACCCATCAATGATTTAAATTCTATATTGAAATAATTATAGTTTTAATTCATTTTACCTGATGGTTCCCTGTTATTGAAGGTCTGGATTTAATAAGAAGGGAGAAATTTCGCAGTTGATTTGATTCAAAAGGCATTTTTCCACAGCATATTCATTTTGTAGTTGAAGAAAACTGGTTGGAAAAATATTTAATGGCTCATTTAACACTGATGCTAAATCTGGGTGGTTATTAAGAAGTTACTTCTTCAGTATAATAAGATTTAGCGCTAAATACATGAACTAAGCCATTGGTTATCAGGTTATAAGCCTCTCTTTTTGGTGTATTTGAGTTTAGGAATTAACCAAAGATTACCTACAGACAGCAAGGGTTTATTGATGCATTATATTACAATTTGTGAGACCTGGAGGTTCACAAACCTTACAGACTCTTAGATACCAAAATATAAGCTCCCCAATTAAATGGATTGGTTTCCACTTTTTTGAATGCGGTCCTTGCTGCAAAAAATGCTTTTTGAGAGTCTTCTGTTTCCAGCAACTCTTTGTAATACAAGTTCATGAATGTCCTGGCAGCCTGGTCATTTATCTTTACAAGACTTATTAAAACATTTTTGGCTCCTGCTACCAGGAAGGCTCTTTGCAGACCAAAGACCCCTTCGCCATTTTGTATCGTTCCAAGTCCGGTTTCGCAAGCTGCCAGAACCACCAGGCTGGTTTCATCTAATACGAGATTCATTGCTTCATAGGCTGTAAGGATCCCATCATTTTCACTTTCATCTTCCTTTGTCAGAAATAAACCCGAACTGTAAAGTGGGTCACGATTGTTGGGATCATCTTTAAAAAATCCATGCGTAGCTATGTGAACGACTCCTGGATTCAACAATGTCTTGACTGTTTCTTCTGTGGCTTTGTCGAAGTAGTAACTTTCTGCATCCCACTTTCTTACATCCAGAATTTTGGAGATATCGCTCGCTTCCTGCTCAGCGCCCGGAAGCTGCAGTAAGCTATAAGGAGTATTTATCCTTCCAAAATTAGGGTTACCGAATATTTTGGCGTCCCTGATAAATGTAGATTCGGTTTGATAAAGCAAGTCTTTCCCACTGGTGATATTGATGATGTTGTATTCATCCATCACATACATATCCCTTTTTTGATCATAGAATACTACAGGATTGATTTTATGGAAAAGGCCATCAGGAGAAAAGTAAATATGTGTGATGTCCTGCAGGTGTTGACTCAATGGCTCCCAAAAGGTATTGTAGCTATTGACATCTTTGATTCCGTATTTCAATGAATTCCTGTAAAGGCTGTATTCCTTGTTGAAATCTGTATAATTCGACCATTTAACCGGTTCAAGTACCTCATTAGGCTTGATGATAAATGCGATATATCTGGATTTGTCTTCAAAACCCTGATGCAATTCTTCATCTGTCACGTCAACCTGATAATTTCTGAATTGAATAATGTCTATGATTGCTGAGCCTTCCCTGAGTACCCCACTTAACTCTTGCCAGGTGTGGTAGGTTGCTTTGTCATTGTCTGAAAATACTTTAAATGTTCTTGCCAATTCTTTTTCCAGGGTCGTACACTCTTCTTCCAGCGTTTCGATAGAAATTCCTTGTTTTCGGCGTTCATCATTGGTAAGTAAATACGACTGAGCCAATCTGTATTTTTTATCTCTCCATTCATTAAATAAGTTGATCACCCGTTGGTCATTGCTGCTCTGAATAAGTTTTCTCATTTTCTCAGAGGCATAGAATAGAATTCCTTTCGTGTTGATAAAATGATTCAACGCATCGGTTGCATAGCTGGTTTTGAGGTATTTGTCTGAAAAAGCCAGAGAACAAAACCGCTCAATATTATACCTGGTTTCGTCAAAATAAAGTTTTCTTTGATTGTCTGTGAGCACAGGAAAAACATCCTGCATGTGGTTAATCTCCGCACCAAGCGCCTCGTTAAAAGAATCCATGGCTGCAACTGTATCCTTTACGATCAGGTAGTAAACTCCAAGATCATTCAAGGTTTTAATGTACATTGGATTAAATTTCCCCAAAACGATTTCCCTTATCTGCTTACATTCCTGTAGTAGTTTGCCTGCCAAAGAAAAGTTGCCAAGTTGTAAATAAAGTAAGGCCACATTATTTAAAGAGGTGGCGTAACGGGGGTGGTCCTGCCCATATATGACCTTGTCAAGATCTAATACTTTCATGTACAGATTGAGTGCTTTACCCAGTTCGTTACGTGTTTTGTATACACTGGCAAGATTATTCATGGTACTCGCATAGTCCGGGTTTAGCGTTCCATAAAGTTCTTTGAAACCTTGGGCGCTGCTAATGAAAAATGCTTCGGCCTCATCGATCTTTCCCTGATCCATATAAATGGTCCCCAGGTTATTCTCCATGTAAGGTCTGATCGTTCTTATATTCTTGCCGGTTGCAAGGGCCATGTTCAAATACTTACCGGCGTCGTCATTGATGTGAAGTCTGTGATATAGGAAACCCAGTTCATTGAGTGTTTCCAGCACCATAATGGGATCTTCACTATATTTTTCATTTTTCACTTTCAGGTTATAAAGCAGATAGTTTTCTGCATCTGAATATTCGCCTTGTTCAATTTTTAGAGAAGAGAGCCTGTCAATGGCTTGTAAGTAGAGTAATTCGTCGGATGACTTGGCCAAATCCACGGCCTCCATGAGTTCTTCCTCACTCTTTTCCATATCGCCAAAGTGTCTATTGGTGGTGCCCAATTCTATTTTGAGGGTGATCCGAATGGAATCATTATTTTCTCCGTTGATTTCCAGAGCTTTATTGAGGGCACTTAGGCTGGCTTCGAAGTCACCCACTTCGCGTTCATAAACGCCCCGATTATAATAATAGGCAATTTCGGCTTCAGGAATTTTGCTTAGGGATTCAGTTGTGATTCTACCCGCCAGCTCAATGTATTTTCTAGCATCTTGAAATCTGCCGATCTCCTGATACACCGCACTGAGGTTGTAGTAGAGGCCTAAAAGATCCCTGTGAAGCGAGTCTTTTTCTTCCAGCTCATGTCTCAATCCCTGGTGAAAGGCTTCAAGTCCCCTTTTCTTTTCATTCAGCTCCAGAAGAATAAGTGCTAGGTTGTTGTACATCGCTGCATATCCAATTTCTACCACACAGATATTAGAATCCAGGTTGGCCAGTAAAGCGTTGGCATAAAATTTTGCCTTTTCCGGATTGACATAGATAAATCGCTCGGCACTATCTAACTTTTGCAAACAGGTTTGTGCAGAGGATAACTGGCTGCTGAGAAGGAGTATAAAACAAAAAAATAGCTTGCTGCTGGCATTCATCACAGCATTAAAATTAGGCAATAAAACCTGTTAAATAAATAAGCAGTTGGAACACCCGTAGAGAGGTGTTACACAACTGCTAGATTAACATTTCTTTAGGGGCTTGTGCGAAGTGAATTACCTGAAGGTTTTAATTCGCTTAATTTATTGTGTATCGCTTCTTTTATAAATTCTTTACTAACTGTCTTACCTAGTATGTCAATGCCCGGCTCTTCCGCTGCACGACCTCGTGCCATGTTGACAATTTTTTTCTTTTCTCTGTTAACAAAAATGTTTTCTAATACGGATTCGAAAGACTTCAGAATCAATGCCACCACCCCTTTCAATATGAGTATTAAATAGAGATAACCTACAAAGTACTCTACCAGCGGTTCTATGTATACTTCTTCTGAGATAAAGAGAAGAATCGTAATGGTAAACATGATCGTTGATGCTTTTTTACCCACCCGGGCTTTTATTAGATTATCAAGTGCTTGATTGAGTTTATTGTTTTTACTGGCTATTTCATCGCTTTTCTCCTTGATCTTCAAGTTGGCCATGTCAAGCCTTTGTTGAAGACGGTCTCCAATTCTTAACATCACCTGGCTTTCAGCAGTCTGATCTTCAAATTTTCTTTTAAAAGCAATTACATCCTCATGAGAGTAAGATTTGTCATCAATTTTCTTTTGAAATTCCTCCAGAATTTCATCCTCTTCTTCGAATAATTTACTCATGGCTGATAGGTGATTTGAGGGTTAGTTATTGATTATGCTTAAATGGATAAATACTATCTTATAACACATTGAATATTTTGGTGCGTCTCATGTTTTCTGGTCTTCATTAATCCAAGAGTCATCTAAATTATTAATCAAATTTACTTCTATCACCATTTGATAAAATCGGTAAAACGCCGCATTGTTAAATACAGTGATTCACTTATGATTTATAGGGGAATTACCCAGTATTTTTCAATTTAACTTGGTCTTTATTGCTATTGGAACACTTTATAAATCGTATTCAAAAAGGTGATTTTGTTACCTTTATTGAAAATATTAAAATCCCTAAAATACAATCGATGAGATTTCTAATTCTTTCCATGTGCTTTATTGGCCTATTTATGACCAGCTGTTCTTCTACAGAAGAAGCTAAGCGTCCTCCTAATGTAGTGTTTATCCTTGCGGATGATTTTGGAGTACATGACCTGAGTATATTAGGAAGCCAATATTATGAAACTCCCAACCTGGATAAGATTGCTAAATCAGGCACCATTTTTACACAAGGCTACGCCGGTAGTCGGGTATGTAGCCCCAGTAGGGCAACCATCATGACTGGTCAGTTTACTGCGAGGCATGGCATCACCGACTGGATCGGTGCAGCAAGTGGAGAAAACTGGCGAGAAAGGAATCGCCATGACCTTTTGCTGCCCGCCGATTATAACCACGCATTGCCTGCGGATCAGACTGTCCTACCTGAAGCGATGAAGTCCAGTGGATATAAAACATTTTTTGCCGGGAAGTGGCACCTGGGTAATGAGGGTTCTTATCCCGAAGACCATGGATTTGACATCAATAAAGGCGGCTGGGAAGTGGGAAGTCCGCGTGGAGGCTATTTTTCACCCTGGATAAACCCTAAGCTGGAAAATGAAAAACAAGGGGAGAACTTGTCCATGCGATTAGGGAAAGAAACGGCGAAATTCATTACCGAAAATAAAGACTCAACCTTTTTTGCCTACCTGTCTTTTTATGCGGTTCATGGACCCATTCAAACGACACAGGCGAAGTGGAAAAAATATCAGGAAAAAGCCAAAGCCATGGGTATTGATTCAACAGGTTTTGAAATGGAAAGGGTACTGCCCATCCGTGTCAATCAGGACAATCCGGTATATGCAGGATTAGTAGAGGCCATGGATGATGCCATTGGGCTGGTATTGAATGCTTTGAAAGAAGCCGGTCTGGAAGAAAATACCATTGTAGTATTCACTTCTGACAATGGAGGAGTTGCCTCAGGAGATGCATTTTCCACCTCCAATTTACCCCTGAGAGGAGGTAAAGGATATCAATGGGAGGGAGGCATCCGGGAACCTTATTTTATCTATGTGCCCTGGATGAATGAAGTCAAGCGGGTAGACATTCCGGTCACCGGAGCTGATTTTTATCCAACCATTCTGGAGTTATGTGGGGTTCCTCAAAAGCCCCAGCAACACTTAGATGGTAGGAGTTTACTGCCATTACTACAGGGAAATGCCATGGACGATAGGCCTCTTTATTGGCATTACCCTCACTATGGAAATCAGGGTGGAAACCCTTCATCTGTCATTAGGCTGAATAACCTTAAGTTGATTCATTATTGGGAGGACGGACACGATGAGCTTTATGATTTAGAAAAAGACCCGGAGGAAAAGGAAGATGTTTCAGAGAAATTCCCTGAAGAGCGTAAGCAGCTTGCCAGCAAGTTGCTAGCGTGGCTGGAATCTGTCGATGCACAATACCCTATTCCAGATGATGAATATGATGCTGAAAAGGCTGCCCAGCGAAAGGCAAATATCCGCAATGAATTATTGCCCAGGCTGGAAAGTAGACGTTTAGAAATGCTTTCGGATGATTACAAGCCCAATGATGACTGGTGGGGAAGTATGGTGGATGATTGAAAAATTATTGATGGAAATAAGAAAAGCCCGGTGTAATACCAGGATCTAAGTAGTCCGTAGGCATTTAGAGCCCGATTTTATTTGTGAAACAGTGAAACAAAAATCCTTCTTCAAATATTATTCTTCAAATAATTATTCATTTAGAGCATTAGCGAAGCTAGGGCTTTGGTGTCACCACCCATCAAACATGAATGATCCCTTTGAATGTCTGGGCTATATTAATAGGAAATTTGATAAATCTGAGCTTAATAATTTCAGGGAAAGAATAATATCTACACCAAATAAATTCACTAGTTGGTATCAATTAAATGATGATGAATTAGAAAGAAGGATTAATAAATTCAGGTCAGATAAAATTAAGGAGTATGCTTTTTGTGCTTTAAGTAAAGTACCTGATGACATTCTTATGTGGTCTCACTATGCTGATGGACATAAAGGGTTTGTTATTGAAGTTACCCTAACAGATGTTTTTGATACCTACAACTTACAAAAGGTAAATTATAAAAAGCAATTACCCAGTTTGGATTTAGAAGTCTTTGCGGACTTTAACCTTGGTAATGATTCACATATGAATTATCTAATAGGAGACCTATCTGTTAAGCATAAATCTTGGTCATATGAAAAAGAATTCAGAATCTGGCATAAAAGACCTGGCTATCACTTTTATGGTCCGGAACAACTTGTAGGAATTTATTACGGAGTAGATATTCATCAGCAAGATATTCGTCTCATAAATAAATTAATAGATGGAAGGAGGTCTAGGAACTTTAAGTACTACCAAATGACATTAAGCTCAAATCCTGTAGGCCTTTTAGCCAAAAGGATCAGTTGACTTTTGTGATTACCACCAAATAAAAAAGGCTCATTTGCTCTTCGACATGTTCAAGGAACATGTCGAAGAGCTTAGTAGGTCAGGGTGATGGAGGGACGCTTTGAAGAGATTCCTCCGCAGGAGGTCTCAATTTTGGATTGGGACCCGTAGCATACCGGTTGTTTAATGTTTTTCATTATTTATCCTAATCTATCCGGATTTAAAAACATAAACGCACAAAATCAATAACTTTGTAGCCTAAGCTTTCGCACGTAAAAACTTTTACGTCAGGAACTATTACAGGGAAGAGTATTCATTTTATTTTAACTTAATTATTGGTATCCTCCAGGCCTAAGTTGATGCGTAAATTTGTTATTGCCATTGGTGGCCTGATCCTTTCAGGACTGTTTGCACTGAGTATTTTTTTGAGTGCGGTCTATTTTGGATTATTTGGTAAAATCTATACTGAAAAAGAACTGGGAGATTTTGAAAACCAGTTTGGATCTGTCATCCTGTCCAGTGAAGGCAAAGTACTGGGTCACGTGTTTCATATCAATCGTTCCGTAGCGGATTTTGATGAGCTGCCACAATCATTGATAGATGCACTGGTCGCTACGGAAGATTCCCGTTTCTATGAGCATGAGGGCGTGGACGGGAGAAGTCTGCTGCGTGTGATTTTCAAAACAATATTGCTGGGCGACCGAAGTGCGGGCGGTGGTAGTACCATTACCCAGCAGCTGGCCAAAAATATGTTTGGCAGGGAAAACCATGGCCCACTTACAATTCCGGTTAATAAAACCAAAGAGATCATCCTGGCCAATCGGCTGGAATCTGTTTACACCAAGGAGGAAATCCTGGATAAATACCTGAATACTGTTTCATTCGGAGAAAATACATTCGGCATTTCGGCAGCCTCCAAAAGGTTTTTCAGTAAATCACCGGATAAGCTGACCATCGAGGAATCCGCTACACTGATAGGTATGCTGAAGGCTACCACCACCTATAATCCCCGCTTGTATCCTGAACGTGCATTCGACCGGAGAAACCTGGTGATCTCCCAGATGGAGAAATATGGTTACCTGGACAAATCAGAGGCGGATATGTTACACCAGAAGCCTCTGGAGCTGCATTATTTCCGGGAATCTGACGATGGTATTGCTGCTTATTTTATCGAACAGGTAAAAAGAGAAGCCCAAAGAATCCTTGCAGGTGATGATGAGCAATCCTGGTCACTGGAGACAGATGGATTGGTGATCGAAACCACATTAAATTATGAACTGCAGGTTATGGCGGTATCGGCGATGAATAAACACCTGAAGGCTGTGCAGCCCGTTCTGGATCAGCAGTATTATAGTGGTACCTACAGCCATGAGCTGGATTCAATCATTCGGTCACGCAGGATCGCGGGAAATATGGATAATGATACTGCCCGCATCCGGAATGTCTTTAGCTGGGGTGAGGCTGAAGAAATGACTGCTTTGGATAGTATCAGGAGGTCATTATTGCAATTGCATGCAGGCATCCTGGCCCTTGAACCCGCCACCGGGGCTGTACTGACTTATGTGGGGGGTATTGACTTTACCTCGAATCCCTATGACCAGGTGCAGGCCAAAAGACAGCTGGCCTCTGCTTTTAAACCGGTATTATATACTGCAGCACTGGCAGATGGGAAAACACCCTGCGATTACATAGACAACGATCCTTTTACCCTGACAGACTTTGAAGACTGGCGACCGGCAAACTATAATGAGGAAAGCGGTGGGAAGTACTCCCTTGCGGCAGCACTGGCTTTATCTAAAAATATACCCACTGTCAGGCTTTTATTCGAAACTGGTTTCGAAAAGGTCAGGGATGTTTGGAAAGCACTTGGTTTTAGCAGCCGGATGGAATCAAATCCGTCCCTGGCTCTTGGAGCCATAGAGGCAAGTCTGTATGAATTAGCAAGGGGTTATTCCGTCTTTGCCAATGGCGGATACAGACCATCAACATACATGATCAGGCGGATAAAAAGTCGTGATGGAAAAGTACTCTACGAACATGAGGATGCTGCTCAGGATCAGGTGTTGAATCCTGAAGTGACTTACCAGCTCTCAGCCATCTTGCAAAAGGCTGTCAATGAAGGTACAGGAGCCTCGATGAGAAGCCGTTATCGCGTGAGTGTACCTTTAGCCGGGAAAACAGGTACTTCCCAGAATTTTGCCGATGCCTGGTTTGTGGGTTACAACCCAGGCATTATCATCACTGCGCGGGTAGGGGCGAGTATGCCCGTGATCCATTTTGCTTCCGGTCAGTACGGATCAGGGAGCACACTGGCATTACCCCTGGTAGGACTCATGTTGGTAGAAGCCACAAAAGATAAGGAAACCTATAGCCTGATCAATACTTCCTTTCCCGCGGAGGCCGCTACGGACAAATGGATTGACTGTGAAGATTTTAAGGAGGATTCGGGTTTGGAGCGGATCATCAACGTTTTTAAAAGTGAAAAGACCACCCTCGAAAAAGAAGAGAAAAGAGCAAACCGCAAAGGTTTTTTCAGACGGCTGTTTGGTGACAAAGAATAATAAGGCCGAATACAGTCCCTGTTGATAGACCTACTGTAATACCTAATGAATGCCCAAATCTTGATAAAATATCGCTGTTCGACATGCCCTGCGGAACATGTCGAAGAGCTTATATAAAGTCGGAGTCATAGCGGAGTCCTGATTGGAGTGCGAGTCCGAGGTTTGCCTTCCAGGAGGAGCACGGAGTGCGTCTGGCAGCGGAAGAGAAAGCAACTATAACCGACCGAGGCCGCAGGCTCGCAAAGACCAGACCAGCATGTCGATTGAATAGTGTTTTTAATCCCTTTATCTTTTCAATTTAACAATCGCATAGGGCATCTCTTGATTAAAGTCAGGATAAATGAATCCTCTACCCTTGTTATCAACCATTTCTACCAGATACATTAAGTCATAAGAGGGGTCAATTTTGTTGGCTGGAACAATGGCCTGATAGGTATCTTTCTCCATGGCCGGAGTCATTGGCAGTGTTAAATATTCCAGGTCCTGGTTGACGCTTCTGTAAAGCAAACGTACCCACTTTATACCTGCCTCAGCACTTATTTTAATACGAACAACCAGAGGCTGTCCTATGGTTGATTGGGTTACGGGCTGATGAGTAACCTTAAAATATCCGGCATTGCTTGTTCTATCCTTAGCTTGATACTTTGGTGCTTCAGCAATGGCACCTTCAGGTTCGAATGTCTTTCTTTGTTGCACCAAAGCTTCCAGCCCTTTTTTCAGGGCCGCAAGTTCATCTTTCCAATGGCCACAAAGGTCGGCTCTGCAAAGCCCCATCATCAGGTTATCCGCGTAAACATCGCCCACAGCTTCAACTAATTGTTGCCAGGCTTTGATTGCATTGCTTTCATGAATGATGGCTTCATCCAGGGCTTTTACATCATTCGTTCTCGTAAATAAATTATAACTAACCGCTGCGGGGATCCTCCTGGAGTGATATAAGGCCAGGTTGGATAAAATTTTAAGGTCGGTCATTGTTGAAATGAATTCCTTGTTCTCCTGGCTGCCGATATTCTTTTCAGCCTCCCTGATCAGGCTGTCAATATCAGAGGAGGTCTGTTGAAACCAGGCACTGGTGGTTGATGGTAAAGTCTTGGCTACATCCTCCCCAGTGAGCAAGTGTTGAGCTTCTTCGTCAAAATTAGCGAACTGTCGGAGGTCACTACCAGCATTTTTGGCATAGTCAGGCAAATCACCCAATCTTTGTTTCTCTGCCCAACCACGGGTTGTTGGAAAGCCTCTGTAAGGATAGCAGGAAGCAATAATCCGAGGGAGTACCCAGCTTGCTTTATGTAAGGCTGCTCCAATAAAAGGAGCTGCCTCCTTACCGAATCGGTTTTCAAATTCCATTTGCCATATTGCAGGTGAGGCTTCAGGGTTATAACCCATCCGTCCGAATGACTGATAGAAGTGCCAATACCTTTCAAATTCGTAATCATAGTATTGGTAAGGTGGATTCAACAAATCGAAGGGAGGCATATCATGAGGTTGGGCTTCCATTTTGGTAGCAAGTGGCTCATTTACTTCAAAACCTTCACTGGGATAGATAAAAGTACTTGCTGCAAATCTGCGGGCATATTCCGGATCGCCCCATAAAAGTACCCGGGAGGTGCCTCCATTCCACAATCGCCAATGCATCTTATACTGGGAAGGATAGCTAAGTAGCTCACCATAGCTTTGTCTTCTGTGGCTTTTTTCCGGGTTGGTTTGGGTGGAGTGCCAGGGCATTCCCATTTGTTCCATCCAGTATTTGGTGGTTATTCTGAAATTAATCCCTACATCAATGGCACTTTGTATGACTGATTCCGGAAGTTCTTTGGCCCGTAAATCAAATTGCATGTCCGGGGACGTCTTTTTGATCATTTTAAATACATCCAGCCAAAAATTGTCCTGCTCTTCTTTCTTTAGTCCTGATTCATTGTGCATGCGGAACTGGATGCCGTCCAGCCCCGGAGCCAATTCAATGAACTTTGTCAACGATGTTTTGGTATATTCGATCAGGTTTGATGCATTTACTCCGCTAGCCAACCAGTCCAGTGATTCTGTTGGAACTTGTTGAAGTTCTGTGAGGCCACCGGCCTGGACCCCACCCCGGTATATGTGATCCCAGATACCTACTTTAAATTTTATTCCATGCTGGTGAGCCATGTCTATTAAACGATTCAGTGCGTCCAGGTTCTTTTTTTGTTCTTCATCCGAGATTTCTGGCAGTTTTATCTCCGGAAAAGCTTCTGTATCGAAGAAATAAGGATAACAAGGTGCCAGAAAACCTCCATTCTCATACCCAAAAATGACGACCATAGCATTGAAACGGTTTTGAGCCAGCATGGTGAGGTAGCGTTCCCAGTAGGCTTCATCGTAAAAGCGACTTTCCCAATAGGCACGGTTCATGGTGTACAGAGAGACCGCCCTTTCAGGAACGTTCGGTTGTTCAGTCACTTCCTGGATTTCGCTTAGTGGATGATCAGGATCTTTACCCCATTTGATCTGCTCGGCGACATCAAGAAGTGCATACATCAAACCTGTGTCATCAAAGCCGCCGATGACCCAGACGTCTTTATTTTGCCAATCGGTTTTAAAAACGGTCAATGCTTCGGAATTTTCAGGAACAGCACGATTTTCTTTTGTCAGGATTTGGGAAACTAAGCCATCGTCTGTTGAAATGCCGACCACAACTATTGTTTTGCCCTTTGCACTTTCAAGGGAAGAAACATTTTCATAACTGATATTCTGTTCATTCAGTGAATGGGTAAGTTTCGTTAGGCCGAAAGAAACGGGCTCCCCTGATTCCTTATCTGTTATGATGGATATTTCAGGACTCTCAAACTTTTGGCAACTGGCCAAGCTAACAGCGAGTAAAAGGAAAGAAAGTGTAAATAACCTGTTCATATTTTTTCAAATCTATTAAAGGACCATCCTAAAGTATTCGTTAAAAATGGCCATAACTTAAATATTTATAAAAATTAAAGCTTTTTACCTTATTTGATTGATAAATATTGGGTTAATAGTCATTTGTCGCTGTTCGACATGCCCTGCGGAACATGTCGAAGAGCTTAGTTAGAAAGTAGTCGTTCGAAAATGCTTTCGGATGATTACTCACCCAATGATGATTGGTGGGGGTGCATGGTCAATGATTAATTTACAATTATTGAACGCCAAAAAAGCACTCCCAGTGGCTTCAGGTAAACAAAAGTCTTTAATAGATAAAATATTTTTGGTCGACGTTTGTATAATCTATTAAAGCCCCTATTTTTGCACCTCCAAAAAATAACCTATGGTCCGTTCGTCTAGGGGTTAGGACGCCAGGTTTTCATCCTGGTAACAGGGGTTCGATTCCCCTACGGACTACAACAAATGCCCTTTAATTAATTTTAAAGGGTATTTTTTTTTGAAAATAGGCGATTGTACCCGTTTTTGTACCCGTCCTTTAATTTGAAAATCCTACCTGATCCTGCTTAAAATCGTTACACCAATTTGGAATATTTCCCATTTTAACTTGTGAGAAAGTAGAGCCTGCGAATGCATGTTTCAAAGCACGAAGGAATAGGTTCGAATCCTACCTCCCCGACTTAAAACCCTCTTTACATAACGTAGAGAGGGTTTTTTTATGTGGTAGTACCATATCAAGTACCAGAATCTCTATAAATACACTAAGAATACGCCATTTATACCCCGTTTAAATCGTTGATTAAGGGGTGTTTTGAGCCTTAAAATGGACGTTTTTACAACTGTGGACATGGGAAACTATTAGTAAAACCTACTAAACGGGATCGAAAAAGTGCTTTACTTCGAAAATGTCTTGATATTGAAAATACTTGATCCAAGAAATGCTCCTTTGTTTTATGATAGAATATCTTAATGCTTTTACAATTCTCATTTTCAAAAATGTGGTTGAGTAGTGTTCGATCTGTGAGACCACAAGAATGTCCAAAAATATAAATCTGATATTCATCCGAGTCAATAAACTTGAGGAGATTTGAATAATTGGATGTTAACAGGTATTGGGGAGATTTAAAGTGCTTTAGGAATTCATTGTGATCAGCATTTTCAATTCTTTCATAATCAGAGTCTAATTCGTCACCATAACCTAATATTATTGGGTTCTTTTCATCACTAATACTTCCGTGAATATTTATATCAATTACTGATTTCACTGATTTAAAACTCATGTTTAGGTTGCCATCAAGGTAACGTTTATGTGTTGGAGTATAATTAAAGTTTAAAATGCATACTGTCTCTGGAAAATCTAAATGACCAAGACTTATATCATAACTGAAATCTTGCTTTTTAAATGCCTCATAGAAATATTCATTAAAAGCATTTGTTGATAAAACCTGATATGAATTAATTACTTCTAGGATATAGGACTCAAACTCCTTTTTTACTGTTTCAAAATCCTTATTTAGTAAACTTATAAATGAGTCAATTTCCCCACTTTTACCTAAACAATTTTTTAAATATTTGTAGTAGGTCTTTTCAAAATCAAACCAATTAGTTACTGATTCTTCAAGAGTAAATTTTATAATATGATTTCTAACAATTGGAGTATTCTTCTTGGATGCAATATGAGCGTTTAGTATATCGTCAAATACCTTTGCACCATGCTGATACTTTTCATGTCTCACAAAGAATGGGTTATTTTCTTCTGAACTCCTGAAATATTTCTCAACAAAATTCTGATAAGTTGTGGGTAACCTATGAGCAAGGTCAAATCCATTTCCAAGTATAATTATTCTATTCATCCTTTATATCTGCTTTATTAGAAACAGGTTCAATCTTATCCTCAATTAAAATATGATATCTAAAACTATTCTTTAAAATAACTATAAATTCATTTCTCCTTTTCAATATTGCAGCTTGTGTATCATTGCAATATATTTTTAGTTTCTTCCCTTTGTCAGTACCATCACATATTTCGACCCATACCTCCCATTTATCTTGAACAGGTTCTTTTTTGAAAACATGAATGTGATATGAATTACCAACAATAAGCTTCTTGTAATTTATCTCAACATCATCAAACTTCCTTTTACCAATCTTATCCCCCTTGCTCCAAAGTTTGCTATTCAAAGTCCCTTCTTCTTTTCCTGCCTTTGCCAGCCTATCGGCTATTTTATTTTGTTTCCTTGGTCGGTATTCGATATTAACCTTAACCTTTGCCTCCTTTGTCAATTTCATCCTGACTTTATCCAATTCATCAAGTAGTTTATGGTTCTTGATTGGCTTTCCTTCAAAATTTTTCCAACCATTTCTTCTCCAATCCTTTATTCGATAGGCTGAAGTTTTATCTTCCTCCCTCAAGCCATACCTATCTGTAACAAATATTACTTGACTAACCGTAATAATTTCAGCTTTATAAATCTTCAAGACATCAAGGGTTTCTTTCATTGATTGTATTAAAGCTTCCAATTCAAGTCTTTCTATATTACCACCTACATAAATGCCTTTTGTAATTGGGATGGGTTCTATTGCAATCTGATCAGGAAAAGATATGCAGTAGCCTACTCCGCCTGTATTATGCTTATCATAATCCATTGCTCCATCACAATAAACATAAATTGCATATGGATTTTTTGGTTTTATAAAGGTTCTACCCATTATTATTAATAATTTAATAAATAATGGTTATTCAAAATTGAATTGGTGGTTAACTTTATTAAATGAAAGAGCAGAATACCCTATATGAACATAGCATAAACCAACAACAAAAATTTATCTACTATGTAATAGCTCTGTCAGTTGCAGGTATAGGATTTGCAATTCATCAAACAACAAATCAAACACTAGATTGGAATCATCTGCTTTGGGGAACTTCTGTTTTGTTTTGGGGTTTTAGCATACACTATGGATTTCAAAGGCTTATGCTAGAACACTCTATTATCAAGTCCAATGCCATTTATTTGGATGCCAAGGAAGGAATTTTTGATGGTAAGCAAATGGATATTGGACTTGATAAAATAGAACTGATGGAAACTGACATTAGAAAAATGATTTCTAAGACAGGTGAATTGTATTCTAGACTGGTTATGTTCTTCTATTTAGGTTCAATTGTATTTATTCTCTGGCATATTTTCAGAATGTTCGACAAGGCAATATCCGATGCAGGAGCAATTTGGATGCCACTAAATATGTTAATTGATAATAGTCTGCTGGTTATCAATTTCTATGTGGTCATATGAATTTTTTTGTATTTAAGTTATTTGACCTTAGCAATTAAATCTCAATAAAATTGCTGTCAACCAATCAGAGGTTGTAGTTAGACTGCTGATGTACAGAAAAGACATGGACAGTTGAATATTTTTGCAGTGTATATTAAATAACGGTCTGGATGATGCTCTTATTTGTTAATTAATTCAAATTGGGAATATCTAATCCTTCCAATTGGAAATTATTCATTGTTAGAATTTGAATTAAAATGCTTACTAGTAATTTCAATGAATCTCTCATCATTACCTGATTTGGGATACTCTTGAAATTGATTGTAATATTGATCTACTAATTTTGAAAATAGTTCCTTCAACTCAGAATTAGACCAATTGGCAATGGGATGATTTTCAACAAATGAATTGATAGTATTTTCTCTTAGATTACTCCTTTTAATTGCTTCCTTTTCATCTACTATCTTACAAATCTTATTGAAGAATTCGAATGATTTGGAATGTTTCCTTTTAGATATTTCAATTGAAAGTAATTCATCTTTTGTTTTAAAATCAGGATTTCTATAAGCGTTATTCCAGTAAGTATTAAATAATTCATTATTGAAATATTTATCAATATCTTCATCGGTATAGTAGATAACTAATTCTTCTTCACTGAAATCATCTTCAACATTTGAAGTTGTTTCTTCAGAAGTAGAATCAATACCAAAATCGCTATTAGTATTATCTATTTCAATTTCTCTATTTTCATTATCTACTTCTAATTCTTTATTATTATTATCTATTATGTTCACATTTCCAAGATGGGGTGTACGATCTTCTAGAGTACCCATCTCATCTTCTCGACCCCCCATACCATCAATGCGATGGGGGGTATCATGTTCTCGATGACCCCCTACTTCATTCTCGATAGGGGGTTCGTATTTATCGTAGGGGGTATCTGATTCTAGAACCCCCATATCAGATTTAAGAACTGGTTCACCAGCATGAGATGTATTAGGTAATTCAAGTTCAGATGCTTTATTGGTTAAGTATATCCACCTTTGAGATTGATAACTCCAATTGTTGGAGAATACCTCTTTTGTAGTGATATACCCTTTTGTTTTCAATCCTGTTACCAATCCAGAAATAGTATTGTCAGCCAACCCAAGCATTTCTGCTAAGTGTTTATTGGTGGCAAAACAGTATCCTTTTTGCTTTGCGTAACTTTTAATAAGTCCATATAAAAGCTTCTCGCTTGTCTTTAATTCCTTGTCTGCCAATATCGTAAATGGCACTTGTATGAACTGCCCCTTTGGTGCAGATTCATTGTTCTTATTTTCTTTATTTACATTATTCATTTCTTTAATTTATTATTTAAATAATTCGTGAAGTTTTTGCTTCACATAAGTCCCAATCTTGAGGTATCTTAGTTTAGCATTTCTTTCAATTGCTTCGTACAATTCATCACTGATGTATAGATTTATTCTCTTCATAGATTTAATATTTAATTGATCATGTTATTTCATATAAATACTTGCCTGTGACAAAAAATCACGATTTGTGACAATTATTTATATTAAATTTTTTTCTGACCACTAATCCAATATTCTATAAGTGCTCATGGACTTATCATTGGCTATTGCTAACATCTTTAATTCCAAGTAAAACCAGTCCATATCATGTCCTATAGAAGCATACAGCACATAAGCCATGTATTTATGACTCTTCTCTCTATAAAAGTTAAAAGAGGTGTATATGAAGGAAGCCATAGTAAGAACAGCTTGTTCTCTTGAAAGTACAAAACCCTTATCTAAATATGGATTAAAGAGCATACTCTTACTTTTGTCGCTAATCAAGGAATTATAGGGAACAAACATATAATTCCCATTTATCGCCACTAATGCTCTATTCCATTGATCCCATTCAAGATTTTCATTTACTCTTTCATTTTTTCCAAAGAGTACTTTCCTGAAAATATTACCATACATTATTTGCATATTCACCATTCTATCATAGATATGAAGTGCATTTCTTTTTCCCTTATTCATGACTGGATTAAAGTCAATCTTCACTTTCATTTTTCCATCTTGACTAACAAAGTCATACTCATTTGCACTTTGGCTACTGTTCTTCGCCTCCGTGCGTTTTAAATTTTTTCTTTTCATAATTTTAATTTTTAAGACATACTTATTCCATTTAGCTAAATCGAATTTTTTGAAATAGCTATTAATCATAAAGGTGCAGACACACCTCAGTCACCATCCTATTTTTCAAGGATGTAAAAACAACGCTTACTAAAATTTATGTGTGTGGTTTTTGGATCGCTTAAAACATGCGGTGATTTAATTTCCAAATACCAATGGTGTGTTAATGGGTACTGTTAATCAATGCTCAACGATTGTCATTTTTATTCTAATTTTTTCATCTCTTTAATAATTTAGTTTAACAATTAATACAAAATAAAAGGGGTTATGTCTTACAAATCTGGACATAACCCCTTCAGCGATCATTCTTTCGAATGCTACAAGAATATTTTCACATTTAGTTTCTAAACATTTAAAATCCTTTCTTTAAGTCATATCACTCAGACACTCAATGTCTGTTTGCAGAATATTATACGACCTAAATCTTGTTTAGGTTACATTTATTTATAAAATAAATCCTACATAATAACCATTATAGGTATATATATATTTGAATAGTACAATAAATAATCTTAATTAAAATTATTGAATTCTGTTATTTTTAATTAAAAATTTCAAAAACGCTGAATAGATAAATTGAAGTTAGATTTAGTATTAGAAATTGAATAAATCAAGGTAAAAAAACTGAATTATTCATTTTGTATGACATTGATATCGTACAAAATTTCGGCTTGCAGTCAGGAGGTGAAAAAAAATATATTTTTCTGATTTTACCTCATGATCAGTTAGATTTTAGATATAAACATACAATTCTGATTGTTTTCAGGTAAGGAAGAAACACCGTTCTTAAACGTACCTTCTGTTTCTAAAAGATTGAATGAATAATGAGTTCCATTTATCGAAAGGTTATCTAGATATGAATTAGACCATACTCTAGGTCATATGCAGGCACAACACGTCATAAAAATGACTTCTAGTGTCAGAATTCATTGAATATCAATCAATATGATGTGTTAGCAATTCATTTGATCACCTATTGACTATTTATATAAAACTATATAGACATGAACGATCAAACATTAAACACTAGAATTACTACTCGTCTGACAGATGATGAAAAGAATAAATTAAACGACATACAAAATGAATTGGATTTGCCGAGCACATCAGAATCTATCAGGGTTTTGATAGAAGTAATTCACAAAAAGATTGAATCTAGAATGGCAGCCAGATAAATAATGTCAAAGTTTTGACATTGCTAAATCTCTCAAATAGCCAATTCAGAAATTTATTAACGTATTTTAACGTTGTATAACGCATATATAAGTTATTAAACGTATATTAGCGTTATAATTGATTTCTATGAAAGAGTTAACACAAAGAGAACTTGAAGTTTTAGAGGTTCTCTGGAAGATTAAAAAGGGTTTCGTAAATGATGTCTTGGATCATTTCGCAGAACCAAAACCTCCATATACCACTATTTCTTCAATCATAAGGATATTGGAATCCAAAGGATATGTTACCCATAAAGCATATGGGAAAACTCATGAGTATACACCAGTTATCCCAAGAGTTCAGTATAAGAAGACAATGTTGAAAAGTATGGTGTCTCAGTTTTTTGAAGGGTCGCTGGATAATGTGGTTTCATTCATGGCTAAAGAAAATGAACTGAGTGAAGAAGAAGTGAATGAAATAGCGGAGTTAATTGAACAATTTAAAAACAAGAAGAAATGATTAACTGGCTTACCTACCTATTAGAAGTATCCATATGCCATGCACTATTCTTTCTGGTGTATTATGGATTCCTAAGAAATCTATCCTTCTTTCAAATTAATAGAATATTTCTGCTCTCAATAATATTTCTTGGGTTTACCATTCCTCTTTTGGACATTCCTGTTGGTAATGATATTACTACCGATACAGTAGTACCCTTTACATTAAACCTTCAAAATCTAACACTGAACGAACCAGTAATTACTGAATCTGAAGAGGCAGTATCAAATACCAATTGGTTATTAGTGATATTAAGCACCATCTACGTTTTGGGTGTTACAATACGAATATTAAAGCTTTATGGAGGGGTTAATAAGGTGCTAAATCTTATTAAAACAAACAAGATCAGCGATTACAAAGGGATAAAGACCATATACCTGAATGACAGTAATCCCTCCTTTTTTGCCTTCTTCAACTACATGTTTCTTAATACAAAGAAATTGGACATTACATCTGAAGAGTACAAACAAATAATCGATCATGAGAGGGTACATCTAAGGAATAAACATACGCTAGACAATCTACTGATGGAATTGGTAATTGTTGTTTGCTGGTTCAACCCAATTCTATATCTCCTAAAAAGAGAACTAAATCATACCCATGAATTTTATGCTGATCAAATAGCAAATGGTAATGGAACTACGGAAGATTATTCCAGACTCATTCTTCGCCTTTCAACGAGTAATGGTAATAAGTATCTAATCCATCAATTTTCAATGAAAAACATTAAAAAAAGAATCATCATGCTTAATAAAACCAAAAATCAAAGAGGTGCTTTACTGAGGTATTTCAGCATAGTTCCTAGTCTAATTATTTCTCTCGCTGTATTTGCGTGCGATTATAATGAAAGTGTTCCAACAGAGAGAATTGTTGAAGCAGTGAATTCGCCTGATAAAAATGAAGACATCGAAGAACCACCACAAATATTAGAATCATATACTCATTTAGTAGAAAAGTATTTCGGCTCAAATTCCTTATTAAGTGATATCCTAATCAAGAGATTGGATGATGATATTGAAAGTGGTAAGCTTCACTGGTCTTCAGATGAAATTAGGTCACATATGATACAGTTATTTAAAGAGAAAAATGTTTCAGAAAGCGATCTAAGCTCCCTTAACAACTTTTTAGATGAATGTAAAATAACAGTCATGTCAAATGGAGGTTTAAAACCATCAATGGTTTTTGAAATCCCTGATTATTTAAGGGAGAATAACAGAAGTATTGGTAATGTTTCATGGAAAGGAAATACTCTATACTCTGATGAATACTTAACCAATTATATCGGGATAAAAACTGGTGAAGTGTTCAATGAGGAAGATATTCAAGCAAGATTTAAACATAATCCTGATGACCCTAGAGTAAATGATATTGCATCACTTTATATGGATAAAGGTTACATGCTGTTCAGTATTAATATGAATAAGACTGTTAGTGACGGCAATGTTGAACTAACATTCGAAATCAATGAGGGTGATGTATTTACAGTTGATAAAATATTGATTATAGGAAATGACATAAATGAAGAAGAAATTTTGAATATGGTCGAGATAAAGGAAGGGGAAGTATTTAACAAAAGTAAAATAATAGCTACGATTAATAACATCGGGGAATCTGGTTCATATGGAGCTATGATAAAACCCATACCCGATCTAACCAAAAAAATTGTGGATATCGAATTTAAAGTCTATAAAAGGTAATATCATTTTAAAGTGTGATATGATGTTAATTTGCAGGTAACATATTTTGGTTTACCAGTATAGAGTATTTTCATTGGATGTACCCCCCCCCATGAGAGTATCCCCCCGTATACCCCCCGTATACCTATCCCCACCCCCCACGGCAGGGGCGGTACAAAAACAAAAAATCTGGATTATTGGCTACCCTACCGTCTTTTATAATTTTTTATAAAAAATTATAATTTTAATCTATAAAGCGTTATCTTTAATTGAAAATTTTTACTAGCTGGTTCTTACAATCGAAAGGGGTTTTATTATGAAATCCCTTTTTTTATTTGACCGTATAATAGATCAGATGGATTTATTTGAACACTAATGAGCAAGAATATATTTAGCTTTTTGATTTTGCTGCTCTTCATATCAAGCAATGCTACATCTCAGGATTCCTATTATGAAGTGATTCAAAACGCCAAAGAAGTGAATGGCGATCTAATCCATCTATATGAATTGAATGTCCTTAAATATTATGGTTTAGACGACTATCAAACTGAATTGCAAAAGGAAGTATTCAAGTCATCTGAAGAGTATGTAAAATACTATCAAGATTTGAAGAGAGAAAAGGGAAAATCAGGGGAGACTTACAGGTACATCAAAGTTCAAAAGCCATTCACCGAAACTGATTATGATATTGATAAAGATGGATTTGAACTTAAATTAAGTTTAAGTGAATGTTATCAACATTTGAAGTCTTATATTTTAGTAGAACTGGCTGGCAATGAATACGAAGATTATATAATTCCAATAGTTCTAAAAAATCTACCGATAACGGAATACGATACCAAAAGGATAACCTATAATCAACCGTTGAAGAATAGATTTTTGTTTCTTAATATGAGCAGCGAGGCTGGATTGAATATTGAGCACAATAGAGAATATGTTTCCCTTTATCTATTTTTTAGACTTGGTGAAATCAAAAAAAATAATCGCAATTGTTCTGACCCAATAGTTTCGCCTGAAGGTAGACTCTTTTACGGTTCTGATTTAAGGATTGCAATAATAAATGAACAAAGCAATGAAGTTTATTACGATGTGGTCTTTGATGGTTCTATAACTAAAGATTTATTAAGTATTGATGAGAAATACTATCAACTAAATGAACCTAATATTTCAAAACAGAATGAAACTATTGGTTCTAATTTGCATGATCCCGAAGAATATTCAAATGCTGGTACATTAGATGATCGTGCCTTATATGGGAATCGGGGAACTCTATCAAATGGGTCTAGTCTACAAATGGCAGGTTGGGTTTGGGATGCGAGACCTAACCCTAATTATAAAACAGATGAGTCAGGTAAGATTGTTTACAAGATCAAAATTGATGATGAAGGATATATTATCGATATACAACTACAATCAAGTACAGTTAAGCCAGCCGTAGAACGGCTCTATCGACAATCTGTCGAACGGTTATCATTCAGTAAAGCTAGTGATTTCAAGCCAAAAAGAATCACTACTGGAACAATCACATTCCTGATGCAAAGTAAATAATTACGTTTTACTCGAACTCAATATTTATGTTCAATTTGATCATTGGTTAAGCATGAATTATGGTCTGGATGGAATGCCCTTCAATCTGAAAACTGTAACCATTCTTGCTACCTCTCGTTTCTGATAATGCTCAAATATCTTTTTGCTTTATGGATGACTTCAACCTCTCAATTTGTTTTAATATCAAACCTTACAATGAAATGGCGAAAGTTTCTTTTGCTGATGATGAATCATCTTATGCAAATATCGTATTCAGGTCAAAACAAGTGTTATTCAACATTCATGACTCTGAGTTAGCCAATTCCTTCTTTGAGTGCATCAGTCAGGAGTGGGTTCAGTTTGTGATTGATAATAGCCAATCATATATACTAGAAGAGGAATTTGTTTTGTGTTTAAATTGACTCTAATCTAGTATATAGGTTCGTCATCAAGTTTTGACCTTAATATCTCAACATTAAGATCATATTGTTTCATGATGGCTTTCACTTTACCTTCAACATCATTCCCTGAAGTTGGAGGTAAAATGATTTTTTGAATTAGCTTATTTGTATCACAAAAAATGCTGTTACCAATTTTTGTTTTTACCTGATTTTTCAATAGAGGAAGATATCTTCTAAACCAACTTTGTTTAGTTACCCAATAATTATCATCATGAATTGCATCATGAATTTGTTGGAATATTCTCAATTCATTTTCATGAGAGAATGAATTCCTTTTATGAACAATTGGAGTCATCAGGTTGTATCCATCAACTGGATAATCTTTAGGATGATACCAAATGTTGTTGTCATAGTCGATGTATCTTATTTTACTAATAAAAAACTCTTCTTCATTGTGATCCAATGAGCCCACCAATCTTTTGTATGTACTTTGAATGGCTACTCCTTCATTTGTCTTTAGATAAAGTCTCCACATCGCATCGGATTCATTTGTATTAATATGCCAACAGTTAACCACAAAGGCTCTTTTAACTTTCTTGTGGAGATTGGCTATATTATCACTTTGTTTTTGTGCCTTTTCAATTGTTGTATCCCTTTTGAATAACCTAGCGATTTTAAACTCTTCAGTAATTCTATTTTCAGATTCTCTTTTTGGAACTGACCCTTCAAATGGATCAGAAAATTTATCAGACCTACAAAAAAATAAGGAATTTGACTTCAATAGGCTCTTAAACTTATTTAAATCCATATACCGCCATATAATAGTATCTGGATCACACTTTATTAGTGCTGGATGTTCTGAAGTAACCATGAGTTAGCGGGACTTTCTGAAGTTCTACCTTCAAGTTAAATATAATTTAGGTTTTACTTACAGCTATCCGATACCATCACAATTAAATGTTCAAAAATATGATATACTTTTATTTGAAATACATTAACGGCTTAAAAATTCATGTAAATCAGATATTGATGGTTTCAATTCTCCAAACCTAGAATGAATACAAACTATTTCTTCGGGTTTTAAAATTCATTAAATATCTTCACAGAAGATAGTATGATGTCTGAATTGATTGAGTATTTCTATTAACTAAAACTCTAAAAAATGGAAGAAGGAATTGGTTTACTACTAGGCATAGTATTAATAGTCGTATTCATTTTATTGATGAGACTACTTGGAGCATGGATGCTTAGGATTAACGAAGTTATTCGTGAATTAAAAGTGATAAGAGAAATCCTTGCTCTTGACCTTACCGATGAACATAGAGAAGAAATTAAGAAAAGGTATTACTAGCAATAGTATCTCCTAGTTATTATTTATTCAAATTGAAACGGTGGACGTACCCTCCAAAAGGTATTTCTACTATTAAATTATCTGCGTGGGATACAGCTTTTAACTTGATTGCAATATTTCCCTCAACATAATCATTAGGGAAAAGAGTTACCTTTTTTAGCATACCTTGTTCGGTAGCCTCATAACTTCTATTCATATTTTGAGCAACACCTTGTAATTGCTGTTGATTCCTAGTATTTGCTTCATTCACCTTACTTTGATCATATGTTGTGGTAGTAGACGATCCAGTGGCTCTTACCTCAACATTAGTTCCATCACTGGTGTTGGCATTGCCATACATAGTGCTCAAATGTATCTATATCATGGACTTCACCATATAATGCATCATTAACATATCTTGAATTCGCAATCCCCATTTCTATAATATCTGTTGGAAAAAAGTTGAATCTCTCTACACTATCTTGGTTCAGAATGCTTATGTGAATTAATAAATTCGAATTATCGGTTCTTTCACCTAAAAGAGCAATTGTTGAATTTGGTTTGAATGAATAGTTAATCGGATAACCATCACTGTATATCACATCCATATTTTCAGAACCCTTGGTCACTGGTCTATAAATGTAAGAAGTAGTGCACGATGAAATGCCTATCAGGAATGACATTAAAACAAGTAAGTTGAATTGATTTGCCATTACTTGTAATTTAATAAACTTAATTCTGAAGGCACATTTAGGTTCACTTTTATTAATAGTGAAACTCGCTTTTCCTAAATAATCTTTGCTTCATAAGCATATAGCACACTTTATCAAGCCTATGAATTGGGATATTTTAAAAACAATCATTTTCAGGTGTTTTTGAAACCTAAATCAGTATCGGGCATCAGAGAAATACGTTTTTTCTTGAAATTATATTACTAAATAATTAATTTTATTCATAACGTGTAAAATCCACCTTTGAATAAATGAAATATATCGCATATGCCATTATCTTATTAACAATATTCTCATGTGAGGAGAAAGTAGATGATTTGAACAATAAAAATGAAGAAACCGAAGCAATTGATTTAGATATTAAACTACTAAATGAAAGTTTAATTATTCCTTATGATTCTGTATACATAGAATTATCAATTACTAGTGGAGAGTTAAGCGGGGATTTAGAAATGAAGTTTGATGGTGAAGATATTGATTTCATTTTTGAAAATAATATTCTAGAATTTTCAGTGCCTAATGTTACTCAAGGAGTAAAAAGTGTTAAAATATTTGATGATGGAAAAGTAATCAAGGAAACAGAGATAACAGTTTCAGCATATGAGGATATCATGATTGGAGGAAAGGTATCGGTAGTGACTAATTTAAGTGAAGAGGTAGATATAGCAATTAGTACTACTGAAGATGAACTAGGGTTTATTACTTTAGATGCATCTTCAGGCTTAATTGAATCCTTTCTTTTTGAATCTAGAAATGACCAATTCAAAATAGGATTCACAAATGGATTACCTACTGAGATAATCACATCTGAGGTATATATAAGCTTAACAGATTATACAGAAAGTACTTTGTTAGCAGTTATATCAGATTCTTTAGGGAATTTCAACTCCGCTACTATTGAGCATAGTTTAGAACCAATTCCTAAATTTCCCATTGAAGCACTCAATTCAAGAATGTCCGACAGCAATGATGAAATGATAAAAGCTATCGAAGGACTTATGAATGTTGTTAGTTGGGTTTCTTGTATAGGATCGCTTTCTAGTCTGCCAGCCACGATAGGTGCATCAACTGTACTTGTGGCAATTAATTGTTCTGGACCGCTTCTTCAATTAGCAGGTTTGTTTGGTAATAATGGGTTGGAGAAAATAAAGAAATCTAATAGGGCTTTCGGCTTTGGTGCTAGTATAGTAGAATGCGGTGCTAATATTAAAAAAGGTTCTCTTAGTTGTACTAATGTAATAGGGGAGTTATTCAGTGCACTGTTTAAGAAACTCGATGAAAAGAAGGAAGTACTAGAGAATGGAAAAGTAATAAAATGGAGGGAATTCAAAAAAACATTTCCATGTGAAAACGAAACAGCAAAATACCAGTTAAGTGCAGAATATGATGAAGTAGAAAGTGAAGTTACATTGATCTTAGAAGGAGGTTTTGCAAATATGGATGTTTGCAAAAATGATTCAGATTGTGATCAAACTCCTTATCCTTTAATATTATTTGATGGTAAGCCTCAATCAGGATTAAAATTCAAAATATCTAGAAATACTGATTTATCAATACCACACAGTATTGCAATTACTGATTACAGAAGTTGTACTCAGCAATTTGATATCATTCTCAAAATAAAAGAAGAATGTGTCGTCCCATCAATGAAGTATGAAGAAAGGTCATACTTTGAATTCGGTTATGATATCAATTGTTTAGAAAATAAGAATTGTGAGTGTTATTCAGGTTGTGAAGATAAATGTTCTTTTAGTAGTTGCGAATACAGAGCAACAATTAATGATATTACTATTTGCAATGGTATTGCAAATATGTCAGTAACATATGAAGTATTGTGTCCAGTCATTCTAGGTGATTGTAGTGATCTTACCTTTGAGATTACGGATACATTTACCATGAGAAAAGGAATTTATGTATACTCTGATGATTATTGGCGTATAGGTTTTGGTATTCCTTCAGATCGAAGCCATGAGTTATCTGTTGCTTACAGTGATTTTGAAAATTTGGGAGTAACAACTCAAACTCTGTTTTTCTATGTAGATAATATGCAAGAGGTTCTTGAACATTTTATTAAATACTAAATAAATAAAATTTAAAAATATTCCGATTTCAATTCCCAAATAATCTTAATTAAAAGGGTATCATTTTTTCAGTACCCATGTAAGCATAGTCATTCCAGTTATACGTTGGATTAAAAAGGAACTACTTACGATCATTAGCACTTTTTCCTTGTTTTTTTGAAATAATATTCTACATTTGTAGAGTGTAGTCTAATTAAGTAGAATATGGCGCTATCTAAAACTGAAGAACAACTCATGCATTATCTATGGAAACTTAAAAAAGCTTTCATGAAAGATTTGCTTGAAGAATATCCTGATCCAAAACCCGCACCCACTACGGTAGCCACACTCATCAAAAGGATGAGAGATAAAGGTTTTGTAGATTATAAGCTATATGGCAACTCAAGAGAGTACTATCCACTAGTGGAAAAATCTGATTACTTCGCAAAACATATGAGTGGGTTGATTAAAAACTTTTTTAATAATTCAACCTCACAATTTGCTTCGTTTTTCACTGCCGAGGCAGATATGACTAATGAACAATTAGAACAACTGAAGGACATGATTGATGAACGTATTAAAAAGAACAAGAAATGATACTTTACCTACTTAAATCTGTACTCTGTCTTCTACTATTAATCGTGGTCTATCGATTTATTTTAGTACCTGCTGGAACATTCCTTTTCAACAGGTTTTTCCTCTTGTTTGCAATTTGCTTTTCATTAACAATCCCATTGGTTGATATTGATTCATTAAAAACAGCAATTCCCGATGAACCACCTGTTCTCTCATCATTTCCAGAAATGGAGCAACAAATAATTGACTTTGAGAAACAAGAGATAAGTGCTCCTGTTTTGTCGACAAATGCAAAAAGTAACGGTAAGGTTGTCACTTTACTGCTTTCATTCTATTTACTAATAGTACTAATTCTAGTTCTTCGATATTCCTTGAATATCAGGAAATTGTTAAAGAGCAATAGATATGAGCATGCTGTATACCACGGAGGGGTTAAGCTTTTTTTGCTGGATGAGAATATCGCTCCACATAGTTTTCTGAACCGCATTTTCATGAGTAAGGAGGATTACGAAAAAGGAGTAAGCGTTGAGGTATTGACCCATGAATTGGCTCATATAAAGCAAAGGCATACATGGGATATCTTGTTTGTGGAATTTGTTAAAATCATCTTCTGGTTCAACCCTATTCTTCAAATATATGCCAAATACATCAGGGTAAATCATGAGTATCTAGCGGATAGAACTGTTATTAAAAATTATCAGGACATTAAAAATTATCAGTTACAATTAATTCAATACTTATCTAAGTTCCATTCACCAGATTTTGCAAGTCATTTAAATTATTCTATTACTAAAAAAAGATTTGAAATGATGAAAAAGAAAATATCAAGAACGGTTGCGGTGATAAGTATTACCGCACTGATTCCTATTCTGTTTTTTGCATTAATGGCATTTAGTCCATCTATAAAGAAAATTGAGCAATCAATAGAAATCGGAGTTTCCAACATGGAAACATTGATTGTACCTGAAGATTTTGAAGTAGAAAATCGTGTCCCTACAATTTCACCAATTAACAAAACAGCTATACATCGGATTTCATCTGGATTTGGAGAAAGGGTAGACCCCATAACCAAAGAAAATCGGTGGCATCTTGGATTGGATTTTACGGCTGACACTGGTGTCGATGTATTAGCCACAGCAGACGGTACAATAATGTTTGCTGATTACAAAATTGGATATGGTAATCATATTAAAATTGACCACGGAGAAGGATATATAACCTTATATGCTCATATGCATAAGCTAAAAGTGTCGGAAGGAGAATCACTGAAAATGGGAGATGTAATTGGTACTGTGGGAAGTACAGGCAAAAGTGTGAAACCACATCTGCACTATGAAGTGATAAAAGACGGCAAGAGGGTTGATCCGAAAGCTTTCCTGCCTAATATCCAAACTAATATTGGACAGGATAAACAGGATGTTGTTGAACAAGGAGGAACACCAAAATCTACGGAACGACCTTGGGCAAGCTATACCCGTGATGGTAAGACTTATAGAGTAAATAATGTTAGGAGAACTGTCATTGGAAGCAAAGACGATTCTATACGCTTAATCATCTATAATGATTCCATAGTTGTTGTGGCATACAGGAATCCTAAAATAGGTACTGTTACTAGAACATTCGATGAATTAACTGAATTGGAAAAGGAAATGTTGAACGCCCCTCCTAAAAAACCTAAAAGAGATTCACCGCCTACTCAAAAACAACTTGATGACTGGCTTGATGCTAAAAAGTATGGCGTATGGCTTGATGGAAAGAGGATTTCAAATGAAATATTAAAAGGGTATCAGCCTGACGATTTCTCTAAAGTATTTATTCATGCACAAGACGAAAACACCAAAAAACTAGCAAAATATGAATTCCAGATTAGTCTTAGAACTAATGAATCTTTTGAAGAAAGATGGGAAGAGCAATTGAAAGCGTGGGAAGAGCAAGGTAAGCTTTAAGCTCCTGCACCTAGAATATCCCTTCAGTAGACTCTACAATACAGAGAAATAACAATTGATGATCTTTCAGTTTATTATCGGGAGATAAATCCACAAGTAGGTGCAACTTTATTGCATTTAATACGTTATATGTTATAATATATTAACCAATAATTTACTGCATGAAAAAATATGCCATCTACTGCCGAGTGTCATTGAACAATGGGGAACAAACCAACTTGAACCAAGAAGCCATTTTAATCGATTACTGCAAATCAAAAGGTTTGGATTATGATCTATACAGTGAGCAAGAAAGCAGCAGAAAAACCAGACCCATAAAAGCGGAATTATTATCCAAGTTGAGAAAGCACCAGTATGACGGTGTTTTAATCTATAGATTAGATCGTTGGGCGAGGTCGAGCCGTGAATTATTGCTAGAGATCGATGAACTAGTGAAAAAGGAAATTGACTTCATTTCTGTTTCGGATAACTTGGATTTCAGCACAGCACAGGGTCGTCTGCACTTTCAAATCTTATCGGCATTTAGTGAATTCGAGAGATCACTCATTTCTGAGAGAACTAAAGCTGCTTTACAGAGAATTGGTAAAACAAAGAAGCTTGGCAGACCTGCTGGTTCTAAGGATAAGAGGAAAAGGAAGAACAGTGGTTATTTATTACGGGAATACAAAAAGAAGATTGAAAGAGCAAAGAAGTGAGAAGGCTGAAGTGCTTTCGTGCTCTATTTTCATTCAATTTCTCTTTCAAGATTTACTATCATAGGTAAGTTTGACCGAATCGCTCTTCCCGTCACTATTGCATGATAACGTTTCAAATTTGGTAATGCTTGGACTAAGTCCTTACCGATATAATTACCTAGAAAGTTAAAGCTAGTCTCGTCAAAGGCTTGATAACATATAATAGTATTGCATTGAGTCAGAACTGTTTTGGAAACATTTGCAGTTCTTTGGGCAATAACAAGTAGTCCAACTCCATATTTACGTCCCTGTAAAGCAACTTGTCCCATTTTATTAACTACCGCCTTACTGTCCCAATCATTAACACCTAGAAAGTTTCCTTCTGGAACTATAGTATGTGCTTCTTCCAGCACAAGACAAATTCTCATAGGAGAATTAGCTTCATAAGCTTCTTTTGCCTTAGAAAAAAGAAGACTAATGAAGTTTTCTGTGGATTGTATTACGCTAACGGTATTACTGACAGCTGGCAGTTCAACAAGTCCAATTGATGCATCTTGAGCAGCTAAAAAAGCATCCAAATTAGTATTATTGAGAGAGGTCAATTCCTGTTTCTTTTTCCATTCCCCCGTAAAGTCAATACAAATGACTTTAGTATCAGTCTTTAATTGGTCAATTAATTCTCTAGCTAGAAATGATTTACCTGACCCTGTAACACCAATTAATGCAGTATGATGACTAATTGCTTCATGCAAATTAATTACCGAAGGAAGTTGCGTATTGGGTATTGAACCCAATTCAAAATCAGGATAGGCATATTGTTCTACTTGAATATCGCTGGTATCTGCCTTGAAAATTGGTGTGTTTATGGAAGGAAGCCACCCAAACTTTTGAAAAGAAAGAAGGTCATTTTGCCATTCTCCTAGTTGAATTGCTTCTCCTTCGATAAATCCTGTTTCATTCTTACTTTCTAACTTTTCAAGTTCTGTTGTTCCACTGATTACCTGATAAAACAGCCTATGACTACCTACTTTAAGTTCCAATAAATCTCCTTCCTGAATGTCATCGGTTTGTTTTGAATACTCAAATTTTATAGAGCCAATAGATGATTTTTCAATTACCACTCCAACAAAATCTTTTATTCTAAGCGAATTAGATAATTCTTCTATTTCATCAGGTTCAACGACTTTACAAACTACATTTCGCTTTAAGTATGATAAATCATTATCGGTAGTTCCTAACTGTAATACTTTAATCCATTTTTCTTGATTTAGTAAATATGTATCGAATACAATACCTGCAATTGCATAAGCATCTGAGTCTTGCATTGAATATTTGAAAGTTACAATATCAAATCGCTTGATGCTCTTGCTTCTATCTTCAAAAAGCTTTACAAGGAATATTTTCTTTGATTGAACCCCGAAAATCTCTCCAATTGCATTTACTTGGATTCTATTCTGTTTACTAACAAACGAATTATGAAGCGATTTTGAGTCGATAATTAAAACTAACCCCCAAAGAATTACCATCGTAAAAAGATAACTGTCGCTTACTTCTTTTACTATGTCCGCTTTGTACAGGATGAGAACTGAGATGAAGACAAAGGAGTAAATAACTTTTCCCCTTCCAGCAAAAACCGCAATATTCTTAATGCGGTTAGATAACTTATTTCTAGCTGATTCAGTGCTTTCATTATCAGATGTGAGGGCAATAGCAATGATAGAGAGGACGATTAAAATTCCGATGAGGGTTATTGTGAAGTACCATAGATTATCGTTAGTAAATGACTCTTTTATTGAAACATAGACAAGTAGCAAAGGGATTGAATTCGTAATCACATTCTTTGGAGATGAATAGTATGGCTCTATAAACAGGATTGAGAAAAACAACATGAAAAGTCCTGAATAAAACCAAATGTTCCTTGTTGATGTGTCTGGCAGAAAGGAGTCAGTTAACAGGTAATGAATTCCTATAAAAAATACTATACCAACTAAAAGAAGAATGAATCTATTCGTTATATAGTATTTTAGTTTGTTCATGTAGTTTTTAATCTTTTGTTTGATTACTTGTCGATTCGGCTTTACACATGAAGCACAGCTAATGTAGTATCAACCCCACTAAGTGGTTAATATTTCACTTATATAGTTCTAATCAATGGTCGTAAGAGTAATATTCATTAAATATAAAGTATTTGCTCGTAACGGATAATATTGAAAGATAATCCGATTTAACCTCTTCAGGAGCAAAAAATACTCCCCCAAATAATTATGATTGCTTTTTTAAAGGGCAAATCCACCATCGTCCCCTGTAAGAAAGGGTATCAAATAAAGGAACGTTTATTTGGTAGTTATTTTCATAATTTAATTTTAACAGGTATTTGCTATCTTGAATCTAAATTCAATCAATGAATTAAGTGAAACCCCATTATGGATTTAAAGCTTGTTGCCGTTGGACTAATTAGTTCTTTACTTACAGTCGTAATTCAAAAATTACTAGAAATACTTCAAAATAATAAAGAGCATAAGAACCAACTTCGAAAAACATACTTCGAAAAAAAAATAATAGCAGGTGAATTGGCAGTCTCTCAATTCACAATTCTCAGATCAGCACTAATAAACCTTTCTACATTTTACAAAAATATTATTAACATGTCTTCCAATGTAGGAAATGACGTAATTCAGAATATGGTTCTTCAGTTCAATACCCAACTTCAAAATGCTCAGTCAGCAACTTTCCAATTAGCTAATTCGATCTACCTATATTTTGACCTAGATGACGAAGATTTATTCAAAGAAGAATCAAGTAGCAGGGTAATAGTTAAGTTGGAGGAAATAGGTCAAAATTTGGAAAGTTATAATAGACTGTTAGCAGCATATGATCGTGCTACTACAAGTGAAACTTTAAAAGCATTAAATGATGAAACAGACAAGATAGAGAAGCAAATGGAAGTCGCTCTAAATGAGATCTCGGAACTCACAAACAAGAGTGGCGAGACATATAAAAAGATGGTAGCACAAATAAGATCGGAAATGAAGAAGTTTGAACCAAAAATCTAATAAGATAATATTGTTTACACTTCCTTATAATGCAAATAAAGGACATAGTGCCTTAAATTTTCACTATTAGCAAAAGATAATTTCATGTCATCTAGTCATAATTTACAAATTCAAACCTTTAAGGAATACTTTCTCAGATATGACGAAATCTGGGACATTATCAAGCCTCACCTTATACTTCTTATGGTTAATGATTGGCGTAGAGAGTATCTGAATACTCAGAAAACTATATCTGATCAAAAGCTGAGAGTGAATCAATTACAAAGTGGGGGAATTGATTCAAGTGAACAGAAGTTTGTGGATTTTCTCAAAGAGAGTATCTCAGATAAAATTTTAACAAACAGTGAAGCATTAAAACCACTTGAAAGACAGATAGAAATATGGGGTGACTATTTATTAACTGGTAAACTTTTTCCATCTTATTCAATACATTTCCTTGATAATCAAAAAGATGTAAGACTGACATTTGAAATTATTGAAGGAGGGAATGATTCATTACAGGTTGCTTGCCTTAGAACTATTAGGCTGCTTTTATTTGGAACTCTTATCGATGGGAAAAAAGCTGAATTAAAGAATTTAAGGATCAAACTAAGCGAAAAGCATTTAAGAGATTTGAGAATTCATCTTCAGGAAATTAAGAAGCCAGAGATGGATCGTGAAATGCAAAGAACTCTGAATGACTCAAAAGCATCAATGATTGAAATGGGAAGTTCAAAAAACGATATAAAAGAATTATTTTATGATGAAATTTTTGACTTGAATCATATATATAATTGGTATGGAATAAATTCATCATTTGGAACTGAAGCACTGAAAAATAAGATAGTGTCCAACATTAACGATCTGAAAAACAAACAAAAGACACTTTTGAGCGAGATAAACTTTCTAACTAATTTAATAGCCGACTTTGAAGCTTACAATCAAGAATGGATAAGTGGTTGGAAGGATATAAAGATACCTGACGAAGACGATTTATTTTGACAAAATATTGATTATGTCAACCAAGTACGAAAAAATACAACACTTAATAGTTTTTGCAACTCAAGAAGGTAGTAGTAAGGGTAGGATTAGCTATGAAGATAGTTTAGATAAAAAGTATGGAATAAGTGAAGAGATGCATAAAGAACATCAAAATATTATAACTGAGATGATAACACTTAAACTCCTTGAATCTATTGAACAAACACCGTATCTGAAACTAGGTATTGAAGGTATAAAAGTTAATGAAGTTGGTGGTTATAGTAATTATGTAAAACTGAAGAATGAAAAGGAAGACTTAAATAACAAGTATTTAGTAGAATCCTATGCATTGGTGAAAAAAACTAACAAGTGGTTTAATAGGAATAAGAATGTTACAATAATTAGTGCTGGAATAGCTATTGCCTCTTTACTTACCAATATTGTCCTAGTAATGCAAAATCAACCAAATGAAGATAAGACTAAGGGACTTCAGCAAAAGATTCAACCTCAAAGCATAAATGTAGATTCTTTGAATACTTCTTCTCCTTTAGATAAAACTGAATAATCTCTGTTGTTTTATTTATAACGGGAACTCATGATCTACAAGAACCTAACCTTCAATAAACTTTTTTCAGATGCATCAATCTTTGATGTTGACCCAAATGAGTCATACATTCTAACTTATCCAGAATTCATAAGGTACTTCAAGGACATTGAGCAAATTAAACAACACAATCTTGTTGTAGGAAGTCATTTTGTTTATGGATGGATGCCAACAATTATTTCACTGAACCTCGACAGACTTGATAAAACTTTAGAATACTTAAACAAGGCTAAATCAGGTGATCTATTAGATGGGGAAGAAATTGAACATTTAAAAAGATGTATCAACAATTCCTTAGTAGGTCTTTCAAAGCTTTTGCATTTTATTAATCCTTACGTTTATGCGATTTGGGACAGTAGAATTTTCAGATATCTCACTGAAAAGAATACCCCCTATGGGATTGATAGACCAGCTAACTATTTACAATATTTGGAAGGTTTGAATGAAATTGTTAATCATTCCAAATTCTATGAGATCAAAGCTTTGGTTCAAAGACATTTTGATTATCCATTATCACCATTACGAATGGTAGAACTTGTGATGTTTCAAGCAGATAGAGCACGTACCTCACCTTTGGAACGTTTATTTTTTCATAAACCCAAACAATGGGGATTGAGAGGTGACCCCTATCTATGGCGAGAACTTAGAGTCTCGCTTGCCAATAAACATGCTAATGATTCGGAAGAATTTGAGGCTATGCTAGTTGAAAGTTATGAGAAGCTGACCAAAAAAGCATTGAAACCTGATGAAGAAATTCTTATTGAGCGATACGACTCAGGAGGGATGTCAGGAGGTATTGTATCATCTAACTTCTGGATTAACAAAGGAATTCCACTACTACTTGAAAGGTATCAAAAGCTATAACCTAATGGACATAACCTTAATTCCAACTCTCTGAATTCTCTAGGATTATTTACATTGTTATGGCAATGACCATAACTCAAAATGATTGAAGAACATCCATTTAGATATTTCATTCCTGACAACGCTAATAAACTAATAGTAGGAAGCTTTCCTTGCTTCAACGGGACTGATTATGGAGATTGGTTTTACAGTGGTAGTGGGAAAAATGATTGGGAATTAGAATGTAGTAATTATCTAGTGTTATCTTATTGGTAAAATGAATATCTTGATGGATAAAGCAGCAAAAAATTTAGTTACCAAGATTTCAGATGGAGTATTGGGATTCCTTTTATATGAATGCAGAACAAATTCTTCATATGCGAATTCCGAATACCTTATTTATTACCCAATTTCAAAAATAGTTGATTCAGAAAAATGGGTTATTAAACCGCAATTCTTCTTATCAAAATTTAAAGAGAAAAAATCAAAAGGAATTCCAAACTCTTTAGACTTTTTATTTAGCCATAGAAATAAAAGTTTAATCGTTGGAATGGAAATAAAGTATATTAAAAATAGATCGAAACCAGAGCCAATACTTGCTAATGATTTGAAGAAGCTTGAACACTGCTTAAATACAAATAATGAAGAGGATCAAATTCATTATGGCATTGTATTACTAACAGGGCATTTAGATCTTTTTATTGATATTGATAAGAATGGAACTTTTGATATTTCAGACAAACTAAATTCTTTTTGTTCTAAATATGGATTAGATATTTTATATAAAAATTTATGCAAAATATACAATGGGGGTTGTTATGGATGTATTGCCCTAATTAAGAATAATTAATATGAATATTTTTTTCAAAAAAACCTAGGTACATATAGCAAATTGCTGAATCAAAAGAACTTGTTTTCTGTTGGAAAAAACTATCTAAAGATGATCCAAGAACAGTGGAATCAGAGTTAATTCGTCAATTTAGTGTTATATATAACAAACGCCCATTTGCCAATCTTACAGGATGAATACTTGTATTCTTTGAACTTTTAATCACACATAAATATTTGTGATCACCTAAGTCGATAATGGTGATCGGAGCATAAGAAAGAGTAGTTCATGGTTCTTTTTATTATTTATTAAATTTATCAACTGAGTGTTTCGCATAAAACGTAACACATCTTAATTATTATCCATAATCATCACACTATCATGGCAACTAATTCAGAAGAGGAAAACGGAAAGTTGAAATTTTATAGAGGTAAAGGATACGGTTGGTCATCAAGTTGGGCTGGCAATGATACCGAACTTCCTGACCGTGGAGCAGAAATCATATTTCGAAATTCTAATTCGAGAGAATATTCCATGAACGTTTACTTCGGCTATGACTCACCTTACGGAAAAGAATATAAAAGAGATATGAATTTACAAATTCATCAGGTAGTCCAACTAAGAGACTTTTTGAACGGCTGGATTAACAATCAAGCAATCGATGGTAATCACTTCTATATTTTTTCATATGGTTCTAATATGCTTCTGCAACGAATATCCGAAAGGATTGAATCAACGGAGTCAGTTGACGTACATGAATTGAAGGGATTCAAATTGATTTTTAATAAAAAAAGCACTGACGGTTCAACAAAAGCGAATATAGAAGAGACAAAAGATTCTAATGATTCTGTCTGGGGTGTTATTCACAAAATCCCTCTAATTGAGAAACCAATTTTGGACAAATTTGAAGGTCTAGGAAAGGGATATCTTATGCATGATTTCGACCTTTTAGTCGAAGATGAATACAGGTCAGTTCATTCCTACATAGCTACTGAATATGGCTATCTCGAAGAAGGAAAACCGTATGATTGGTATTTAAATTTAGTGATTGCAGGTGCAATTGAGAATGGTTTTCCTGATCAATATATACAGAATTTGAAGGCAGTTGAATCAGAAATAGACATGAATGTAGAAAGAAGGCAAAAGAATGAGGACATTCTGAAAAGAGCAAAAGAATAAAAATCGCAATTAAAATAAGATTCGCACCTTAGATGATTTGATTTGCCACTTGTACCTTAATTAATACTTATCAAGTTAACCCATGAGATTATTTAAGTATCTCACACCTGATAGAACTGATGTACTGAAAAATCAAAGTATAAGGTTCACTCAAGCTAAATATTTAAACGATCCATTCGAATGGCTACCATTTGTTAATAGGTTAATGACTCAAAGAGCAGCTAAGAATTTCTATACTAAATATATTGAGCCATCAATTACACAGATATCAAATCGGAAGCTGAATATCAATGATATTCCCGAGGAATATCATGATAAAATTCCAAAGGAAGCATTAGACGAAGTATTTAAACTCACCGTTGGGGAGGGTTTGAGTTTGCTCCCTCAAGTTCATCCTAAAAATCTTGTCCAGTTATTTTTTGCAAATAGTAGAGAACAATTCAATATTAATATCTCTGAGATACTTAAAGATTCATGGAACAAATATTATGGAGTACTTAGTCTAACTCAATCAAATTGCAACATACCAATGTGGTCACATTATGCTAGAAACCACCAAGGATTTGTAATAGAGTTTGATCCGACAAGTATTTTTTTTAATACAAATCCTTCTGGTAAAGGAATCAATAAGCAGTTGAAAAAAGTAGAGTATTCTGAAAGTCGTAACAAGATTAGCATTATTGAAGATGGAGAAGACGTAAGCAGTGGTAATTCAATATTAGAAAGGATAGCAAATGAAGTTTTCTTTACCAAGAGTAGCCATTGGAAAGATGAAGAAGAATTTAGGCTGCTAGATAAACTTGAGAATCACAGTAAAAAAATCAACATAGGCGATCAAGAAATCTATCTTTTTGACTTTGATCCCAAAGCTATCATATCTGTATATTTTGGAGTAAATGCAACGGATAAAACTATTGATGAAATTAATCACATTCTTGACTCAAATCTATATAGTCATGTCACACGGTTTTACAGTGAATTAGATTTAAAAGATTATCAAATCAACTTCATTAAATAGGTAATCGAATTACGCACCAATATTTAACATTTACTAAAACTGTTAAGGTAAAGAGATTTAGAAGTGTCCATTCTTATGGTTGAAGAATGATATTGTTACAGTGATTAAATGTCACATCAAATGATAGATGTTTATAATAGTTAGTTTTGGTGTCGAACCAATACCGTTGCAGGTGTTGGGTTGATTTATTACATTTAACTAAAGCTAATTTCCGAGCAGATTAGATTCAATAGATATCATGACATTATTACACAATAAGCTTAAAATAAAATGATAGAGTTTGATAAGATAGCCCCATACTTAAAAGACCCTTTGGTCTTAATAGGTTTTTTCATATTCATCGCATTCTTATTATTAAGGGTTTTAATCAAGCAAAATATTATACCCACTTTGACTAGGAGAGACGGATTTTCGTTTTTAAAACTTCTTTTACTCTATGGTTTTTTATTTGGAATAATTCTCATGTTTTTAGGCTTCGGACTTAAATATCGTGAGATGTCGGAAAAAGAGCAGCGTGTAATTCTCAGTCAATTGCAGTCTGAATTAAACCAAAACCTCAAGACTCTAAATGAACTTAAACTTAACACCGAAAACTTTTTGGATATTAACCTTAATCTTTCTCAGATACTTAGAACAGAGGGAATAGATTTATTAATAATGATGTTTCCAACAATAAATCTAGAGTTGGATACAGTCGTCAATACAGTTGAGTTAGCAAACCATTCGTTCGATCAGATAATGGGTCAAAATCTTCATAAGAATGAACTTCAAATGAATAGGCTTGATGCTGCTGGAAAGGCAATAAGGGCAACAATAGATAGGACAATTCCTACACTAAATTCTTTGGGTGACTTAAATCAATCCAGATATATTATTAATAAGGAAATTTGGAATACAAACCTTGACAGTTACAGAAAAATGTCCATAGTAGATGTAACTAAGTATCAAGATATATACGCTGAACTTCAGTTGATAAGAAATGATTATGGCATAATTGCATCGAACAGCATTAATTTTTACACATCTGTAAGCAATTTTCTTGATCCAGACAGCCAGATAAACAAACAAGGCTTAGCATCTGCTTTATCTGCTGAGAGACAGACCTATAAACTGATACATGAATATTCATTAAATATCTATTACGCAATAGAGGCAGTTAATGAACTTAAATTAGCGATTGAGGTGGAGTCATAAAATTTCAGTCAGAGAGAATATGAAACTGCCAGATCAAACTGTATTAGTAGGAAATGGAATCAATTATACTAGAGTTAAAACTTCGAGACGATGGCAAACCTAATTTTGAAAGAACTAGAACCTTATAAGAATTATATTGATAATGAACTGACAAGCAATTTTCTTAAAAAAAAGCCGTCTAAATGGCTTCCTTATGTAGGAAAAGACTATAAGTGTTCCCCAAATAGAATTTTAATTGTGGGGCTAAGTCACTACGATAAACAAAATAACCCTAAATGGACAGAATGTCTCGAAGGCACAACACCAAACATTGAATCAATTGTTTCTAATGGTTTAGGAATTTACAATCAACAAATCAACGGTAATAAAATGTTTCGTGGTTTAGAAAGAGTTTTCTTCAATGTTTCTCAAGGTGAATTAAAAATGCAAAATTTTAATAATAAGAGACGAAAAATGTGGTCATCGCTTTCATTCTATCAATTAATCGAAACTGCGATGAACAGTTCAAAGCATGATAAACATATTGAGCGTGAAGAGATGACAAATGGAATAGCCATTAATAAACTAATTGATGTTATAAAGATTTTAAGCCCAACTAACATTATCATGTTAAGCAATAGCTATAAATATCACTCTGAATTAGAAAGGTTATCATTTGTCTCTGAGGATCTTGAAAAAAGAATCTATGAAGCACCTATTCCAAATAAAACAGATATTAGAACGTGCTATTTTACTATGAATAACTACCAATTTACTTTCAGTGCAATAATACACCCAAGTAGATATAAGTATATTGATTTTCAAAATTCTTTGCTTCAGAAGACAATTCCAGATTTTTTGAATTACATAAGAGCTGTTGACTAATGCCTCAATAACCAGCAATTTAATTCTCCAATAATTGAAATTTTCTTTGACAGAATCTTTGCCAATTTTTAATTAAAAATATTGAAATGAGGTTACTTAATTGGTTATCAACGTATTAACGGAGGTTAATTTAGAGTCAGGAAGAACGGATGAGCCTTTAGACTGAATCGCAAGAATCAAAAAAAATGTTTTTAATTAATCTTATCTTTCATCTGGTTCTATACCAGCAGCATCTAGTAAATCATCATCTGTATCAATTGCACTACCAACTTCTCTTACTTCTTTAACAACTTCACCAATATTATATTTCTCATCTGGTTTTACTTCTTCAGATGTTTTTTGTTTGATGTTATGAAACTGTGATAAGTAGTAATCAATTATTGTTAGGTCTTTGTGACCTGTGAATGATGCAACTTCTTCTCTCGTCTTTTTATATTTAAATATCAATACAGATATAAATGTTGAACGGACATACTTAAATGATATATCATCTACCAAATCTTTCCTTTCCGTAAATCTGCAATTCTTTCTTCCCTTGTAATTAACAAATCTGACCTGTCTATTAAATAGTTCTTCGCCATACAGGTCTTTAACATTCTTCATGAATTCTTCGTCACCTAAGATTGTCCTTATCATGCCTTTTAGGTTTCTGTTAACTTCCTGCTCAGTAACAGTATAAATTACTTCACCGTCAAGTTTTTCCATAAAGCCTGTAAATATTGGGTTCTCTAAATAATTCTTGGTTTTAATTTGTGAAAAATCTATTATACCACTACTATCTAAATATTGCTTATTTGATGCTATTGCTAATGTGTCTGATATTCTTTGTCCACCTATCGAAAACCCTAAGAAAAACAATCTTTTAGTGTTGGTTTGTGCTTTAGATTTAAAATCATAATAGAACAATGCATTAAGTTCTTCATAGGTTAATGCTTGCGGATTGAGTGGTTCTAATTCAGTTACTTCAACCAACTTTTCAAAATCGTAATCACTCAATGATGGTACATTTTTTTTCAGTTTATCTACAAGGTAGTTTCTAAATCTGTTAAGGTTTTTGAATGTTAATTTGTGTAATGTTGAATGTATATAATCATCAACCTTTTTGCCATCTTTTCTTAATCCAAAGTCTAGAAGAAATTCCACAAAATCGGTTAACATTTTTACATCAAATGAATTGATGCTTAGTTTTATTTTGCTATCCCTCTGATAGGCTACCAATAATGCAACTGTTTGATATAGATTCTTTCTAGTGTTTTCATTGTCATATGTCTTCGTAAATTTCTTATATTCTTCAATGAAGGATGAACTATAATAATCATCTTCAATTGCTTTCTTCTTTATTGTTAAAATTTCTTCTTCAGATTTATTTAGAAGTGCTTTAACTGTTTTAGAACTGATTGAAAAGTCTTTATCTATTTCAACCCTTTTAATGCATATGCTGAGTACCCTATATACTTCATTTCTGAATTCTTTGATTTTACTATTTATTGCTGTTTTCTTTCGTTCAATGCCATAGGTGTTGGTATATGTTTGGGTTAACCAATTGTTCTCAACCTTGGAAAAGTATTGAGGGTTAAGTTTAATATCTGGCACTGCAATAGGGTATTTTTTTGATTGATATTGTATTACAGTTTCAACTTGACTTTCATCAGTAATTTTACTGTTGTACTTTCTTAATCTCACAGTGACATTTGGCATGTCGAAAATTGTTTTAGTTCCAATACTCTAATTATGATGCCATTAAATATAGATGAATTTTAATAATTGTACCCGCTTTTGTACCCGTACTTTATGTGCTTATAAGGCATTTAGAGAGGTATCATCTAGTGTATACAAATGTAAGTATTTGATATTCAATACTATATAAAATATATAGCAATTCCCCTACGGACTACTTTTAAGCCCTCTAAGTCATTGATTTAGAGGGTTTAATATTTTTAGGGGTTAAGAAAAGTAACGGATAAGTAACTAATATTCATCTGCGTAGATATTTAGTGTGTCCGTGAATCCCTCCCTGATGCTTTTTTCTCCAAAAAGGCTGAACTTGCAGTCAGGATAGAAAACCGTATTTTTTGAAAGACCTATTACTCGTCACACCACCTTTCACCCAGCTGAATACACCGTACCCGGCTACTCCCTATCTGAAAGGCTTTCTGAATACGAAAGGGATCAGTTCGTTTCAGATGGATTTAGGGATAGAGGTGATACTGGAACTATTCTCCAGGAAATCACTTGAGCACCTATTCTTGGAATCAAAGCAGGACAATAACAACTTATCAGAAAATGCACACCGGATCTATGCGCTTAGAGAGGAATACCTCAAAACCATCGAAGAAGTAATCAGTTTCCTGCAAGGGAAAAACGCCTCGCTGGCCAGGCAGATCTGCTCAGATAATTTTCTGCCTCAGGCATCGAGGTTCGATCAGTTGGATGAATTGGAATGGGCCTTTGGGAGCATGGGTATACAGGATCAAGCCAAATATTTGTCTACCCTATACCTCGAAGACTTATCTGATTATATCGTGGAATGTATAGACCCGCATTTTGGCTTTAGTCGTTATGCGGAGCGGCTGGGTAGAAGCGCTAATTCCTTTGATGAAATGTATGCGGAGCTGAGTAAACCACTTTCCTTTATAGACAATATTACGCTGGATATCCTGAACAAGACACTAAAAAAGACCAGTGCTCAGTTGGTTTGCTTCTCCGTACCATTTCCTGGCAACCTGTATAGTGCCTTCCGATGTGCTCAGTGGATCAAACATCATTATCCTAATTGCAAAGTGGCCATGGGAGGAGGTTTTCCCAATACCGAGCTGCGGAGTGTTTCCGATCCTCGAGTTTTTGATTTCTTTGATTTTATTACACTTGATGATGGTGAGCTACCCATTGAGCTTTTAGCCCAAAACGTAATGAATCCCAAATCGGTTGCTGGTACAGGTTTGAAACGTACATTTTACTGTGAAAATGGGCAGGTGATCTATGACAATAACTCAATCCGGGCTGACTACAAACAAAGTGAAGTAGGCACCCCGGACTACTCAGACCTCCTACTGGATCGGTACATTTCAGTGATTGAGATACCAAACCCTATGCATAGCCTGTGGAGTGATGGCCGGTGGAACAAGCTGACCATGGCTCATGGATGCTACTGGGGCAAGTGTACCTTCTGCGATGTATCGCTGGATTACATCAAGTTGTACGAACCTGTGACTGCCAATCTGCTGGTCGATAGGATGGAACAGTTGATTTCGCAGACAGGAGAGCGGGGCTTTCACTTTGTGGATGAGGCTGCACCACCTGCATTGATGGGGGCATTGGCCCTTGAGATACTCAAAAGGAAGCTGGTGGTGACCTGGTGGACGAATATTCGTTTTGAAAAAAGTTTTACTTATGACTTGTGTGTGTTGTTAAAAGCTTCCGGCTGTATAGCCATTTCCGGCGGGTTGGAAGTTGCCTCAGACCGGTTGTTAAAACTGATCCAAAAGGGAGTTACCATAGGACAGGTGGCCCAGGTGACCCGCAATTTTACCGAGTCGGGCATCATGGTGCATGCCTACCTGATGTATGGCTATCCCACACAAACCATTCAGGAAACCATGGACAGTTTGGAGATGGTTCGACAGATGTTTGAATTGAATATTTTGCAGTCTGGATTTTGGCACCAGTTCGCACTTACGGCACACAGTCCGGTCGGATTAAATACTGCAGATTATGGAATAATTCCCGAGTTAAAGGAGATCACCTTTGCCAATAATGATGTTGCCTTCAGGGATAAGACCGGAATAGATCATGATCAGTTTAGCTTTGGGTTAAAAAAATCCCTGTTCAACTACATGCATGGATTACATTTTGACCTGCCTTTGCAGGAATGGTTTGACTTCAGTATCCCGAAAACCAGTATCGATCAGGATTATATCTATAACTGTCTGGAAGAGAACCAACCATTTGAGATTCGTCCTTCGTCCAAACTAATCTGGCTGGGAAATGAACCCACTATCATCCCCGTTAATTCAAAAAAAGAGACTTTCCTCATGCAACTGAGATTTCACGACAAAATAGAATCCTTTGATTTGAGTTTGGAAAAGGAGAAAGGGTCTTGGCTGTTGGAATTGCTCCGGAAGATTAATGTGGAAGAGCCAATGAAATGGACCATAGAAAAAATTGCTGCGCATTATGAATCCGAATTTGATGATTTTGAAGAATTCTTTGATTCGCAACCAATCCGAACGTTGAGGCAGCACGGCTTATTGATCGTATAACTATAGGTAGAGCGGTTGCTTTATCGATCTTTCTTTCTTCCGGGCCATCCTTCGGAATGTGAAAGGTTTAAATACTCCGAGATTCTTAGTCTTTTAGGCTCAGACATTCTGATGCTACAATTGAGAGTAAATATAGTTTGCAGTTTGAATGAGCTTATTTTTCCTCAAAATTTCTAAAACTGCCATTTCATCCAAGGGAGGGTTTTTATATTTTCCGACCATACCTTTGAATGCCTCAACTGCTTTTACTATATCAAGGTCAATGGCGTCAGTAATAAAGTTGTCGGGCGTTTGCGCTATCAAGTTGAAAGATTTTAGATAGTCTTCTGGAAAGTCTTTGATATTGTTAGTCACAATTACATTGGCGTTTGTCTTTATGGCGGCAGCTAAAACATGACAATCTTTTTCATCTGGAAGGTTTAGAGCAGGGATTAATTGATCGTAGTTTTCCACCAGAGCGTCTGGGAATGCAATTGTTGCCCGTTCTATCTGGTTTTTAATAATATCATCCGGTATGTTCTTTTTTTTCATGACTAACTCCCATTCGCTACAAATGTCCTTGCTCCATTTAATGGTAAAGACATCAAGATCTGCAAGGGAAAAGATCATGTCCCGTAAGTAAACAGGATAGATTACGTTAGTATCGAGGACGCCAATAAATTTACTACTACTAATCATAGAGGCCATATTTCTGATCAATGGCTATCATTTCTTCAAGTGCATTTCTTCTTTTGTCCATCATCATTTTTTTGTACTCTATCACGTCATTAAATTTCAGACGTCTATGCCTTCCTACTTTGGTAAAAGGTATTTCTCCATTTTCAAGAAGCTTAACAATGAATGGTCTGGACACACTCAGGATATCAGCGGCTTTCTGAGTTGTCACCTCGGTTGCAATTGGCACGATTGAAATGGGATTTCCCTTGGCTATTTGTTTCATGATTTCCTGCAAAAGCTTGATTGCAAATGCGGGAAGCTCAACATCTTGCTTTGTTTCCTTGATCGTGACACATGCAAAATCACTTTTCAGATTTTTTAATACTTCTGTTAATGCATCATAACTTTCAAGTGCTGTCACTTTCTCCTTGGCAGTTGGGATGCTTGTTGCGTTTTCCATGATTTGTTTTGAAAAGAGTTTTTAAATCTTGTATTCGTTAGTGTAAATATAAACGAAATAAACGAAACATAATTTGTATATTGTGAATAATGCGAACATATGTGAACCCAGTACTTTTGATTAAAAATCGCTATATATAATATTCCGAAGTATGCTTGATCACCTTTAATACGAAGGTGGTATTCAGCACGCCGATATTCTCAATCTTGGTCAGCTTGTACCTTACAAAATTATGATAGGCTTCCAGGCTTGGCATATTTATTTTAAGAAGAAAGTCTACCTGTCCGGCCATGTGATAGCACTCCTGTACTTCATCAAGTTTTTGTACTTGTTGCTCAAATTTTTCAATAAAGGCTTCACTGTGCTGTTGCATGGAGACTTGACAAAGGCAAGTAATCGCTTGATTGATCAGCTTGTTATCCAGAATAGCTACATACTTTTTAATAAACCCATTATGTTCTAAGCGCCTGATCCTTTCATAAACAGGTGATATCGTAAGCCCCAATGTGGAGGCAATTTCCTTGGCTGTTTTTTTTGCATCCTTTTGTAGGATCCTCAGTATTTTGATATCTATTTCATCTAGTGCTACCATAATTTTTGCTCGTGGAAAGGTTGATATATGACCCTAAAAATAAATATTACTATGATAATTTAATAATAAAGTTATTATTCCTGTATAAAATTAAATATTAGATGATTAATACTAGATTTATAGAAGTATGAAATAATTATGTGATTGATTATGGGAACAAAATTGGTTATCGGTTCAAATGGCCAACTGGGATCTGTACTGGTTCATCAGCTGAAAATAAACCATGGAGAAAGTCAGGTAGTCGCTGCAGATATTCAAACAGATCCTAGTTATAAAGGAATGTTTGAACAATTGGATGCGAATGATTTTGATCGCCTTAAGCAGGTGGTGGTTGAACATGAGGTAGAGGAAATATATCACCTGGCAGCTATCTTATCTGCCAAGGGTGAGGAGTTTCCATTGAAAGCCTGGGACATCAATATGAAAACGTTTTTTAATGTTTTGGAGGTTTCCAGGCTATGTGGAGTTGAAAAAGTATTCTTTCCAAGTTCAATTGCTGTATTTGGTAGTCAGGTACAAAGAACCAACGCGAAACAAAATGCTCCCGTCAATCCTTCGACTGTTTATGGAATAAGTAAAGTGGCAGGTGAGAATTGGAGTAATTATTATTTTGATAAGTATGGGTTAGATGTTCGATCATTAAGGTACCCGGGAGTCATTGGCTATCAGTCCATGCCAGGAGGAGGCACGACTGATTATGCAGTAGATATTTTTCATCATGCTGTTGCAGATAAACCATTTAACTGTTTTCTGGAAAAAGACACTTCACTTCCCATGATATATATGGAGGATGCCATCAGGGCCACCATTGAGTTAATGAATGCTCCGCTTGACCAAATACATACGAGAACATCCTATAATCTGTCCGGGATGAGTTTCTCTCCGGAGGAATTATTTAACACTATTCAAAGAAAGTACCCGAATTTTAAAATAAATTATTGTCCTGACTTTAGGCAGAAAATTGCTAATAGTTGGCCAGAAGATATCGATGATGCCGAGGCCAGAGCCGACTGGGGCTGGGAGCCAAAGTTTGATCTGGAGATGATGACAGAAACAATGGTCGAGCATTTGGCAGAACAGATAGAAGTAAGGGACAAAAAAATGGTAAATATTTAAAAGATCGTTTCATGAGCGCGTACGAAAAAATACAAAAAGAATTAGTTTCAGAGTTGGATAGCATCAAGTCAACCGGGCTTTACAAAGATGAGCGGATCATCACGAGTAAGCAAGGAGCGGTAATCGATACCAATCTTAAAAAGGAAGTCTTGAATTTTTGTGCAAACAATTACCTGGGACTTTCATCTGCACCGGAGGTCATTGAAGCTGGGATTGAAGCTATTAAGAATCATGGCTTTGGACTTTCTTCTGTAAGGTTTATCTGTGGCACACAGGACATTCATAAGGAATTAGAAAAGAAAACCGCCGAGTTTTTAGGTATGGAAGATGCGATCTTATATGCCGCTGCATTTGACGCAAATGGAGGTGTCTTTGAGCCTTTACTGTCGCCGGAGGATGCCATCATTTCTGATGAATTGAATCATGCTTCAATCATAGATGGTATTCGGCTTTGCAAAGCCGGCAGGTTCAGGTATCGCCACAATGAAATGGCGGATCTTGAGGAGCAATTAAAGTCAGCCAAAGACAGCAGAAGAAAACTCATTGTAACCGATGGAACCTTTTCTATGGACGGAACGATTGCCCAGCTGGACAAAATCTGTGATTTGGCGGATAAGTATGATGCCCTGGTAATGGTCGACGAATGTCACGCGACAGGATTTATCGGTAAGACCGGAAGGGGCACCCATGAATATAGAAATGTAATGGGAAGGATTGACATCATTACCGGTACTTATGGTAAGGCATTGGGAGGCGCATCAGGTGGGTTTACCGCAGCCAGAAAAGAGATTGTGTACATGCTCAGACAGCGTTCACGTCCCTATCTTTTTTCCAATACATTGGCCCCTGCGATAGTGGGTGCTTCTTTAAAGGTGTTGGAAATGCTATCCGGGTCTACCCATTTAAGAGATAAGTTGGAGGCCAACACGAACCAATTCCGTACTGGAATGACAAATGCAGGTTTTAACATTGTACCGGGTGAGCATCCCATTGTTCCAATCATGCTGGGAGAGGCTACCCTGGCTCAGGAATTTGCCAGACGCCTGTTGGATGAAAACATTTATGTGATCGGATTTTTCTTTCCAGTGGTCCCTAAAGGAAAAGCAAGAATCAGGGTACAGCTATCAGCTGCTCATGAGCCGGAGCATATCCAATCTGCCATTGATGCCTTTGTAAAGGTGGGTAAGGAATTGAAAGTGATTTGATTATTATTGTAGCAATATGAGTGAGCTCCAGGATTTTCAAAAGTTAGTCATTGCCAATGCTGTGGATGTAAAAGGCCTTTCAGTTGGCGAAAATGCCCCTGACTTTACGCTGTTAAACGCTTTAGGGAAACCTGTTTCATTATCCTCCTGTTTGGAATCAGGCATCGTGATATTGAAATTCTATCGGGGCGAATGGTGTCCGATCTGCAACCTGGATCTCAGAGAGATTCAAAAGTCTCTTCCCCAGCTTAAGACTTTTGGGGCTTCAGTGATAGCGATTAGTCCTCAAAAACCAGATGATGCCTTAACCATTACCCAAAAAAACGAACTTGGTTTTGAGGTGCTTAGTGACCCTGACCAAAAAGTCATTAAAGCTTACAACTTACAATTTGATCCCGGGGAAGACTATCACAATAGAAGAGACCTTACCCTGCTAAATGGAGATGGCTCTAAGCTGCTCCCTGTCCCTGCTACCTTCATAATTGATACAGATGCTGTAATAAAGGCAGCTCATGTCGAAGCTAACTATACGGAGCGGATGGCTGTGGAGGATATTCTTAATGTTTTGCATAGAACAAAATAAGGTAGTTAGAGAAGCCCATACCATTTATTTTAAGATAAAGACCGTTTCAAATATTATTCAGCTTGCTATTAATTCGTTGTATATGAATGACTTACATAGTATGAAGTGGATGGTTTTTCGAATAAAAATAAGAGGGTAAAAATTTTTTATATATTTTTTCTTAGAGAAATTTTGAAATTCGTCAAGAATACAAGACAATAATTGGATTTTCTCTAAAATGGTCGCAGATTCTTTAGTTAGAATAAGGAATCTACAAAATTGCGAATTTCATAACGAAATAACATTATAACACCCTTGCATTTAATTATCTATTTGTTTTATTTTAAACTTGTTAATAAAATAAGATTAAGCGTTAAATGTTAATCTTAAGTTGTACAAAACATTATTTTGTTACAATACCAACATTGGAGGAGCCCCCCTTCAGTTTAACATTCAAGTAAGATTGAAAGCTAGTATTTAATATAAACCAATTGACTATGATTAGACTCATACAAAATTTTACGAAACCTGGTTAGACAGTCTGTCTGACCACACATTCTGGTGTTGAAATAATAAAAAAATGCTGCAACATTTTATTTCAACTCTGCCACGGGATTGCACTCCTTAATTCATGTGAATGAAGGAGTTATAAAGTATCAATGTAATGGCTTTTCTTTTTTATAGGTATATGAAAAAGAAACCAGCAGTGCTGCAACACTGCTGGATAAAATGCCACGGGAATTGCATTGATAAATATCAATACACATGGCTATTGTTTTAATATAAAATTAAAAACGTTCAAAAATATGAAAAAAATATTACAAAAATGGACTAAAAACGAACCCAAAAAGGGCTCGCTTTACAATAATTTAATTTACTTCCTGATTCTCAGCATCATGCCTTTCTTTTCACAGGCTCAAACGATGATTGATGGGAAAATTTCTGATGAAGAATCAGGTGAAGGCATCCCTGGTGCTAACATTATCCTTAAATCAGATAATTCAACAGGAACCATCACAGATTTTGATGGGAACTTTCAATTAGAAGTACCGGATGAGAATGCTGTTCTTGTCATATCCTATATAGGCTTTAAGAATAAGGAAGTAAAAGTAGGGAACAAGAGTGTTTTTGATATTTCCTTATCGACTACAACCGAGCAACTTTCGGAGGTAGTTGTAACGGCCCTTGGAGTTCAAAGAGAAGAAAGAGCGCTAGGATATACGGTACAGGAGGTGGATACAAAGGGTTTGGATAAAGCCAAGGAGACTAATATAGTAAATGGTCTTACGGGTAAGATTGCAGGTGTGCAAATCACCAACTCTTCTGGTAATCTTGGAGGATCCTCACGAATATTAATTAGAGGTATTAATTCCATATCTGGTGATAACCAACCCCTGTTTGTTGTCGATGGGACACCGATAGATAATTCAAATTATAATTCCATGGATCAGTCTTCAGGTAATGGAGGAAGAGACTATGGAAATGCAGCACAGGATATTAATCCTGATGATATTGAATCAATTTCTGTATTAAAAGGTCCAAGCGCCTCAGCATTGTATGGCTCCAGAGCTGCCAATGGTGTCATTTTAATCACAACAAAGAGTGGAGATAAGAAAAAAGGAATTGGCGTAACTGTCAATTCGTCAACCATGTTTAGCAATGTTTTTCTTTTGCCTGAGATGCAAAATGAATATGGTGGTGGCTTCTCTCTCACTTTTGATGAAGTTGTAGATCCATTAGATGGTCAAACATATAAGGTGGTCAATACCAATGCCAATAATAGTTGGGGGCCCAGGTTTGATGGAACTTTGGTTAGACATTGGGATAGTATGTATCCCGGAGAATCGAATTATGGTGAAGTAAGACCCTGGCAGGCAACACCAAATAATATCAGGGATTTTTTTGAAACCGGAGTAACCTTATCTAACAATGTATCTATCAGCGGTTCAAATGACAAAGGAGCATTCAGGCTGTCTTATACCAACCTGGATCAAAAAGGTATCATGCCAAATAGTTCTCTTGACAGGAATACGATTTCATTAAGTTCTTCAGCTAAGCTGAATGAGAAATTATCTGCAGGGGTAAAGTTTAATTATATCAGAACAAGTGCGCTTGGAAGACCAGCTACCGGAGACTGGTCACCAGACCGTCCGGTAAACGTGCTTACCTATTGGTATGCCTGGACCCAGCGACAAATTGATCCTGCCAGAATGAGGACTTACAAGTCTGATCGGTATTATCACATGACCTGGAATACTCAGGGCCTGGGCAGACACCTGGAGCAGAGCTACAATAACAATCCATATTTTACCTTGTATGAAAGCTACAATAATGATACAAAGGACAGGGTATTTGGTAATGTTAATTTGACATATGATATCATTCCTGGCCTCTCATTGACTTTTTATGCAAGAACAGATTTCTATACTGATAGAAGAGAAGACAGGGCTTCTATCGGAGGGTATTTACAAAACGCATATGAAGAAGACATCTATCAATTTAGAGAGGATAATTATGAATTACTCGGACGTTACAATACGGACTTAGGATCAGATTTTAGTCTTGGAGTAATATTCGGTGGTAATATAAGAAAAAATAAGTTTGAGAATAACTATTCAAGAACTCAGGGAGGTTTGAGTGTAGCAAATTTCTATAACCTGGAAGCCTCACTTCAAAGACCTGAAATGAGAGATTTCAAAACTGAAAAGGAAGTACAAAGTATTTATGGTAGTGCCAATGTTGGCTTCAAGGATTACCTGTTTTTGGAATTTTCGCTGAGGAATGACTGGTCATCTACGTTGCCATTGGATAACAATTCGTACCTATATCCTGCCGCTTCCAGTAGTTTCGTCTTTACCAACTTGATGAAAGGATTTGACTTCCTGTCATTCGGAAAGCTTAGAGCTGGTTGGGCGCAAGTTGGAAATGATACAGATCCATACCGATTAATCAATACGTATGTTACTGGTAATCCATACGGCAATACATCGGTGTTTTCAGTTGATGATGCCCTGAAAAATGCTAATTTAAAACCAGAGACTGTAATCAATATTGAAGCTGGTCTTGATCTGAGGTTTTTAAATGATCGTATCGGACTGGACTTCACGCTGTATAAGGTTAATACGTATGATCAGATCATCGCTTTGCCTGTATCTTCCGCAACCGGATTTGAATCCTTAATCGTCAATGCTGGTGAGATGGAAAATAAAGGTGTTGAAGTGATGTTATCAGGAACGCCGGTTCAATCTGAATCTTTCAGTTGGGACATTAATTTAAATGTTGCAAGAAACCGAAACAAGGTGCTTGAACTTGCTGAGGGTCAGGACAATTTTGAACTGGGCGGTAGAGATGGTACCAATACGGTCAATGCAACTGTTGGTCAGCCATATGGTACGATCATCGCACCAAATGTTATTTATGACGAAGCCAGTGGCAAGCCAATTGTTGGAAGTAATGGTTTCTACCTGAGAAATCCAGGTGAAATTGTAGGTAGTATCATGCCAGATTATACAGGTGGTGTTTCCAATACCTTTACTTATAAAGGGGTTAGCCTATCTGCTTTGATTGACTTCCAGTCCGGTGGGGAGTTTTGGGCGGAGACTATTCAAAACGGAAAAGCCAATGGCCAGTTTATTGAGTCTGTGGGATTGAACGATAGAGGTGTTCGGATGAGGGATCCTGTAGCTGAGGGTGGAGGAATAAAGGCAGATGCCGTATTTGAAAATGGAGAGCCAAACACCATTTATCTTGAAGCACAGGACTATCTCAAGCAAAATTATAGTTTGGATGGCATAAATATATTTGATGCTTCCTATGTCAAATTGCGCGAAGTAAGTATTGGGTATTCTTTGCCTAGCAAAATAGTCGATAAGTTATTCTTGAACGGGTTATCAATATCTATTTTCAGTAGAAACGTGGCGATACTTCACAAAAATGTACCTCACATTGACCCATCTGAGATAGCAATTGGGTCAGATAATGTTCAGGGCCTCGAAGGTGCGTCAATACCAGCCCCGAGAATGGTTGGATTCAACATCAATTTAAAACTGTAGTTCTCCGAAGATTACTTTTTTGTACTCAAGGAGAGTTGTTTTCATCACATCCCAAAGAACTGGTTTGTGATATTGATAACCACATAAAAATTAAACAAATGAAACTAATAAGGAAAAATTACATAAATGTTATTGTAGGCGCATTGGTGCTGCTTACTTCCTGTACAGATGGTTTTGAGGATTTAAATATAAATCCTAATCAACCCGTTGAAGTGCCTACTTCCAGTTTATTTACCGGGGCTGAGCGGGAATTGGTCCGAAGCATATTTGGAAATCATCAGGATTTGGTGGGTATTGGAATTGCTCCGATGACTTATGCCCAGCAGGTGGCTGGTTTAAGAGGTGGTACAGATAATATCTATGCCATTGTTGAAGAGGATTTCTCTGAAATTTACAATAGAGGCTTAAGAGATCTCGAAGAAATCATTAGGTTGAATACCGACGAGAGCACGATTGCTTCTGCAGCACTTTCAGGACCAAACATGAATCAGATAGCTGTTGCTAAGATTCTGAAGGTCTGGGCATACCATAACATAACCGATGTATGGGGTGATATCCCTTATACGCAGGCTTTGAAAGGACAGGAATATGCCTTACCTGAATATGACACTCAGGAATTTATTTACATGGATTTACTGGAGGAGCTGACTGAAGCATCAGATATGATTGATGTAACAGTTGGTGATATCGCTGGTGATATCATTTACGCTGGTGATATGGTGAAATGGCAAAAGCTTGCCAATAGTCTGAAGATGAGAGTAGGACTTAGACTATCAAAAGTTGCTCCTGCCGTCGCCAGTACTGCAATATCAGATGCATTTGCTGCCGGTGTATTAGATTCAAATGAGGATAATGCTTCCTATAAATTTCTAGAGTCTGCACCAAACAATAATCCATGGTTTTACCGATTCGAATTGAGCGTTCCCAACTACGGAGTTGGAAGCACACTGGTAGATATGATGAAGTCGGTAAACGATCCACGATTGGATGAATATGCAGATCCAAGTTTCAACAATGATCTTGGAGGTGGATTTGTAGGAATGCCTGTTGGATTAGACATAGCTTCCGGCAGTGGTATAAGTGACTTCGCAGTTTCCTGGCCAGATGAGGAAAACCTGTTGAGTGCCACGAGTCCATTTATGATCATGACTTACTCTGAGGTTCTGTTTATCCTTTCAGAAGCTGCTGAGAGAGGGTGGATCACAGGAACAGCATCTACTTATTATGAGGATGCAATTACTGCATCCATTCAGCAATGGGGTATTACTGACCCTACGTCAATTTCAGATTATCTGGCTCAGGGAAGTGTAATGTATGATGCTGCAAACCCATTAAAATCAATAGGAGAGCAAAAATGGATCTCTTTATTCATGCAAGGCGTTCAATCCTGGTCAGAATGGAGACGATTGGGTTATCCGGTTCTTCAGATTGCTGAGGATGCTGTAATAAGTGACATCCCCAGACGTAAAGGATATCCACCAAGTGAGATCAACTTAAACAAGAAAAATTATGATGTAGCTGTTGCAAGGCAGGGCCCTGACAATCTTTTGACCAGGATGTGGTGGGATGCAAACTAAAAAACGGCAGCTATATGAAAACCAAAATCAAAAAAACCAATAGAAGAAGTTTTTTAACAACTTCAGGGAAGATCATTTCAAGAGGGGGCGTGGCTTTGATGTCACCCTCCATCTTAACTGAGCCCAAGGTAAAGTATTACAAGCCAGGTAAGCCACATGAGGAGCTTACGTTTGCCTCCACGGTTCAGCTATCACAAATGATCCGTGAGAAACAAGTTACCTCAGTTGAGGTGGTTAATGTGATTTATGACCGCATCGATGCAGTTAATCCACAAATAAATGCGGTGGTGCTTACTTGCAGGGAGCGTGCACTGGCAGAGGCAAAAAAGGCGGATGCAATGTTAGCGAAGGGGCAATCTATGGGTGTGCTGCATGGCGTACCCATGACCATAAAAGATTCTCTTGAAACACAGGGAGTAATAAGCACCGGAGGCACATTGGGAAGAAAGGATTTCATTCCAGGCAAGGATGCCACAGTTGTAGCAAGATTAAGAGCGGCAGGAGCCATCTTGTTGGGAAAGACCAATACGCCTGAATTTACTTTATCAGGGACAACAGCCAACCTTATATATGGGATGACCAGCAATCCTTACAAGGAAGGTTATACACCAGGCGGTAGCAGTGGTGGAGCCGGGGCTATTGTTGCTTCCGGCGGAGCGCCGTTTGATATCGGTTCGGACTTCGGAGGAAGTATCAGGGGGCCTGCGCATTTCAATGGAATTGCAGGCATTAAACCAACGACCGGAAGGGTTCCTCGCACCGGCCACATTGTAGACTACGGTGGTTTATTTGATGCTTACCAGGTTTTAGGTCCTTTGGCTCGTTACGTTGAAGATCTGAAATTGATCATGCCAATTATCATCGGCCCTGACAAGATCGACGCTGCCATACATCCGGTACCATGGGAAGAGCCGGATCAGGTAGATGTCAAAAAGCTGAAATATGCATGGTTTATTGACCATGGAAGCACAAAATCCTGCTCTCCTGAGACAGTTACGGCCATTAATGATGCAGTTGGTGCTTTGAAGACATCAGGTATTTCTCTCACAAAAGATGTACCTGTTGAAGACATTCGTGAAGCTGAAAAAGTAAGGTATGAATTGTTTGGAGCCGATGGCAGGGCATGGGTACAAAGACTGGTGGAGAAATATGGGACCACCCAAACACATCCGTTGTTGCGACTTTCGGCAAGTGTAGACCAGATAGCATCCAAAGATTTCTTAAAACTTGTAGAAGACCTGGATCAAAGCAGAAGTAAGCTTTTACAATGGATTGAGGCCTATGATATTGTCATTTGCCCGATTGATTTTGACGGGGCTTCTCCAAATCCACAGGTGTTTAAGCCAGGATCATATCAGCCGGAAGCCTACGGATATAAAGGGATTTTTAATCTTACCGGATGGCCGGCAGCAGTCGTACGTGCAGGCACCAGCAAAGAAGGGATGCCAATTGGAGTTCAAATTGTTGGTCAACCATTTCAGGACCATAAGGTACTTGCGGTAGCCGAATTTCTGGAAAAGGAATTAGGTGGATGGAAAGAACCCCTGGTTTAAATAATCCTTTGAAAGAATCATAAAATTGAAATTACAATGAATCAAAAAGCATATAAAAGCAAAGCAAATAGCCGGAGAAACTTTCTGGGTCATTTGACAGCAGGTATGACTGCAGCTACATTTCTGCCTGTTTTTGCCCATGGTAACGGGAAGAGAGTTCTGGCCAGGGAATTCGTGTCAGATACAGCCAAAGATGAATTCATTTATTCATCTGTTACTGACCTTGTCAAAGCATTGCGAAATAAAAACCTTTCTTCAGTAGAAGTTGTGCAAGCATATATTGACAGGATTGAGGATGTCAATTATCAATTGAACGCCATAGTAATGGAAAGTTATGACCGGGCATTGGAGGAAGCTAAAAAAGCAGATGCTACACTTGCTAAAGGAAGTTCAGAGGGTATGTTGCACGGTGTTCCTATGACCATCAAAGACTCTTTTATGACCAAAGGAGTAGTCAGCACCGGAGGCACAATCGGAAAAATGAATTTTATCCCCACCCTTGACGCCACAGTGGTAGCACGATTACGTAAGCAAGGTGCTATTCTGTTGGGTAAGTCTAATACGCCTGAGTTCACTCTTATTGGGGGTGTTCTCGGCGTTAATTCTACAAACAATATCATATATGGGATTAGTAAAAATCCATATGATTTAGATAGAACCACCTCTGGAAGTAGTGGAGGAGCAGGAGCGATAGTAGCTGCTGGAGGTTCTCCTTTTGATGTGGGAACAGACTGGGGTGGAAGTGTAAGAGGCCCCTCTTGTACCAATGGCATATCCGGACTAAAACCGACATCAGTAAGACTACCAAGAACTGGTCATATCGTTGATTATGGTGGCTTATTTGACTCCTGGCAACAACCGGGACCCATGGCTAGGCATGTGAAAGACCTGGATTACCTCACGCCAATCATGGCTGGTCCTGATTTTAAAGATGCAGCTGTTGTGCCAATGCCCTGGCCTGATTATAACGAGGTGGATCTCAGCAAACTAAAAGTAGCTTTCTTCCCGGAAAATGGTGTCGCAAAAACGAGTGAAGAAACGATTGCCACGGTCAGGAAAGCCGCCAAATGGATGGATGAAGTTGCAATCGATGTAGTAGAGGACTGTCCAAAAGATTTGCTAATCGAGCTGGGTACCATACGACGGGAGCTAATCATCGGAGATGGGTGGCAATGGTTAAAAAGGGCAACTGAGAGGGCTGGCTCAAAAACATATGGTGCCTCCTTAAGGACGAGATTGGAGCAAGCAGGAAAGCCTACCTCTACGTCAGAATACACCAGTCTTCTGGAGCTTCAGGACGCAAACAGAAGTAAAATGCTACAGTGGTTTTCACAATATGATGTCATTATTTGTCCGGCATCTTCTTCTCCCGCGGGAGAGATCAATGCCGGGTATAATGAAGAATCCAGGTACATGGATAACCCTGGTGAGAGCTACACAAAGCCTTTCAATACCTGTGGGTGGCCGGCCGCGGTTGTGAGGTGTGGGACAAGCAAAGATGGGCTACCCATTGGTGTTCAGATTGCTGCTCATCCCTGGAAGGAAGATGTGGCCCTGGCAGTCGCTCAATACCTGGAGTCTAAATCCGGAGGCTGGAAAGCCCCCTTGATCTAGTTAATCATTCAACCAAAGACAAATCATGAAAAATCATACAAAGAATAACAGAAGGAATTTTATTTCCACATTAAGTAGGGCCTCATTTGGGACTTTAATGCCTGCACTTGCCGGGGAATTACCTAAAGGGGTGGTCCCGCCTAAAAAGCTTTTCACGTCTACGGATGCTACAGAAGATCTGCTTTACATGTCTGCAACGAAAGTGGCTCAGATGATCAGGGAGAGAGAGGTCACCAGTGTTGAGGTAGTTACTTTATGTCTCGACAGGATTGAGGCTGTAAACCCAAAGATCAACGCCGTGGTACAGCTTGCGAGAGAAAGGGCTCTAATGGAGGCTAAAGCAGCGGATCGTGCGATTGCTGCAGGCAAGGAAGTGGGGCCTTTACATGGGGTGCCGATGACGATAAAAGATTCATTTGAGACCGCAGGGATTATTTCTACTGCTGGCACCCTGGGCAGGAAAAACTATATGCCTGGTAAAGACGCTACGGTAGTTGCCAGGCTAAGGGATGCGGGTGCTATTCTACTTGGCAAAACCAATACGCCCGAATTCACCATGTCCTACCTGACTACCAATCTGATCTATGGACAGACTTTGAACCCTTATGATTTAACTAGGCATCCTTCTGGAAGTAGCGGGGGAGCTGCAGCAATTATCGCATCAGGAGGTTCTTTTTTTGATATCGGGACAGACTCAGGTGGAAGCGTAAGAGCCCCTTCTCATGTCTGTGGCCTCGCGGGAATTAAACCGACCAGTGGAAGAGTACCTCAAACAGGTCATCTTCCTGACTATGGCGACAGGTTCGGTAGTTATCAACAACCAGGTCCGATAGCCCGAAGAGTGGAAGACTTGTACCTCCTGTTAAGTATCATTTCTGGTCCTGATCAATTAGATGCCAGTATCAGTCCGGTTCCTTTGAAGGATCCGGCTGATGTGAATTTAGCTGATTTAAGAGTAGCCTACTACACAACAAATGACGTGGCAGAGCCTATACCGGAGATCAAGAAGATGGTGATAGATTCTGCCAATAAAATTACTCCGCAGGTTGCAAGTGTAACGGCCGCAAGGCCTCCCGTACTCAATGAGCTCGTGCAAAAACGAAGAGAGCTAAACAGTGCTGATGGAAAAGCACATTTGAAGCGATTGATCAATCAGAATGGAACAAAAGTCACTTCTCCAAATCTGAATGTTTCAGGAGAAGTTCTTTCTGCCATGGAATATGGTAAGCTCGTTGAGGAGCTCGACTCGCTCAAGAGTCAGATGTTACATTTCATGGCAGATTACGACATTCTCTTGTGTCCGGTGACTGCAACTGCCGCAATGAAATTAGATGCCGAAAGGCCTGACGGTCATTGGTACACATCAGAATACAATGCAACCGGCTGGCCGGCTGCAGTGGTCAGAGCAGGAACATCTGATGATGGATTACCTCTTGGTATTCAAATAGTAGGTAAGCCCTGGACAGAAGACAAAGTCCTGGCAGTAGCGGCCGCTATTGAAAAAATGTCCGGAGGATATTCAAAGCCTGATGCTGTGTAATCCTGCAACATCTTAATCTGTGTTTCAATTTCAGAATGATCAAAATATCACAATATGAAAATAAATAATACCAATATTCCTGCTACACCATCAAGAAGAAAATTTTTAAATAAAGTTGGTGCTGCCGGGGCGCTGATGGCCGTCTCAACCCATCAACTTTCAGCGAAAAGTTTTGAAAAGAAATCATCTTATATGATTTCTAAAGACAAGACGGATGATCTCATTTTTATGTCAACCACCAAATTGGCTGAGATGATCAGGACTAAAAAGATTTCATCAGAAGAGCTGGTCCTCGCTTACATAGACAGGATTGAAGATGTGAATTATCACTTAAACGCTGTAGTCATGCAATGCTTTGACCGGGCGCTGATGGAAGCAAAAGAGGCAGACAAAGCATTGAAGAAGAAGGATATCAAAGGACCCTTGCATGGAGTGCCCATGACCTTAAAAGATTCCTGGGAAGCTGAAGGGGTAATAAGTACTGGAGGCACGCTTGGTAGGATTGATTATATAGGAAAGAAAGATGCCACCGTGCTGGCACGCATGCGTGCCAATGGAGCGATTTTACTTGGAAAGACCAATACACCTGAGTTCACATTAGCTGGAGGTGGCATGCGGGGAGTACGTACCACAGGTAATATTATTTATGGCCTAAGTAAGAATCCTTATAACCTTAAGCATGGTACTTCAGGAAGTAGTGGTGGTGCCGGTTCAATCATTGCTGCTGGCGGAGCTGCTTTCGATATTGGAACGGATTGGGGAGGCAGCGTACGACTCCCTTCTAGTACCAATGGAATCGCCGGGATCAAACCAACTTCCGTACGATGCCCCAGAACTGGTCACATTGTAGACTATGGTGGCGTATTTGATTCGTGGCAACAGCCAGGTCCAATGGCCAGAAGAGTGGAAGATCTCATGCTTTTGACACCGCTCATGAGTGGGCCTGATGATTTGGATGCTGCAGTGGTTCATATGCCATGGCCAGACCCTTCACTTATCAATGTTAAAGACCTTAAGGTGGCTTATTATCCTTCAAACCTCATTGCCGAGACTGCCGAAGACACACAAAATACCGTCCGCCAGGCTGCTAAGTGGATGGAGGAAGCAGGAGCACAGGTTGCAGAAGATATGCCGCTGGAGATATTTACAGAGTTGGGAGAAATTAGAAGGGAACTTGTAGGTGGCGATGGCTGGGCCTTTTTGAAGCGTGCCGGTGATTTCCATGGTAGTAAAACCCTCAGTGAATCTATTCAAAACAGATTGGACACTGCAAAACCCATCTCGGCGGATAGGTATTCGGAGCTGCTTTCACTGCAGGACAAGAACAGAACCAAAATGTTGCAATGGTTCCAAAAATATGATGTGATTCTTTGTCCAACTACAGCAACACCAGCTGAGGAGATAGATCAGGGGCTTGGAAATGAATGGACATCTCGCAAGCCAGGTGCCAGTTATTGCGGGCCCTACAATACAACCGGATGGCCTTCGACGGTAGTAAGGTGTGGTACCAGCCACGATAATCTACCAATAGGTATTCAGTGCGTTGCGCATCCATGGCGTGAAGACATTTCACTAGCGGTTGCCCAATACCTGGAAGATCGTTCAGGAGGTTGGCAAATGCCACCTATCTGATACCCAAACAATTATTTCCAATGCTTAAGAAAAACTACAATGATTAATAAAAGAGAGAATAAAAATCCTGAGGCAAGAAGGCATTTTATCAATCAGGTATTGGCTGGAGGACTTGTTTCTATGGCAATACCAGGGGCAACGATGGCCAGTACTATGCCAGGATATAAAAAACCGGTAAAAACTATTGTTGCGGATAAAGTACTACGATCTTTTCCGGAAAACATGGTTTGGGGATATTTCGGAGCTGATGTTCCGCCGAAAATAAAGGTGAAGGAAAAGGAGATTGTAGAAATACACTCTGTAAGTACATCGGGCATTCCAAAGGAGGATCCTAAGTCATTTTATACAGCCAACAATCTCCCTTTTGACGATCATGCAAAAGAAATTGTTGATATCATTGAAAACGTGCCGCCAGAACCTTCAGGGATCCGGGGGCATATGCTGACCGGCCCTGTTTATGTAGAGGGAGCCATGCCTGGTGATACCCTGGAAATCAGGATTCATGACATCAGGCTAAGGAGTGATTATGGAGTTAATCATGTCCGTCCGGGACGGGATGACCTTCCTGAGGTTATTCAGGAGCGGATAAGCTTTGTATACAAATACAATAAAGATCGGACAAAAGCAGAACTCGTACCGGGAGTGGAAATTGAGTTAAAACCCTTCATGGGAGTGATGGCGCTGTCTCCACCACCCGAGATGGGTAGAGTGAGTTCTATACCTCCGGGTTTTTTCGGAGGAAATTTTGATTTGAAACACCTGATAAAAGGGACCACTTTGTTTCTGCCAGTTTCCGTTGAAGGGGGCCTTTTCACGACGGGTGATGCTCATGGAGCTCAGGGAAATGGTGAGGTAAGTGGCACTGCCATTGAAACCTCCATGATCCTGGTAGCTGAATTTATTATCCATAAGAAAGAGATCAAGATGCCTACGGCAGAAACACCTGATCACTTTATTGTCTTTGGACTCGATCCCGATCTGGATGAAGCTATGAAGCAGGCATTGAGTGAATCTGTAAAGTTCATTCATGAAAAGCTTGGCTATACCTATGAGGAGGCCTTGTCGATTGCAAGTACTGCTGTTGATTTTGAAATCACACAGGTTGTTGACCGGACAGAGGGAGTTCATGGGATGATACCCAAGTCCATCTTCACCAAGAAAAAATTTGATTACTGGTATGCTTAAACTCTACAATATGAAATACAAATACACCATCATTAGTTGCTTAATGTTATTAATATCTGGGCTTTTCGTAAACCAGGTAATGGCCCAGGAGAAAACAAAAATCGCCATATTTTCTGGTCCGACAGCTACGATTCAAAATAGTGTTCCTTTGATCACAAGTAACAAAGCCAGGGAGAAAAACGGTCTTTCGCTCTTGAAAAATGATGCAGGGGGAATATTAACAGATCGGCTTTACTATCAAAAGCTTGCAGCTCCTGTCACAGTTTATATTGAAATGTATACGGCTCATCCATTAGAAAGCGATGTAAAAGAGCTTTATGGCAAACCTGATGGGTATATCAATGAAAATGGGTCATTCAGTAAGCGCAAAAAATCCGATTTGGCAAAACCTGTTTTGATTGCTGAACTGAAACCGGCGGATGGACTTTACCCATTGCCATACATGTCGATTCAGGAAGATGGTAAACCCTGGGATGCCACTTATGCCTATCCGGGAGCACCTTTTGAAAAGTCAAGGCAGACTTTTTATCCAAATGCTTCCAGGATATTCGAAGAAATAGAGCGTAATGGAGGGAATATTTATACCCAGGCATCCTACGACTTTTATCGACCGGCGCCGGCAGGTGGATATACGAAGGGATTGCCAGAGGAACTACGTAGTGATGCAGGAACCGGCGATATACCTCCGGAACAAATAGGTGAAGACTTTTTTACTTATGGACCCTACGGATCTTCTCAAAACCGGATGCAACTGGCAAAAGCCACAAATATGGTTCAAAAGGTGATGTCATCCGGTGATTATGATGGCTCCATATGGCTGGAAGGTAGCCCAAGTATCGAAAACACCTCTTACTGGATGGGATTGCTGATTGATACGGAAGCGGCCATGGTATTCAATGCCGCCCAGCGGATGCGGGGGCTGGTCAGTGCTGACGGTGACCAAAATATCATTGACGGAGTTAATTATATCACCTCAGGAGTTTGGGCAGACGAAGCGGGTAAAAATAAGACTGGTTCAGTGATGATTCAGGATCAGGTGATTTATTCGACCAGAGAAGTTCAAAAAGGAGATGCAAGACCAGGAGGATATGTGGTGACTGGTGGCTATGGTGGAATTATTGGTTCAATGGGCTATGGGCCAAAGTTAACGTTCCTGCCGCTTAGAAAACATACCTATTTATCCGAGGTGAATGTGACAAAAATTCCTGCTGCTGTTCCTGGAATAAAAATGAGTGAAGATGGTTCAATAACCACTGTTCAAATACCTGTAAAAGACAGCGAAGGTTATTTGATTCCTGAAGCCATGCCCATGGTAACTATCTATAAGAGTGCAAGATGGAAAACGGAAAATGACGGTAGTGAAGATGCCTCATCAGAAATAGATATTCTCTCTCGAATCAAAGATGATTTAACTAAATATCCACTGGCCGGATTTGTTGGAGAAGGAATGGCTCCGTATGGCTCCATGATTTCTCCTATGGACGCAGCACTTGAATATGCAGCGCTTCACGGGTATCCTGTGCTGAAGGCCGCGCGGGGTAATGCAGACGGTTTCATGAATACCAATCCTGACAACCTGTTCATCGAAGGGTATAACATCACAGCCACCAAAGGAAGAATGTTGTTGATGGCGTGTATTCTTCGGTTTGGCACCTTGCCACCTGCTGCCGATCCCGATAACCCTACCGAAGCTGAACTAACAGCCATCAAGGATAAAATAAAATTGTATCAGGAAGTATTACACACACACTAAAAATTATATGAAAATCAGATCAAATATTTTTGTATTTACCTTGTTATTCGCTTTTCTATGGGCATGCCAGCCTGAAAAGTCCACAGAGTTCAATCTTTTAGAGGCAACGATCCCTTCCATTCAGGATGCGATGAGTAAGGGAGAAATTAATGCGCAATACCTCGTAGAAGGATACCTGAAGCGGATTGAAGCTTATGATAAACAAGGTCCATCAATCAACTCAATCATTCTTGTCAATCCAAAAGCCATGGCGAGAGCAAAATTCCTGGACAGTTTGTATGCTGAGGGGGTTATTCTTGGTCCATTGCACGGTATTCCTGTTATTGTCAAGGATAATTATGATGTAAAGGGTTTACCTACGAGTAATGGTACCTTGGCTTTAAAGCAGTCTTATCCTCCTGACGATGCCTATCAGGTAAGAAAATTGCAAGAGGCCGGAGCCATTATTCTTGCCAAGTCAAATCTAGCAGAATTTGCATCCAGTGGATCTTTTTCAGTAAGCTCAGTATTACCAGGGTACTCTAGAAATCCGTATGATACGCGAAGGACAACAGCGGGATCCAGTGGAGGTACAGGAGCTTCTATTGCTGCCAGTTTAGCAGTGGTTGGCTTAGGCACAGACACAGGGAGTTCAATCAGGGGGCCTTCCTCTCATCAGGCGCTGGTTGGAATCAGATCGACCATGGGACTAACAAGTCGTGACGGAATAGTTCCTTTGGCATTAACGAACGATGTAGGTGGTCCTATGGCCAGAACGGTTGAAGATGCAGCCATTGTTTTTGATGTAATTGCCGGATACGATTCTGCTGATCAGGTCACCTCAAAAAGCATTGATGTGAAAGAGCAATCTTACCAGGCATTTTTAGGAAAAGATGTTTCGGGTATGAGAGTTGGAATTATCCGACAACTTTTCCTTCCTGAAGAATCAGATTCAAGTGTTTATCAATTGATGATTGAAGCCGTAGGAGACATGTCATCTGTCGGTGTCACTATGATTGATTCCGTAGTGATTGATGACCTTGATTCATTAAATGAATCACGCACCAGAATCAGGCAGTTAAAAAGAGACTACAATGCCTATTTGGCAAGCTTAGGGGACAGTTCGAAGTATAAGTCATTGCAGGATATTATCGACTCAGAGGATTATCACCCATATCTGGAAAAACGGTTGCTTGATGCACAAGCAGATGTTGATGTGCCCGAGGAACATCCGGATTGGGATAAAAATATGGCCCTTAGAAAGGCATTAAGAGAGCAAATACTAAATGTTATGGATAGCCTTAAACTGGATGCAATTATTTATCCTTCTTTTACTTATCCGCCAAGACTGATTGGAGATTTAAATGGTCCCCGTGGAGATACCAGTGGAAAACTTTCACCACCAACTGGATTTCCGGCAATAGCAGTCCCTATGGGGTATTCCTATGGTAAGTATCCTGCTGGATTTCAATTGTTAGGTAGGCCTTTCAGTGAGGGTACCCTGCTTCAGATAGCTTCAGCTTATGAACAAAAAACCAATCACAGAAGAGCTCCCGAAGGGTTTCCGGAATTATAATGTATGTTCAGGAACCTTCTATTCATTGTTGGGCTAATTTTTTATGAGCTTTTGCTTATTCCAGGGCACCTGTTTGCGCAGGAACTTGACAGCGAAGACAGAACGCTCAGCATTCAAAAAGCAAAGGGTAATATTGTTCTGGATGGGGAACTTGATGAAAAAGATTGGGCGATTGCTCAACCTACCGATCATTTTCATCAGACTTTCCCTTTTGATACGGTTAAAGCAATCTCTAATACAGTTGTGAGGTTAACTTATGACAAAGAGTTTCTTTATGTAGGCATCACAGGCTATGATCACCAGCCGGGTCCATATACCATTGAATCATTCAAGCGTGATTTTTTCGGATCACAAAATGATGTGGTTAATATTATCATTGATCCCTATGGAGATCAAACCAATGCCTTTCTTTTTGGATTAAGTCCATTTGGTGTCATGCGTGAGGCTTTTTTGAATGCGCAGGCAGAGAGCAGTCGGGATGCATTTTCCTGGGATAATAAATGGTTTGCCAGGTCAAAGATTAAGGATGGCTATTGGACGGGAGAAATGGCTATCCCTTTTAAAACCCTACGTTATAAAGCGGGATCTGATCGATGGAAAGTAAATTTTTACCGACTTGACACAAAACAAAATGAAAGGAGTAGCTGGATAAGAATACCCAGAGGTTATCAAACAACCTCTCTGGCATTTACCGGGGACTTAATTTGGGATCAACCCCTTAAAAAGCAGAAAGGCCCAAATATTTCAGTGATACCATACCTTTCTGGTGGAGCTTATAATGACTATCAGAGTGATGACCCTGTTTTGCTTAATTCTGGGATTGGAGGGGATGTCAAAATCGGGTTAACACCTTCATTAAATCTGGACCTGACCATCAATCCGGACTTCTCTCAGGTAGAGGTGGATCAACAGGTTACTAACCTCAGCAGGTTTGAAATTTTCTTTCCTGAAAAGCGGCAATTTTTCCTTGAAAATGCCGATCTGTTTGAAAATTTCGGAAATAAGGATGCCTTGCCTTTCTTTTCAAGAAGAATTGGTATTGCTTATGATTCAGCGTTGGGCCAAAACATTCCTAAGCGAGTACTATTCGGAGCAAGAGTGACAGGAAAACTGAATGAAGACTGGAGAATAGGGATACTGTCGGCCCAAGTAGAAGGGCAGCCTGATTTTAATATCCCTGGTCAGAATTACGCAGTTGCAGTTGTACAAAGAAACATTTTTAAAACTTCAAACATTTCCGCCATACTCACCAATAAGCAAGGTGTCGATTTAGGATCGGGAGAAAGTGGTAGTGATTTCAACAGGGTAGCTGGTGTTGATTATAATCTGAACTCCAGGAATGGTGTCTGGAGAGGCAAGGCATTTTATCACCAATCAATGGATAATATGGATGAGGAGCAACAAAACTCCTATGGTGCTAACCTGGAATATCGCGTACCAAATGCTCGTGTATTTTTCGATTACCTGTCCGTTGGTGAAAATTTCACTGCTGCTACCGGATTCATTCCCAGAAAAGGATTTAATAGTCTGGAGCCTGGCATTGAGTATAATATCTACCCAAACTCCAGTCAGATTAATCGTCATATTTTTAAAGTAAGTACCAGGCATATCTGGAATCAGCAAAACGAACTTACGGATCGGAAGTTGGCCACCGGTTATGAATTATACTTCTCAAACAATACCAGGATCCTTTTTGATGTTAATTCAGGTTGGATCAGGTTATTGAGGTCTTTTGACCCGACAAATTCAGGAGGTCTTCCTTTGGAAGAAGGAACATCTTATGACTACCAGCTATATAGTCTGGAAGTTAAAACCAATAAGATTAGACCGCTTTTTGCTGAATTTGTGGCTAAAGGAGGCAAGTTTTATAATGGAAGAAGGGTTGGTACAGAAGGAAATATCAATTATCGCATGTCACCTTTTGGTATTTTCTCCCTGAATTATGCCTATAATATTGTCAAACTGCCGGAGCCCTATAACAGCGCCAATATCCTGCTTCTTGGACCTAGCTTGGGCCTTACTTTTTCACGTAGTTTGTTCCTCAATACTTTTTTTCAATACAATAATCAAATTGATAATTTTAATATCAATGCCCGATTGCAATGGCGTTTCAAACCTGCTTCTGACTTCTTTCTTGTATACACAGATAATTATTTTCCGGAGGACTTAACCGTAAAAAACAGATCATTGGTAGCCAAACTCACTTATTGGTTTAGCCTTTGATATGAATTTAGTAGAAAGAGGGATTCGAATGGGATACAGAGAGTAATGGAGGATGGAAAGAACTTTCTTTCAATTCCTTATAATAAGTAAGTGCCTCATATTGACCTTCCCATTTCCTGATATCAATTTTATTGTTTTTGATGAAAGTGATTAATGCTGTTTGATAGCGTTTATTCAACAAAGGAAGAATCTGCTTTTGAAAATCATGAAGTGGCTCAGCTATCTCACCATGTCTGCTAAAATAGTAGTCGTAGTCTATGGCTTCGACAGGTTCTGAATATAGGTTTTTGGCTACTATAGACCCCTTCTCTGTCCTTTCCAGCGGTTCAATCAAAACTTTCTTTTGTTTTCTTAAAATCAGCAAGTCTTCCAGCATTACCATTTCCAAAAATTCAGGAGGCATGAAATGTTGTTGTGGAATATTGTTATTTATCACCTTGATGGATTTGTAAATCCTATTTAATGATTTCTCCTGATCAAAGTATTGAAAATATTTTACATGAGAAGCTGAATATGCAAGGTGCTTATCATTTGAAACTACGGTAATCATCTCAAATGCCTGTTGATATTTTATAACTCCAAACTTAACCTCATCATTATCAAGTACAACTACACCTTTACCTGTTTGGTCTTGTGCTTCCGTTATGCCTGGGGTTAAACAAATGATTAGAATAAATAAGCCAATATAGGATGCTTGCTTGAACATGATATTGTAAAATTAATAATATAGACTGATTATGAAGTCTAATAATTACAATATATTTATATATTAGCTCATATTTATGAATATATTAAAAATCATCTCCTGATTCAAACGGATAGATAACGTATTATCCAGTTAGGCTAGAGATTTTGAATTAAACGATGATTATCAACTCATTAATTATGCAAAACTTATTAAGATTACATACTTAACGATTCTAATTCCTCAAGATCAATCGTTTACAAGTAGATAATTGTGGGTTTCCATCATCTTTTACCCTGAGAATTACATGTATTTCCTTACCAGTTTCAATTTTGGGCATTTCAAAGTCAAATATAGGTCCCGATGATATTGGTGAGTCAAATGATTCCTGATGTCCTGCCTCTTTATAGACCATCCATTCAAATTGGATTTCATGACCATCAGGGTCATGAGACGCTGAAGCATCTAATGTGACCCTTTTGTTCATAGTTGTTTTAATTATTAACGGTTTCTTTGAAAGTATACCATTAACCACAGCCATCGGTGGATGATTAACTTCTTCTGGCTTTAATACACATCGGTCCATCCTGGCGGCAAAATCATTTTGGAAATCTTCACGCCACCTGGCCACCGTGACTCGTGCATTGTTTACTCCTTTATAAGTATCGTAGGCGTCATAATAATATTTACTGTTATCCTTACGTTCAAACCTTCCTCCCCATCCCCCATATTGTGGCTTATCTGGCATATTTAATCCATTCCTCAGAAAGTAGTACCAGGAGGGGGTATCACCTTCTTTCATCGCGCCGTTTGGATTAGGAGCTGTCCAGGTTTTTTTTGGGTACAAAGCACCTAATGGACCATGATCCTCTATTACATGTTCGTTTAGCCAGTCCAATGAAGTAATGGCTAAATTTCCTTCCAGGTACATTCCCCTAAAGACAGCATTTCGTTTATCCACATTTAGTGGCGCACGGTTCCTGATATAAAACAAGTCTGGATGATTCGCATGGATATAATCAAAAAGGCTATCCTGATCCGCAATGTCGTGTATTCTCATCTTAGCAATAAACGCTTGATAATCACTTTTAGAGCGACTGTTTTTAACCTGCCAGAGTGCCTGTGCCACATCTGTTTGTCCACCCCATATTGCAACATTCAGATATTCATCACTTTCATCAACTTTTTGTATGATCCATTCAGAACCTTCAGTCAGATGTCCATCACCCACGTGATCCTCTTGCCTGTTTGGGTTTCCTGCCTTAATGATTGATTTCAAATAGGTTTCTGAAGGATACCTCTCATCATGAAGTTTTAGGTTTTCACACACCTGTCCGTAAGCCTCAACCAATTGAGATAAAAGGTCAGTCCTGACTACAGATTTGCCTACTTCTCCAACCGTACCGGATGCAGAAGCAACAAGGCCTTCCAATTTAAACTCATTGGCATAAACCAATAACCTGACCATTGATTGTGTGTCGTCGGGATCTCCGCCGATGTCAGTGGTTATAAGTAACCTTGGAGATGAGTTCGTAGTAAGTTCAAGTTGTTTCGATGAATCACAGGCTATGATCGTACATATTACCAAGAGGAAAATCAGCTGTCTCATCTGTGATGTTTGTTTATTACAATAATAACAGAAGATATGAATATCTGGAAGCTTTATTGGCCATACAATAAAAAAGCCCCCACCCAGCAGGATAGAGGCTCCATTTTAGAATTATTCAATTATTTAAAGCCGAATAATATCTGATTCAAGGTCATGGTTGTTGCCAAATGGCGGGTTTACAAAGCCATTTATGGCAATTGTATAATACTCCTCACCATAGAGTTCAACCACGGGTATGGTCAACAATATCTCTTCGGTCCCTGCAACTTTGATTTCGAACGTTTCACGTCCTGAACTCACGGGAACAAAATCAGAAATACCTTTAAATGATTTGTCGCCAAGTATTTTACTACCATCAACATACACATCTATTGGCATAGCGTCTGGTGACAAATGGGCAAACCTTACCATGGTCTGGCTATCAGCTACACTTGGAAAACTGTCTTTAACCTGAATCATCTCAATACTACTCAATGAATCCGCAATGAAAAGCGAATAGGTCTCACCGGTATCAAATGTCAGCATTGTATCCAATACAGTTGCAACTTCATTATTTGCATCCCTGAAAGTAAGGTGTCGCTCTCCTGAATAAAAGTTCAGATAATTGCTATAGTCCTCATATTCAAAGGGTAGAGCATTGATCCTACCAGTGTTTCCCACTAGAATATCCAGACCATCGGTGTTGGGAGAACCATGATAAATACTTACATAAGCAATCTCAGTGATTACCGGTTGAGGTGTTTCATCATCGTCTAAGCAACTGGTCAAAAATAAAAATCCCGACATACCTGCAATTGCTAGCATGTACGAAAATTTCCATTTCTTCATATTATTTATAAGTCTCATATTTGTTTTATTTTAAGTTTTTTAATCCTACTTAGTAGTGTTTAAGTATTTAGTAATGAGCACGTTAAATATTGATTTGGGTTACACCAACAGGTGGTTTTAACATTTTTTTAGAAGATAGCGGTGTTTAAACACTGATTATAAAATAAATACGCCGTTGATCATGAATCGGCGCATAAATTATTTTAACATATTTCAATAATTATTATTTAAAAGGGACCTAATTTTGAATATGGATAATTATAAGTTCTTTTTTTAAAGAATTATTAAAAAATATCCGTTTGAAATTTTGAAAAGCAAGAAATTATCGAGTTCAATTGACTCACATAAGCTCAAACATCTTATCCCTGATAACTTTTATCCAACTCAGGATAAGCAGGATGAGGGAGTTGTCTGGAGGAATTTTCAAGAGGGAGATGAAGAAGCACTTATTTATATTTATCGAGAATATGCAGGCATTCTTTATAATTATGGGTGTCAGTTTACGACCGATCATGGATATGTATGGGATTGCATCCAGGACTTGTTCTGTGAGTTGATAAAAAGTCGCAAAAAACTTGGTAAGGTCAAATCCATAAAGGGGTATTTATTCAAAGCCAGTAAAAGGAAGATTTTCAAAGGGCTAAAAAGGCTAAATAAAACAGTACTTCTAGATGCCAATGACCAAATTTTTGAAGTAAGCGTACCTCCGGGGATCACATCTATTTCACAATCAAACGATCATGAGCAAAATAAAGAGTTAGCGCAACATATTAATGAATTGCCGGCTCATCAGCGTGAAGTATTGTTGCTGTATTTTTATGAAGGCCTAGGCTACCAGGAAATTGCTGATATTTTTGAAGTAAAAGTAAAGTCTATTCGCACGATGACTTATCGGGCATTAACGACCCTTTCAAAAGTGCTTGGAGATAATAGGAGCGAAATGCTTGTTGTTGGCACCTTGATTTCGTTGCAATATTTTTATTAAAATAGCAATTGAACTATAAATATACTCGATTACATGTGCTTAATTGTATAAATAATGTAAATATTTAAAATTCTTGTAGGCATTAGGTGGTATGGTATCCTCTATACAAGTAGAGACCAACCTAAATGAAGCAGGAGAGAGCGTATACTGAATTTCTAAGAAACGAAAAGTTTATTCGTTGGGTATTGAACCCGAACGCTGAATCTGACCATTTCTGGAAGAACTGGATAGCCTCCCACCCTGAGAGCAAGGAGGATTTTGAGCTTGCTAGAAACTTTATCAGTTCTATAGAATATAAAAGTCAATTTAAGCTTGATGATCATAAATATAAAAGTGGACTTTATAAGCTCATGGATTTGCATGAGCAGGAAGTCAATCGAAAGCGAGTGAATTTCTCGCTGATATGGCGTTCAATCAGCGTTGCCGCAATGATATTGTTGGCCCTTTTTGTAGGATTACAATTGCAACAGGCACCTGATTCAGTAGAACAATCCCAAATAGTACAGGAAATAGTTAAAAAGACTGAGCTTGGTCAAAAGCAAACTATCAGGCTACCTGATGGAACAATGGCTCACCTCAATGCCGGCACTATATTAAGCTATCAGGAGCCATTTGGAGTGGACATCAGAAAAGTGCACCTGGAAGGGGAAGCATTTTTTGATGTAATAAGAGACGAGTCAAAACCATTTATCATAGAAACCATGGATTTAGAGATCAGGGTTCTGGGTACATCATTTAATGTAAATGCGTACGCAGGTGATTCCCGACACTCGGTTGCTGTAAAGTCAGGTAAAGTGGAGGTAGCAGATTCAGGAAGCCAAAACGCCATACAACTAAACCCATTAGAGGTGACGGTATTTAGTGAAGGGGAAGGATTAGTTAGATCCAAGATTACCAATCCATTGGTCGTGTTTGGTTGGGTAGAAAAGAAAATGATTTTTGATAACAGGTCACTAGAAGAAGTTTTCAAGAAAATCTCTAAATGGTATGGGGTACAAATTGAGATAAATATTGACTTAGGAAAAGATAAACTATATACCGCCAATTATGACAACCCAACACTTACGGAGGTGATGGATGTATTGGCATTTGTTTATGATTTTGAATATAAAGTGAAAGAAAAAATAATAACAATACAATAAAAAAGAGGGCTGAGTCACTCTGGAAAAGTTTCAGCCCTCCGATACTATAAGTTTCAGCAATTAAATAATAACCAAAACCATATGATTACAAAGTTACACAAAATCGTAATTCGCATGTCCAAGCTAGGGATATATGTGATGATTGTGTGTCAGTCGCTAAGTTTGGCACTGGCTACAGAATCCAAAGCACAACGCAAATATCTTGAGGAAATCAAGATTGATTTGAGTGCTAATGAACAGTCAAGATCATTGATCAACGTGATCGATGAAATCGAGGCAAACACCAACTTCAAGTTTGCCTATTCCAAAGGAGAGATCAAAAAGAGGGAAATAATACTTCAGGGAGGAGCCTGGAAATTAAATGAGCTACTTGAATCTATTTCTACTCAGGCAGAAATTTCCTTTAAAAGAGTAAATGAAAATATAGGAATCACTGTTGCCAAGAAGACAGACAATTTGCCCGATGTGGTAGAGCGGATTTCCGAACAAGCTCAGATTTCTGGTATCGTTACAGATGAGACTGGTGAGGGTTTGCCAGGTGTCAATGTGGTAGTAAAAGGTACAACGCAAGGGACAGTAACAGATGTGGAGGGAAAGTACAACTTGACAGCACCACAAGACGCGACACTAACATTTAGTTCAGTAGGTTTTATGGCACAAGAGGTTGCGGTAGCGTCCCGAAGTGTTATTGATCTGGTGATGAACGCTGATGTAACTTCGCTGGATGAAATTGTAGTTATTGGTTATGGTCAGGTTGAAAAACGTGACGTAACTGGTGCCATTGGGTCAGTCGATTCAGAGCTTATCACACAACAAAATCCTATTCAGCCAGCCAGAGCCTTGCAAGGACAAGTTGCCGGGGTCAATGTGCGAAAGAATAATTCCCAAGCAGGAGCTGATTATGCCATTGATATTCGGGGTGTGAGTTCAATCAATTTTAGCAATGAACCCTTAGTGGTCATTGATGGAGTCATGGGTGGAAGAATGAATACACTTAATCCAAGTGATATTCAATCCATTGATGTGTTGAAAGATGCTTCAGCCACTGCTATTTATGGTGCAAGAGGCGCCAATGGTGTGATCATAATCACAACTAAAAAAGGTGTGTCCGGTAAAACCAAAGTAACCTATGATGCTTACGTAGGCGTCAAGACTCCACAGATGCCGGATTTAATGAATGCCCAGGAGTTTTACAGAGCTTACAACGATGTGGTTTTAGCAGAAAACCCCAATGCTAATATCATCTGGACTGCTCAGCAACAAGCCAATATAGATGCCGGAAGAAGCACGAATTGGGTGGATGAAACAACTGATCCAGGTTTGCAAACCAGCCATGTGGTAGCCATTTCAGGTGGTAGTGAAAACACAACTCACTATTTCTCAGCTGGTTATTTAAACGAAAGCGGAATGTTACTTAATACCGGATTCGAACGTTACAACATCAAAGGAAGTATTGATAGCAAAATCAATGATTTTGTGAAAACAGGCTTTACGACCTATTACACGGTAGGTATTCGTAATCTTGGATCCAGAGAGGGACTAAGAGGTGGATTACGTGCTCGTCCTACAGGATCAATTTTTTACAGCGATTTAGTTAATCCGACAGAAACAAATGATTTTGATGTAGATGGTTATTCCATGTGGATGGGAATTGCAGATACGCAGACTCCAAATCCAATTATTGAGACAGATCCCAATCGGGTAAATGTTGAAAATCGTAGCGCTAATTTTCTGGGCAATGCCTATGTGGAACTAAATCCATTAGAAGGGTTAACGTTCCGAACTTCATTATCTACTTCAGTTTTTAATGACAGGGAGGGAGATTTTAGAGGATTATATTCGAAAGATAGGGGATTGAGGCTACCTAGAGCCTGGATGACAAACAATTCTAATACTTCTTACACCCTTGATAATATATTAAATTATAAAACAGAGGTAGGCTCCCATCAACTAAATATAACCGCCGCTCAAAGTGCGTTGAAAGAAAGGTTTGAGCAATCGGCCTCCAGCGTTCAAGATCTGCCGTACAATTCCGGATGGTATGCATTTCAGACTGCAGCAACAATTACTGGTCTTAGTACTCGATTGTCGGAAAGAACGATCCTATCTTATATGGGAAGGATCAACTACGACATCAACGATAAATACATGTTGACTGTAACCGGTAGATATGATGGGTCTTCAGTATTAGCAGAAGGAAATAAGTGGGCTTTCTTCCCATCCGTTGCGGTAGCCTGGAGAGCTGGTGATGAAGAGTTTATTCAAAACTTAAACCTCTTTTCAGACCTGAAAGTAAGGTTTAGTTACGGCCAGGTAGGTAATGATGTCGTTTCTCCTTACAGTACCCAGGCATTTCTTGGCCAGACAGCTTATGATTTCAATGGTCAGGCGGCTTTTGGATATACACCAAACAACATTGGTAATTCTGAATTGCGATGGGAAAAGAGCTCTGAGGTCAACTTAGGTTTCAATATGGGCTTTGTCAAGAATCGAGTTACTGCGACAATTGAGCTTTATAATAGGACGACAGACGATCTGATCCAGAATGTTCAACTCCCTACGTCAGCCGGGTTTAGTTCGGTAACTGCAAATGTGGGTAAAATACAGAACAAAGGGATTGAGGTTTCATTGAATACGGTAAATATCCAAACCAATAATTTGAAATGGTCAACCACCATTAATTTCTCAACAAATAAAAATGAGATCTTAGAACTTTATGGTGGAACTGTGACCGAGGATATAGCAAATGGTCTTTTCGTAGGTGAATCTCTGCAATCACATTATTACTATGAATTCGATGGAATATGGCAGCTGAATGAAGCAGATAACGCGACAACCTATGGTCAGGTTCCAGGTTCTGTGAAAGTAGTTGATCAGAATAATGATGGAATAATCACAAGTTCGGGAGAAGACACTGATGACAGGATTGTGCTTGGGAATGAGTTACCAAAATGGCTGGCAGGAATTAACAACCAGGTCAATTTCGGTAATTTTGATTTTTCGGCTTTCATCTATACCAGGCAAGGCGTGATGTATAGAAACAGCATGCTGAGTGGTACAATGGGTGACCTGGGAGGAAACAGATATAATGGTTTGGATCTAAATTATTGGACAGAAGAAAACCCAACCAATGACTATTATGGAGTTTGGCAACCCAACCCTTATCGTCAGGCTATTCAATACAAGGAGACCAGCTTTTGGAGAGTATCTAATTTAACCCTGGGTTATAGCTTACCTACATCAGTAATGGAAAAATTTAAATTAAGTCGTGCCAGAGTATATGTTCAGGCAGACAATCCTTTTCTGTTTGTAAAAGATAGGGTGATGTGGTTGGACCCTGAGTATAATTCAGGTTCATACAATGATGACCTACCGGCTACTACCTTTATTTTGGGAGTCAACCTTTCGTTTTAATCCACTTATAAAAAAGAATAGAAATGAGAAATCATAATATATATAATTTATTCCTTGCTCTTCTGCTTTTACTAGGGAGTGTGGGATGTGAAGATTATCTTCAGGAAAATTCCGTGACTGATATTACTGCGGACTCATATATCAATAATGAGGCTGGATATGAGGATCTTGTGAAAGCGTGTTATCCAAAACTCAGAGATATCATCATGAATTATTCCCTGGTTTTAAAGGGGACGGATATCATTGGAAGCAACCGTACCAATACATCAACTGCAAACGGTCCTGCTTTAGATCAATACAATGTAAGCCTTAACTCAGAGGTGGGAGAATTACAAAGTTTCTGGGATGATTTATATAAGGAGATCAGTCGAACCAACTCTGCTATTGATAGAGCTGAAGGCATTGTTTACAGCAACCCTGTATTGAAAGCAACACGCGTTGCAGAGGCAAAATTCCTTAGGGCATTGAGTTATTTCTATCTGGTTCAGACCTGGGGAGATGTGCCAATGCCTTTGACGGAGACTGTAACTGCCAATAGAGAAGTGATTAGAGTACCTTCCGATCAAATTTATACTCAGATTTTGACAGACCTTTTGGAAGCTGAAACAGATCTGCCGGCAACTCCCTCTGATTATGGAAGAGCGACTAAAGGGGCCGCTCAGTTTTTACTTTCAAAGGTATATCTGACAAGAGGATGGAACTTCAATAATTCCCTGGGTGGCAGTAATGCTGACTTTCAGGAAGCGTTGGATTGGGCTGATAAAGTAATCACTGCTTATCCTCTTGTTGCAGACTATAGCACGCTTTTCCCTGAGCGAAATACCAACCCATTAAACCAATACAGTGGAGCACAGAATGCTGTAAACAGTGAAGTGGTATTTGCCATTCAGTTTAACGATAACAACCTGACCAATATATCTGATGAGAGTCAGCCGGGAAACTATTATCATTCAATCTGGCCAGGAAATGCTGAGTTGGTAGGAAGTACAGGAAGAACAAGTGATTATAATAGACACCTGAACCAAAATGTACCGCAGCCTTCTTTGTACAGACTCTATGATCCACAAATGGACAGTAGATATAGCCATAATTTCCTGAATGTAATCTATGCATTGACACCTGTTACTAATTATAAATATAGTTTTACAGACGATAACCTAACCGTATCTTATGCAGTTGGAGACACTGTAGCCTATTGGACGCCATGGAATCAACCCGCTACAGGAGCTGACTTAGGTTTCGATGAAGGAGGCACCAAGCCTTATTCTGTTACCAACATCGACGATTACGTGAGTGGCCTTAGGCCAACCCGTCTCTCCAATGCGCATCCTACCACCTGGAAGTTTTGGGAGCCCAACATTGAATATGGTGATGGCTATGGAACTTTTGATTACGCCTTATTTAGATCAGCAGAAGCTTATCTCATTGCTTCGGAAGCGATCGTAAAAGGTGCCACTGGTGGTGCACTTGGTGGAGCTGATGTGTATTATAATGTCGTTCTTGATCGCGCTGTAGGTGCAGGAAATGATCCAATGAGTGCTCAGGTTCCTGAAGACATCAATGACTTCGCCGTGGTTTCTTACAGAGCCACCCCTGGCACCATTGATATCGACATGATACTTGATGAAAGAGCCAGAGAGTTGATGGGTGAGTTTACTAGATGGTTTGATCTGAAGAGAACAGAAAAGTTGATTGACCGAGTAAGTAGAATGAATTTGTGGGCTGCGAACGGTGGGGGACTAGATGAACATCATCTTTTGCGTCCTATACCACAAGGTGAGTTAGATAGATCAGCGACAGTGATTCAGCAGAATCCTGAATATTAAATATTCATATTAAAATAATTTTACAAAAGGGAGGGGAGCGTTTTACTTCTTCTCCCTTTTTTATTTCATTTTGATTAAATAAAATTCAGATAAAATGAAGTTTGGAAACATTAATATTTATTTAGCTGCATTTTTTTGTTTGCTTTTTTTACATACCTGGGGTATTACCAAAGATGAAGTAGTTGAGAAAAAGGAACCTTTGGTGATAAGTATATCAGCTCATGGCGCAAAGGGAGATGGATTAACGATTAATACACAATCCATTCAGTCAGTTATTAACAAAGTTTCAAATTCTGGTGGTGGAATTGTAGTAGTACCTGAGGGCAAATTCTTAACGGGAAGTTTGATTATTAAGTCTGGTGTTACAATAAAACTAGAGGATAAGGCAGTGTTGCTGGGTAGCCTAAATCCGTTTGATTATATCATAAATAATACTTTCAGGCATTTCATAAATGCTGAAGGTGCGAGCAATATTGGAATCATTGGAGAGGGTACCATTGACGGTCAGGGTAGGGAATTGGCACTTGCCATTGATAGCATGTATTATGCAGGATCCTGGGACGATCCTGGGTATAACACCAGAAGGTTAAGACCTGGTAATCGTCCAAAGTTGTTGCATTTTGCCCAATCTGATCACATACTATTGGATGGGATTGCAGTAAAAAATGCGGCAAACTGGGTAATGGATTTTGATCGATGTGATAGCCTGACCATCAATAAGGTTACGGTAGATAGTGATGCCTATTGGAACAATGACGGGATGGATATTGGGGATTGTAGCAATGTGCGAATAACCAACTGTTTTGTCAATGCGGCAGATGATGGCATCTGTCTGAAATCACATCATACAGGGGTGATGAACGAAAACATCTATATCGCGAATTGTACCGTACGGTCAAGCGCCAGTGCCATCAAATTTGGTACCGCGTCAGTTGGCGGGTTCAAAAATGTTAAAATAGAAAACATATATATCTACGATACCTTTCGCTCAGCCATTGCTTTGGAATCAGTCGATGGTGGAATCCTCGAAAATATTGAAATATCTGATATCACAGCCAATAATACGGGAAACGCTATTTTTATCAAGTTAGGGCACCGAAATGCAGATGGGAAAATTGGCACATTAAAAAATATCAGTATTAAAAATGTGACCGTTCAGGTTCCTTTTGATGTGCCAGACAGAAACTATGAGATAAGAGGTCCGGAATTACCCTTCTTTCACAATAAATTTCCTGCTTCCATCACGGGTCTTCCCGGGCATTATGTAGAGAATGTAAGTTTAGAAAATATCCGGATTGTTTATCCAGGTAGGTCAAATAAAGGATTTGCATACCTCCCAATAAACCGTTTAAAAGATGTTCCTGAAAGTGCGTCTGAGTATCCGGAGTTTCACATGTTTGGTGAATTACCTTCCTGGGCTTTTTACATTCGTCATGTGAAAGGGTTGACGATGAAAAATATGCACATGAGTCTGGTGGAAGAAGATTTCAGACCAGCATATGTATTTGATGATGTGATTGATTTGAAAATGGATCGGATCATCATTGAAAATATGAAAGCAACTGAGCAGGTAGTTTTGCGCAATGTCGTTAATCCTGAAATTGATCTGAGTAAAGAAAAGATTAAAAAGGTGGAGTAATCTGAGATTTGGGTTTGAGATAATAGAATATATGTTACTTAAAAACAGATTTACGTCTGGGTCAAATCAATTTAAAAAGGGGGTGTTTTATTTGAGTGATGAGCATCTATTTTGAAGAATATAGCCCTGAATATTTAATTGGTAATTTCGTGTTGTATAGGTTCCAATAATAGATGGGTAAAGATTTTATCAGGTGAAGCATGGAAACCAATAAAACCTGCAATTCAATTTTAATACAGATTTGATTAATATTTTTACTCTATCTAATGAGCTTCTCCAAAAAGCAAACATCAACTAGTGAGGGCTTTCAAAAAGGGACAGTGATTATATTTGAAGTTCCTGGAAATTGAAATATTAAATATGAGTTGTGTCTTCAGACAGGTTTACTTCAGTTGAATAAATGGCCAGAGGTTAAAAATGAAGATCAGAAGCAATTTGGTACTCAAAGAAGAAAGGTATTTAAACTAAAGAACGGATCAAAATCATATTTTAGCAGTTGTGATTAATAAATAACCTTATCAAAATAATGAATTTACAATCTTATTTTAATCTAGAATTCCTGGTTGGCACCACGTTTATTGTGCTGATGAGCTGTTTTTCATGTAGCCTTTCAGCAGCTAAAGAGGAAGGCACCACTTCTCCAGTAGATATGGTAGAGCCTATGGTAGATGCTGCAAATTCCAGGTGGTTCTTCTTCAACTCAGCTACCCGTCCATTTGGGATGGTAAATTTAAGTCCGGACATGGTAACCAGTGGAGCCTGGAATTCGGGTTATCGATATAACCAGGACACTATACGTGCATTTAGCCACATTCATGCCTGGCAGCTTTCTGGAATACCCGTCTTACCAACGGTGGGAAAATTCAAAGGTCATTTGGGATCAAATGAATATGGATCTAGTTACTCTCATGAGGAAGAGGTAGCTAAACCAGGATATCATCAAATTATGCTCAAAGATTATGGAATCAATGCTGAATTGACTTCTACAACCCGAGTGGGTTTTCATCGGTACACATTCCCAAAAGCTAATAAAGCTAATATTTTATTTGATTTCTCTACTTTTCTGGGGCCTTGTGATACGGATAGTGCTTACATCAAAAAAGTAAGTGATACGGAGATTGAAGGTTACGCAGTTATGGGGGCTACCCGACGTCGGCCAACTCAGGCATGGGTATATTTTGTTGCACAATTTGATCAGCCATTTGATCAGCTACAGGGATGGGAGAAAGGTAAATTGATTGGTAAAATTGATGAGTTAAAAGGTTCCAGGATTGGTGGTTATATCAATTTTAAGTCCGGGGCAGAGGATGTAAGGCTGATGAAAGTGGCCATTTCTTATGTCAGTATTGAGCAGGCACGAATAAACCTTGAATCAGAATTGCCTCATTGGGATTTTGACAGGGTGGTTGCAGAATCAGCGGATCAGTGGAATCAGATGTTGAGTAGAATTGAGGTTGAAGGTGCCTCTGAGACGGCACAACGAAGATTTTATACAGATTTATGGCATGCCCTTCAGGGACGTAGAACGATTAGTGATTTTAATGGACAGTATGCAGACTATACTTCAGGTACAAAGAAGACTGGACAAATCCCATTGGATGAGAATGGAAAGCCAAAATTCAACCATTATAACTCCGACAGTTTTTGGGGAGCACAATGGACACTCAATACACTTTGGCATCTGGTTTACCCGGAAATCGTGGAAGAGTTTGTCAACTCCATGTTATTGATGTACCAGGATGGTGGGTTGATTCCCAGAGGTCCTTCTGGTGGTAATTACACCTATGTAATGACAGGAGCTTCATCCACACCGTTTATTGTAAGTGCTTATATGAAAGGGATAAGAGGGTTTGATATCAACCTGGCATATGAGGGGCTCAAAAAGAACCACATGCCTGGCGGAATGATGAGTAAAGCAGGTTATGAACACCGGACATTAACAGGCGGAGGCCTTGAATACTACATAGACAGGGGATATATCCCTCACCCATTGCCGGGCAGACAAACTGGTTTTCATCAGGATGGATCAGCTCAGACTTTAGAAAATTCCTATCAGGACTGGACCCTGGCACAATTGGCAAAATCTTTGGGTAAGCAGGATGATTTTGAATATTTCATGAACCGTTCCAAGAACTATCAGAATATCTGGTACCCTGAAAAAGGATGGATGTGGGTGAAAGATCTCGATGGAGCCTGGGTCGAACCGTTTGATATATTGAAATACGATAACGGATGGGTGGAAGGAAATGCTGCCCAATACACCTGGTGGGTACCTCATGATATCCCAGGATTAGCTGGCTTAATGGGAGGAAATGATGTATTTGTAAAAAAACTAAATCGTTCTTTTGAACAGGCACAAGAAAAAGGTTTTGTTTCTTCGAAGTCACATGATAAAGAACTTCAGGAAAAAGGTAGAAGGATTCCTATCAATTATGGAAACCAGCCCTCTATGGAGACTGCCTTTGAGTTTAATTATGCTGGTGCGCCATGGCTGACCCAATATTGGAGCCGGATGGTAGCCGACAGTGTTTACAGTGGAATTTCGCCTCAACATGGTTATAGTGGCGATGAAGATCAAGGACTTATGGGGTCTTTGGCGGTGCTCATGAAAATTGGGCTATTTTCTATGAATGGAGGGACAGCAGAAAAACCCACCTACGAAATAGCCAGCCCAATATTTGACAAAATCACGATAAACCTCAATAATGATTATTACAGTGGAGATCAATTTGTGATTCAAACAAATAATAATAGTGAACGAAACGTTTATATTCACGGTGCCAGTCTTAACGGTCAACCATTAACCAAACCTTGGTTTTACCACGAGGAGCTAGTTAATGGTGGTAAATTAGTTCTGGACATGGGTGAAGATCCCAATAAAGATTGGGGCGTTCAATAAATGACATTAATAATTATTTTTAAGAATGAAAAGAAGAAATTTTATACAAAAAGGTAGTGCTGCATTTGCAGGCATTTCTGTGGTTCCATCAACAGTTCTGGGAAAATCACTAGGACATGTAGCTCCAAGTGATAAGGTAAATCTTGCTTGTTGCGGAATAGGTCACCGTGGCGCAAGTATCATTAAAACCTTACACAATACCGGATTAGCCAATGTGGTTGCCTTATGTGACGTAGATATGGGAGCGGAGCATACCCTGGAAATCATCAATATGTTCCCCAATGTCCCCCGTTTCCAGGATTTCAGAGAGATGTTTGATCAAATGGGCAACAAATTTGATGCAATTACAGCAGGAACACCTGATTTTTCTCACTTTCCGATTACCATGTTAGCGATGGCAAGTGGGAAACATGTGTATGTAGAAAAGCCGATGGCCAGAACATTCAATGAAGTTGAATTGATGATCAAAGGTGCTGAAAAATATGGTGTAGCCACGCAGATGGGTAATCAGGGTCATTCGGAAGGTAATTACTTCCAGTTTAAAGCCTGGAAAGAAGCCGGTATTATTAAAGATGTAACTGCTATTACCGCCCATATGAATGGACGTAGACGTTGGCATGGATGGGATACCAATATAACTCATTTTCCCAATGGAGAACCCATGCCAAAAACAATGGATTGGGATACCTGGTTGATGACTGCACATAATCATGAATTCAACATGGAGGCCTATCACCATGGGCAATGGCGTTGCTGGTATGACTTTGGAATGGGAGCTCTTGGAGATTGGGGTGCACACATCATGGATACAGCTCATGAGTTTCTAGACTTGGGACTTCCTTATGAAATTGACCCTGTGAAGATTGTTGGTCATAACTCGTTCTTCTTTCCAATGGAAACTACATTAGACTTTAAGTTTCCAAAAAGAGGAGACATGCCTCCATTGACAATTACCTGGTATGACGGACAGAATAATATTCCACAAGTTCCGAAAGGTTATGGGGTTTCTGCATTGGATCCAAATATACCGCCTCCAAGCAATGGTAATTTGCAGCCGGCTAAACTGAATCCGGGAAAAATCATTTATGGAAAAGACTTGACTTTTAAGGGAGGAAGTCATGGTAGTACCCTGGATATTATTCCTGTAGACAAAGCCAGAGATATGAAATCAAAACTACCTGAGGTTCAAAAAAGCCCCTCCAACCATGCGGAGAATTTCCTGAAAGCCTGTAAAGGTGAGGAAAAATGTCGATCATCGTTTGATGTAGCTGGACCACTAAGTCAAGTATTTACTTTGGGTGTGATGGCCCAAAGGCTAAATACTAAAATTGTTTTTGATCGCGAGACCAAACAGATAACTAACAATGCATTGGCTAACGCACTGCTCTATGGGGAGGCGCCAAGAAAAGGATGGGAGGAGTATTATACGCTTTAATCCAGTTATCATTTAATAATTCAGCCTAATGGGAGAAGGAATCGAAATGAAATTCAAAGTGAAATTTTACTTAAGACCGTATTTTCTGATTGTTTTTTCCATTTTGCTGATTTCTGACCTCTTTGCCAATACCTCAAAATCGGAATCTCCTCTTAACAAACAAGAACTTCTGGCTGAACTGGTTCGAATAAATGATGAACGAGTACCGGATGTAATTAGCAAGCAATGGACAACCCCTGGCACCACCTATTTCGGCGCTGTATTCAGCAATGATAGTGTAGTATCTCCAAATGGTACCTCAGCGCTTATTCAGTACCTGATGAGTGCTTATGTTTCACCGGATTCAAAATACCACCAGTCAAAGGATATTCTTCATCGCATGACCATAGCTGCAGAGGGACTGGTAAACCTTCAACATGAAGACGGTACAATCGATTTATTATCAACTAATTTCCATTCCACGCCAGATCTGGGATTTACCATTTATCCACTGGCATTTGCTTACTTAATGATGCTACAAAATGATCACCTGGAATATGGTGATTTTCCGGCATCAATAAAAAAATACCTACTCAATGCTGGCAAAGCTTTATCCGTTGGTGGGATCCACACACCGAATCATCGATGGGTAGTTTGCGGAGCACTTGCCTGGCTGGATTCATTTTTCCCTAACCCAGCATATAAAAGACGTGTCGATCAATGGCTGGCAGAGAAGATCGACATAGATCCGGACGGGCAGTACCATGAAAGGAGCACATCTGTTTATACACCTATAACAAATAGGAGTCTAATTATTATGGCCCAAAAGATGGGACATAAGCAGCTCTATGAGGTCGTTCGCAAAAACCTGGATATGACATTCTACTTTGTGCGGTCAACAGGGGAGATCGCTACAGAATCCTCTAAAAGGCAGGATAAATATATTCAGAGTGATATGTCAAAATATTACTTAGCCTACAACTACATGGCTTTGCTTGACAAGGACAGCCGATATGCAGGGATGGTTAAATACATTGAGGAGACCGTCCCGGTAAATCAATTAGCTTACCTCTTGCCCTATTTTTTAACGGATCCTTCTTTATTAGAACCTTTGCCTGATGCTACACCAATACCAACTGACTATCACAAATATTTTAGTTATTCAGACATGGTTAGGATTAGAAGAGGCGAGGCAGATATGTCAATAATAACAGGTAACACTACCTTTTTAACATTTTTCAAAGGAGATGCAGCTTTAGAAGCAGTTCGACTTTCCTCAGCATTCTTTGGCAAGGGACAGTTTGAGAGTCAGAAGATGGAAAAAGTAAATGACCATACTTATAAGCTTTCCGCTACCATTTACGGTCCATATTATCAGCCACTTCCCAAAGAAAAAATTCCAGTTGAAGGTGAGGCATGGGGTCAGGTATCCAGATCTGAAAGGGAACAGTCAGAAGTTCAGGTGCTCAATACCACGATTACTGTGACGGAGGAAAAAGGAAAATTAAGTGTGAAAGTGGTAGTTGATGGACCTAAGAATTTACCTGTTGCATTGGAATTTGGATTTAGATCCGGCGGAATACTTACCAATGCGACTCCATTGCCAGGAATTGAAAATGCTTACTTAGGTAATAATGACACTTATACAACCTTTAAACAAGGGGAGGATACCATTACTGTTGGACCAGGTGTTGTTGCGCATAAATGGACGCAGTTACGCGGTGCACTGCCCAAGCTCAATGCAGATTGTCTGTATTATACCAATTATGCACCATGTGAATTTAATTTTACTTTGGAATAATTTCGTTAAATTTCGATTCCAAGTTTTTAATTCATTTTGCACCGAGTGCAAACAACTAATAACCCAATGATGAAACCTACTAGACGCAATTTTATTAAGAACGCATCCGCAGTTACTGCTGGTGCATTTATCATACCTGGTTTGATGAGCAATGCACCGTCCAAAAAACTTAATATAGCCGTAATCGGTGTTGGTGGTAGAGGACAAGCCAACTGGATGAGACTTTATGACCAGAAAAATGAAAAGTGGAATGAAAATGTGGTGGCAGTCTGTGACGTAGATGATAATCGGGCAGCGGAAGGATATAAGATGATGCCCAAGGCAAAGCGTTATAGGGACTTCAGAGTCATGTTTGACGAAATGCATAAGCAAATTGATGCAGTGATGATCTGTACTCCGGATCACACCCATTTTCCTGCAGCTATGGCTGCAATGGAATTAGGGAAGCATGTAATCTGCGAAAAACCATTAGCTCATAATATCTGGCAATTGCGTACGCTTCAAAAAGCCGCAAAAAATTATAATGTGGTAACTCAAATGGCTAATCAGGGTCACACGACTAATGGGATACGTCAGGTAAAGGAATGGTATGAAGCAGGTATTCTTGGTAATGTGACTGAAGTGATTGCCTGGTTCGATGGCCCGACATTTGGTCCGAATAAATATTTCAATAAACCGGAAAGCTGGCCGCCGAAAGAGCAACCCGTTCCTGACTACTTTGATTGGGACCTATGGGTAGGACCTGCAAGGATGCGACCTTATAATGGAGTTTATGCACCTAAAACCTGGAGAAGCTGGTTTGACTTTGGGAATGGAGAGTTGGGGGACTGGTGCTGTCATACCCTGGATGCGCCTTTCTGGGCATTGGATTTGGGGATGCCAGATGTGGTTGAGGCGGAACGTAAAAGTATGGTATTGGATACTGGTTTCACACCTGATAGTTCTATTATTCGATGGGATTTCCCAACGAGGGGCAATAAAAGTCCTGTGACTATGCGATGGTATGAAGGAGGAATTAAGCCTGAGCTTCGTCCGGAATGGAAATTGGATAAATTACCAAATAGTGGAATGATTATGGTTGGGGATAAGCAAAGCCTGATGACAGGTGCGCGCCCCAATGATCCAAAGTTAGTGATGCCTTACGAAGACTGGAGGGCTTTCCAACCAAACCTACCAAAACAATCAATTCCCAGGGTGCATGAAGAAAACCCGCAACAGGAATGGATTGACTCCATCAAAAATGAAACCTTACCGGGATCAAATTTTGATTATGCGACGAAATTGGTAGAAATGGCTTTGGTTGGGGTCCTGGCACAACGTTTCAATACCCGCATTGAATATGATGCCAAAACCATGAAAGCTACCAATCATCCAGAATTGGATGCCTACATCAAGGAGCCAATGCGTGAAGGATGGGCTTATGGAGAAAACCTCTGGAAAGCGTAGGGGATATTTTCCTATCAGTATTTGATATCAATAAAGCCTTGTGGCACTAAAACTGATTGTGAATTGGTAAAAAATATTTTTTCGCTTTCAGTTTTAGTCCTGCTTTTTAGCTGTACTGCAGATATCAAACCAAAAGAGTCTGAAGGACTGATCACGCTAGATACTGAGGTTATATATCCAAAGATCAGAAGGTGGACTACACCATCTTTCGGGCTGGAGTCAAGTATCAATTCTCCAAGTTTCCAATGGCCCTCCACAAAGCATGGAGTTTATGCGATCAGGATCTCTACTTCCAGGGAGTTTAATGAAAATCTGATCCAGATTGATGATATTCCATTTGCGCTTTATAATGTTCACAGAGCGCTTGAAGAGGGTAAATGGTTTTGGCAATACAAGGTCAATAACGGTAGCTGGAATGAGTTGGACTCCTTTCTGATAACTGAGTCCACGCCACATTTTGTCACCCCAAGTATTCAATCACTATTAGCCAAAATACCCACAACTCACCCCAGAGTATTGGCGAGAAAAGCTGATATTAATGCTTTTCGTGAAAGGGCAAGTCAATATAAAGAGACTAAGATGATTATCGACGAGGCAGATGGTTATCTTGGAAATTTACCGCCTAAAGAGTCGTCTGCACTTCCTACCTATGAAGGGAAAAATGATTTTGAAAATAAGAAGATCGCAAGTCTGGCAAGCAAATGGGCCGGTTGGCATATTAACCGGGTGTTGGATGTGCTTTCACAAGCCTATCAGTTAACAGGTGATCGGAAATATTTTGAAACGGCTAAAGATTGGATGCTTGAGGTAGCTGGATGGGATCCAAAAGGGCCTTCACACACCAACAATTTTGGTGATTCGGGTATTATGACGAGTTTAGCTATTGGTGCTGATACTTTTTGGGAGCTATTAACCGATCATGAAAGAAAGAGCATTATCAAACAAGCGGCTACCAGGGCAGATCAGTTTTATCAGCTTTGGATAAGTCAGGTAGAAAGTCGATCTTCTTCGATGCACGTGTGGCAGCATATTCTTCATCGCATGTTCTCTACATCACTTGCTTTGAAAGGGGAGGTTCCTGAAGCGGAGTTATGGCTTGAATTTATTTACGAGCTATGGATCGCCCAATCTCCAAAGATGGCTGAAGGAGATGGTGCATGGTTTAATGGCACGGGGTATTTCAGAATGAATACCCTGACGATGTATGAAATTAACACTACGCTGGAGGAACTGTCCGGGATTGATTTCATGTGGTCTTCATGGTATAGGAATAATCCCCGGTGGATGATTTATGCATTCCCACCCAAATCAATAGCTGATGGCTTTTGTAACGATGGAAATAAACATCCTGAGCCAACCATCAATTATGCTGGCTATGCAGACGCTGCTGCACGGAAATTTAACGATCCTTATGCTTCCTGGTATGCTAGCCAGGTATCTGCAGGTTTAGGTCTGGGTATTGAGGAAGATGATGAATTCAGATGGTTTAGGATACAAAGAGCCTATCAAAATTCTTTGCCTGAACCTATTAAGGAATTCAACTTGCCTCAGGCAGCTTCTTTCCCTGACGTTGGTGTGGCTTATATGCATACAGCATTACAAGACCCTCAAAATGATTTGATGTTTTCAATTAGGAGTAGTCCATTTGCATCGTTGGCTCACACGCATGCTGACCAAAACACTTTCAATATCGCATATGGAGGTGAGCGTTTATTCTACAATACGGGTTACCGCCCGGCAATGGGTGATCCTCACTTTATGGGGTGGTATAAACATACACAAGGTCATAACGGGGTATTGATTGATGGAAAAGGTCAACCTTTTGATGAAGCAGCGTATGGCTGGTTGCCCAGGTTTCTTCATGGTAAACAAATTTCCTATGCGGTTGGAGATGCGTCACATGCATATTCCGGAATAAAACAAGAAAAGACAGAAGTAGGATTGGAGTTGTTCAGGAGGCATTATTTGATGATTCGACCCGGGATCATTGTCATATATGATGAGTTAGAAGCAGATCATGAAGTAGAATGGAGTTGGTTACTACATAATGATCAGGGCTTTAAAATTGATATGAATACCATTTTCGCTGAAAACTCAGCAACCAAAGCAAAGGTTTCCATTTACTCATCTGCCAAAGTAGATTTTGAGGTCACTGATCAGTTTTCTGTGCCTGTTGATAATTGGACCAATAAAATTGACGAGGAAGGTGATACAATTAATTTTGAAAACCAATGGCACTTTACGGCTGTTACCAGTCAAAAAACTAATAAGATGAGATTTCTGGCCATCTTCCAGATCCAGCCTGACGGTATTTATAAAACTATTGATGAATCAGAAGGAGTATTTAAGGTGGGTAACTGGGAGATCTCTGCCGAATTAAATACAAATCGTCCCGCAGCAATATATGTAAACGATATGGGAGATTCAGTGGCTTTTAGTTCTCAGGGAAGCCTCAAAACAACGAGTAATAAATTTAGGAATTTGGATACCGGGAGCGCAAAACTCTTGGAAGTAATCGATGGAAAAAGCGTATTTCAGGAATCCAATGATACACTTCCTTATGCTATCAAACAGGTTTTGAGTCGCAGTGATTAAAATTTTATTGATTGTTACCTAACTTTATTAATTACTGCCATATTTTCTAAGTATTTAAACACATTAACCCTAAGCCTAAAATGAGAAGAAGTCAGTTTTTAAGATATTGTCTGGCGGGGACAGCCATCCCTTTTGTTCCTGTTTCTTTATTGTCTGCAGATATACCCAATGTCCTTATTTTGGGAGATTCTATTTCAATAGGGTACACACCTTTTGTTCAGGAATTGATGAAAGGCAAAGCGAATGTCTATCGACCCATGAAGGAAGATGGAAAACCGGAGAACTGTAGTGGGACCACGAATGGTGTACAACATATAGACAGGTGGATTGGTGATAGGAAGTGGGATGTTATTCATTTCAATTTTGGTTTGCATGACTTAAAGCATGAAGATCCCGCAACAAAAAAGGCCACAAAAAACCCGAAGGATCCCTATCAGGCTGACCTAAAAGCTTACAAGAAGAATTTGAAATCTATCCTTGGTCGATTACAGGACACAGGAGCTCAATTGATTTATGCAACTACTACACCAGTACCGAATAAGCAGGTATCACCCTTACGCGAACCCGAAACGGTAATAAAATACAACAAGGCTGCCATTAAGATCATGAAAAAGGCCAATGTGCCGATCAATGATTTGTATTCTCTGGTATTGCCAAAGCTGAGTGAAATTCAAAGAGTAAACAACGTGCATTTTATCGATGCAGGGAGCCAATTGATGGCTGAACAGGTAGTGGAGACAGTTGGGAAATTCATTTAAGTCAATTCAATAATGATGCTAAAACATACTAAGGTTCTTTTTTCCTTACTTTTTTCCTGTTGGTTATTGGCAATAGATGCCAATGCTTTTTCATCAATAGAGATAAATCCACCGCTAGAGATAACTAACCCGAGGATAGAATATCATGAAAACCCCATGGGCATTGATGTGATCCAACCACGTTTTAGCTGGCAACTTGAAGGGGAGGGACAAAATCGTGCTCAAAAAGCTTATCGCATCGTTGTATCCTCGTCGATTGAAAAGTTGGCATCTAATGAGTGGGATGTTTGGGATACGAAAAAGATGACTTCCAATAACACAAATCAAATTGTTTATGATGGAAAATCATTAGCATCGATGTCAACCTATTATTGGAAAGTTAAGGTCTGGGATGAAGCAGGTCAGCCATCGGAATGGAGTGAAGCCAATCAATGGACCATGGGGGTAATTAATTTTTCTGAATGGGAAGGGTTATTTATTGGACTTGATGTAGGGCATAGAGAAGGAAGCAAGTATGATGACTTGTATCTACCACCAGCAAGGTATTTGAGAAAATCTTTTGAAGTTAAAAAGAAGATCAAAAAGGCCACAGTCTTTGCTACTGCTTTGGGCTTATATGAATTTCGATTAAATGGATCTAAAGTTGGCGATTATTCTTTTTTGCCAGGATGGTCAGATTACGATAAAAGGGTATACTATCAAACTTTTGATATCACAGATAGGCTGAAAGAGGGAGAGAATGTAATAGGTGCTATCATCGCTGATGGCTGGTATGCGGGATATGTAGGTTATGCGCTTCTGGTGCATCTGGATAGGGTAAGAGGTTTTTATGGAGAAAACCCTGCCTTTATGGGGCAAATGGTTATAGCATATGAAGACGGCACTAAAGAGGTCATCAAGTCTGACCAAACATGGAAAGCTAACACTGGCGCCATTCAGGAAGCAGATATATTGATGGGGGAAACGCATGATGCCAGACTGGAAAAAGTTGGTTGGGATGCTCCAGGTTATGACGATAGTGATTGGAAGAGGTCCAAAATCTATACCTATCCAAATGGTCGATTACAAGCTTATCCGGGCTCCTTCATTCAGGAAAGAGAAAGACTAGCCCCCGTCTCCATAAAAGAACCTAAACCCAATGTATATGTCTTTGATCTGGGGAAAAATATCGCCGGAATTGCCGAATTAAAAGTACAAGGAGCCGCGGGCACAAGTGTTGAGCTAAAGTTTGGTGAAATGCTGAATGAAGATGGAACTGTTTTAACAGAAAATTTAAGAAAGGCGCGCGCTACTGATACTTATATTTTAAGCGGTAATGGCGAAGAAGTATGGCAGCCAAAATTCACCTATCATGGTTTTCAGTATGTACAGATAACAGGCTTTCCAGGTAAACCGGAGCCTGATGCCATTACCGGAATTGTATTAAGCTCAATCGAGACCAATGCCAGTACATTTAGTTCTTCCAGTAGCATGAATAATACGCTATACAAGAATATCAAGACTACACAGAGCGCGAATTTCTTTGAAATTCCAACTGATTGTCCACAGCGTGATGAACGAATGGGTTGGACAGGTGATGCACAAATTTACTGTCGTTCATCCACCTATAATGCGGACGTCGCATCCTTTTTCACTAAGTATATGATGGATTTGGATGACTCACAAAGATGGTATGGAGCCTATCCAAACTTTGCCCCATTTCCATTCTCCAGGCCTAATCAATATGCTCCAGCCTGGATGGATGCAGGTGTCATCATCCCTTATAATATTTACAAAGTCTATAATGACACAAGAATGCTCGAATACATGTATGAAGGCATGACTAAATTCATGGATTTTCAGGAGGATGCGAGTACGGACTTTCTGAGGCCAGGGGGCGGAAACAATTGGGGTGATTGGTTATCCGTAAATGAACAAACCAGTCATGATTTTATCGGAGCATCTTTTTATGGATATGATGCTGACCTAATGGCACAGATGGCAAAGGCCCTTGGAAAAGAGGATGATTACCAAACTTATACTTTATTGTTTAAAAATATAAAGAAAGCATTTGCCAATGAGTATATCCTACCAACAGGTTATACCACGGAAGACACGCAGACTTCTTATGCCCTTGCCCTTTATTTTGAATTATACCCCGAAGCATTAGTTGCAAAAGGTGCAGCAAGGCTTGCTGAAAAGATTCAGGAAAACGGAAATAAGTTCTCCTCAGGTTTTCTAGGTACCAAGCATGTGATGTTAGTATTGAGCAAATATGGTTATGATGACCTGGCATACAAACTATTCAAACAAACGGAATATCCGAGTTGGGGATACTCTGTCGAAAATGGGAGTACCTCTATTTGGGAAAGGTGGAATAGTTATACAAAAGATGCAGATAAGAATTCATCAATAAATGCAGCAATGAATTCATTTAGTCACTATGCTTTTGGGTCAGTAGCAGAATGGATGTTTATGTATGGACTTGGTATTGATACTAAAGATGCTGGTTATAGAAACATTATCATAAGACCTTCCATTAGTCGTGAGATGGAATTTATGAATGGCAGCTATGAGAGCATCAACGGAACGATTGAATCCAGTTGGGAGTGGAAAGGGAAAGAGCTGCGCTTTATGGTAACGATTCCGGTTAATACCCAGGCACAGGTTTATCTACCTACTGCTAAAACTTCAAATATCAAATTAGCCAATAAACCACTTGGTAGTTATGAGGATATTGAAATTTCACAAAGTGGGACCGAAGAAACGCTTGTTGAGGTTGGTTCAGGACAATATGAATTTCTGGTAAAGCTTAAATAAGAAGTTATGAATAAAATCTTTCATAAAGATTTAATCAGTCCGCTCATTGTGCTGGTATGTCTTTTTACTTGCAACACAGTTTTAAGCCAGTCTAAACCGAATATCATTTTCATTCTTGCAGATGATTACGGTTACATGGACATGCAGGCCTATGCGCAACATACGCTGGGCATTGACAAAGACAGGATGTTCTATGAAACGCCTAATTTGGATCGGTTAGTAAGAGAAGGTACTGCTTTTAGCCAGGCGTATGCCAATCAGCTTTGTTCGCCTACCCGGGCAAGTTTATTGACAGGGAAGTATGCCGGAAGGGTTGGTTTTACAACCGCTACGCCTGCGACAGCTACCTATTACAATCAGCAGAAACCAATTCCTGAAGGGTTTTATCCCAATGATGCCATATACCATGGAGATCCGATTAAAATAGAACAGGCCTGGATCAATGGGACCTCTAATACGGGACTTTCAGCAGGTACGGAATATGATCAGGGAAAGGATGAAGTCACAATTGCAGAAGCGTTGGAAGATTATCATTCCGCATTTATTGGTAAATGGCATGTTGGTGGACATGGGGCCCAGGGGTATCAGCCAGCTGATCAGGGTTTTGAGCCATTAGCCTGGTATGATGCCGGAGGGTCCGTCTACTTTGACTGGAGGAATAAATGGAATGATACATCAAAAAAAAGGTTTCCGGATATCCCCCAGGAGGTGCTTGCGATTGGAAGTGCTGGTGAGCAGACAGATTATACATACCTAACTGATGACCTGACGCAACAGGCCCTGGATTATTTAGATCAAAGGGCGGCAATAAACGACGAGCCATTTTTTTTGTACTTCAATCATTTTGCCATTCATACCCCTTATCAGGCAAAAGAGGAAGATGTTAACCACTTTAAGAACAAGAATACCATAGGATGGAATGGGCATGATGATCCGGTTTATGCTTCCCTCATACATTCATTGGATGAGTCAACCGGGCGTATTTTAGATAAGCTTGGGGAAACAGGACTTGATGAAAACACGCTAATCATCTTTATGTCCGACAATGGAGGTATCGATCAGGAGGTATCACATAATAAGATAGGCACAAAAAACAGTCCTTTCTTAGGTGGAAAAGCATGTGTTACGGAAGGTGGTATTAGGGTGCCTTTAGTCTTCAGGTGGAAGGGCAAAATTAAGGAGGGTCAATGGATTGATATTCCAGTAGATTGTACTGATATTTTCCCTACAATTTTGGATTTTGCAGGTCAGGACCCTGCCCTCTATTATCAAGATTTGGACATCGATGGGAAAAGCCTGAAAGGGTTATTTTCCGATCCCAATAATAGTGAAGAGACTTATACTAAAACCACACACTACTGGCATTATCCGTTTAACGTAATCTACAAAAACCCATTTGATGGATATGCACTCACCCCACATTCAGCGATTCGTGAAAATGATTTGAAACTCATATTTGATTGGTATGGCAGGCTTTATTTATTTGACCTTGCAAAAGATCCTTTTGAAGAAAATAATCTGGCTGATAGTTATCCGGTGAAAACAGAAGTAATGATGCGGAAGCTGGTTTCATGGATAGGAGATAACATCGAAGAAAGGTACTTGCCCAGAGTCAACCCTGATTATGATCCTGATAAAGAAGTAAGAGATGAAAGATTTGTGAATTTGTTTGATGTTTATAGTAGATAGTTATTTCTTGACTTAAGGATGAGCAGGCAAAAAAGCAAAGTGGTCAGTGTTTTTATCCCACTAAAAATTCAAATACTATTGATTGGACTTATAGTGACCAGCCATGCTTTGCTTGGTCAACAATTCCTTCAGCTAAGTAACGACACACTCAATCTCAAATTGGATCTAACCCGGGGTGGTGCCATTGCCCATCTGTCTGTTTTTGGTCAGGAACGCAATCTGGTAAATACCCATGACGAAGGAAGATATATTCAACAATCTTACTATGCGGGCAAACGTCTGGACCGAACAGCAGAGGGACAAAGTCCTAACTGGTCGCCCTGGACCTGGAACCCCATACAGGTAGGAGATGCATTTTTAAACAGGGCTGAAATACTGGATTCAAGGAGGAATGGGAATACACTTTATGTAAAATGTATTCCTATGCTTTGGGACATGAATAACAAGCCTGCGGAGGCAGTCATGGAGCAATGGACCACGCTGATGGGAAATGTCCTTAAGGTTCATAGCAAGCTAACGTGTATGAGAACAGATACCATTTATGGTGAGGGTATTTTAAGGTCTCAGGAATTACCTGCTGTCTATCCTATTTCGTCGCTAAGTAATCTGTATTCCTATTTTGGGAATGAACCTTTTACAGGAGGTTCACTTGTTGAGGTTGAAGTGAAACACCTTGAGGATGATTTCTGGGGTAGATATGAGAATGGAATGGTGTCAGAAAGCTGGATGGCTTTTGTAAATAACGATCAATGGGGTATGGCTGTCTATACCCCTATTTGTCACAATTTCCTTGCCGGTATGGCTGGTCAACCAGGAGGAGAGTCGGATGATGGTTCCACTTCTTACATTGCTCCAATCAAAAAGGAAAAGCTTCTCAAGAACTCAGTTTACGAATATGATTATTATATACTCGTTGGTTCGCTAGAGGAAATGAGAAAGGAAATATATGAATTACATGCTAAAATCATTGAATGAATGTATTTTCAATTTGGCTCTCATTTTTCCTTAGATATTAATTACTTTTAGAAACCCCTCAGCATGAGAATTAATTAATGGTTTGATGAAATTTATTCTTTACAGTACACTTCTGCTATTGACAGGCTTATTTGATCAGGAGACAATTGATGTGCACCTGATTGGTGATTCTACCATGTCTATAAAGGATACCAGTGCTTATCCTGAGACTGGGTGGGGGATGCCATTTGCTGTGTTTTTTGATGAAACGGTGGAGGTAATTAACCATGCGAAAAATGGACGAAGCACTCGAACGTTTATGGAAGAGGGTCGATGGGAGGTAGTAATGAAAACGCTCAGTAAGGGAGATTTTGTGTTGATTCAATTTGGTCACAATGATGAGGTACAAACCAAAAAAAGCTTCACTAAGCCAAAAGAATTCAAAGCAAACCTGGAAAAATATATCACAGACACGAGAAGCAAGGGCGCAACTCCAATTTTGCTAACACCTATTGCCAGAAGAATATTTAAGGAGACAGGTTTAGTTGATACCCACAAGGAATTCGCAGAAATAATTCGTCTTACAGCAAATCAAAACAATGTTAACCTGATAGATATGGATATGTTGTCGAGAGGATTATTGATCAGGCTTGGAGAGGCGCAAAGTCAATTGTTGTATAACCACATCGCTCCAGATGTTCATCCAAATTATCCGAATGGGATAGCAGATAACACCCATTTTTCAGAATATGGAGCCAGAGTGATGGCACAACTAGTACTGGCTGAAATGAAAAAAATCCATTTGGAAATCACGAATAGACTAACTACTGGTAGGTAAAGAAATCGCATGAATAGAATGAATTACTTTAAGAGATTTGGATGGCTGGTTGCACTCTTACACCTGATGATTTTTGACGTTTATTCACAAGTAGATGTAGAGGTTTTGGAAAAATGGGAGGTTTATCAAAGTCAAAACCATGCATTGTATGACCGTCTGGCTTCAGAGGTGTTTGAAAAAATGGAGGAAAGAAAGGAGCTGGTTTCAAAAATTAACACGCTCGAAGAATGGAAGGGAAGGCAGCAGGTTTTAAGACAGACCTTCGATGAGGTTATTGGAAGTTTTCCCGAAAAAACACCCTTAAAACCACAGATAGTCAAGGTAATCAAGAAGAAGAACTATACGGCTGAGCATATCATATTTGAATCTCAACCTGGATTTTATGTCACATCAACACTCTACAGGCCTAATGGTGTAAAAAGAAACGTCAAATTACCTGCCATCATTTATGTAAGTGGTCATTCGGAAGTAGCCTATCGCTCTGATGTCTACCAGCATGTTATTTTAAACCTTGTCAATAAAGGTTTTGTGGTGTTCGCTTTTGATCCTATCGGACAGGGAGAACGTTATCAATATTATGATGAATCGACCGGGAAATCGATGATGGGAGGATCCACGCGTGAACATTCTTACGTAGGTGCTCAGGCTTTTGTGACAGGGAGTTCATTGGCTAAGTACATGGTCTGGGATGGCATTCGGGCAGTTGATTACTTGCTAACAAGAAGCGAAGTAGACCCGGACAGAATAGGCATGACCGGCCGATCAGGAGGAGGAACTCAGTCTTCCTTTATTGCAGCATTTGATGATCGAATATATGCTGTTGCACCTGAATGTTACCTGACCAACTATACGCGACTATTTGAAACGATTGGGTCACAGGATGCAGAGCAAAACTTTCTAAACGGGATAGCTGCTGGTCTGGATCATCCTGATTTCTTGTCAGTAAGAGCTCCTAAGCCAGCACTAATGATCACAACTACCAATGACATGTTTAGCATTCAAGGTGCGATGGAAACTGAAGCGGAAGTATCCAGAATCTATCAGGCCTATGGTAAATCTGACAATTTTAGCAGGGTCGAAGACCTGGCAGGGCATGCCTCTACTTTAGCAAACAGGGAAAGCATGTATGCATTCTTTCAAAAGCACCTGAACAATCCTGGGAACTCTGATGACATTCAACCGGAATACATGACGTCAGAAGAATTGCAGGTGACCAGAACTGGTCAGGTAGCTACATCTTTAGGCGGTGAATCAACATTTTCTTTGAATGCCAAAGAGGCCGAAGTGCTCAGAGATAGCGCTTTGAAAGGTCGGTCGGGAAATGTAGATTATTTGAATAACGCAGTGAACGAAGCCAAAAGAATTTCAGGATATAAAACAACTAAAGTTGATGTGGTGTATGTCTCCAATACGAGAGGTAGCAATTATCACATGAAAAAGTATTTTCTACAGAGTGATGATTATGTTACGCCTTTTTTATTATTCGTTCCTGATCAGGGCAATGGAAAAGCAATAATCTCTTTATATCCAAGTGGGAAATCTGATACTACGCAATACATGGATCAGATGAGGTCTTTGATTGATGAGGGTTATACAGTGTTAATACCAGATCTTGTAGGCATCGGAGAGTTGGGACCAGAGTCCTGGGGGAGTGGCCGTGTAAAACAAGCATATTTCAGACTTTGGATGGGAGCGACAACTTTGCAAACAAGCTTTGTTGGTATCAGGGCTTCTGATGTATCTAGCCTGGTTGATTTTCTGGAAGGCGTTGAATTGACTCAGGAGATTTCAGGTTTTGCATCAGGGAGTATGTCTGCAGTGATGCTTCACGCAGCAGCTTTTGACATGAGAATTAAGCAGGTGGCTTTACACAACCCATACCTTTCTTACCATTCCATGGCAACCACCAGACTGTATGATCCTGAATTGCTTTTTGGCAGTGTTCCAGAAGCATTGACTGCTTACGATCTCCCTGAATTGGCGGCCAGTCTGGCACCAAGAAAAATGCTGATTTTCGGAAAAATTGAAGATGATTTGATCAGGGATGAATTAGCATATATCAAGTCAGTTTTCGAGTTTAGGAATGTGCCTGAAAACCTAAAAATTATTGACTCATCAGATTATAAGAAGCCCTATTTTTACAAATTATGGCTAAAATGATTTATTTGGCACCTATGAAAATATTAATATTATCCCTACTCTGTCTTATATGTGTATCAGCTGTCTTCAGCAAAGACAAAGCCGTCTATGTTGAGACTGAAAGTTTCCAAACCAAAGGCGGTTGGTTTATTGATCAACAATCCATGGACGTCATGGGCTCACCCTATTTATTGGCTCATGGGATGGGAGCTCCCGTTGCGGATGCAACCACCACAGTGACATTCCCATCGAAAGGTAAATACAGGGTATTTATAAGAACAAGAAACTGGAATGCCCAGTGGTCCGATGTTCCTGCCGGTCAGTTCCAGGTCTTGATTGATGGCAAGCCTTTACCACAAAAATTTGGGGTGACCGATAGAAATTGGTCCTGGATCGATGGTGGTGAGGTGGAAGTTAATTCATCAAGTGTACAGCTTACGCTTCACGATCTGACCGGCTTTGATGGCAGATGTGACGCCATCTATTTTACTGCCGCTAAAAATGATACACCTCCTAATACTTTGGAGGGAATGGAGAAACTGCGGAATGATTTATTGGGCTTTGACAAAGAGCCCAAGGAAAGCGAATATGACTTTGTGGTAGTGGGAGGAGGAATGGCCGGTACCTGTGCCGCGATCTCTGCGGCAAGGCTAGGTATCAAGGTTGCCCTTATTCAGAACAGGCCTGTGTTAGGTGGGAACAACAGCTCTGAGGTTCGCGTGCATTTAGGTGCAAGAATTAATTTGGAACCTTATCCTAATATTGGCAATCTGGTCAATGAAATAGGACCTGAACGAGGGGGAAATGCTCAACCTAAAGACTACTATGAAGATGACAAGAAATTGCAGGCCGTGCTGGATGAATCTAACATCTCCTTATTTCTGAATCATCATGCCAATCAAGTAGAAACGAAGGATGACAGGATTACCAAAGTGTTTGCACAAAATCTGGAAACTGGAGAAAAACTAGCATTTAATGCCCCATTGTTTGCGGATTGTACAGGAGATGGAACGATCGGTTATCTGGCAGGTGCAGAATACATGACTGGAAGAGAAAGCCGTTCCAGGTTCAATGAGCCTACGGCTCCTGAAGAAGCTGATAATCTTACCATGGGAATTTCGGTACAGTGGTTCTCGAAAGATACTGATCAACCGGTCGAATTTCCTGACATCGAATGGGGTTTGCCCTGGAGTGATGATAAAGCCTTTGCGATTACGCGTGGCGATTGGGATTGGGAAACTGGAATGGGTAAAGACATGATCAGGGAAACAGAATTTATCAGGGATTACGGTTTGATTGTTGTTTATTCCAATTGGTCCTATTTAAAGAATGATTATTCAAACAAGGAGAAATTCACCAATGAAAAGCTGACCTGGGTGGCTTACGTCGGAGGAAAAAGGGAGTCCAGAAGGCTGGTTGGTGATTTTATATTGACGGAAAATGAACTTCGGAATCAGGAAATATTACCAGATGGTACAGCGCCCACCTCCTGGACCATCGACCTACATTACCCGGATGAAGAGAACCTGGAAAAATTTGAGGGGGAGGCATTCAGATCTATTGCGAAGCACATCAAAATCTATCCGTACCCAATTCCATACAGATGCCTTTATTCTAAAAATATTAAAAACCTGATGATGGCTGGAAGAGATATAAGCGTATCGCACGTGGCACTAGGTACTGTTCGGTTGATGCGTACAGGTGGAATGATGGGAGAAGTCGTGGGTATGGCAGCTTCTGTTGCTGCTGAGCATCAGGCTGAGCCGAGAGATGTTTACCTGAATTATTTTGATGAGCTTGAGAAGTTGATGCAAAAAGGTGTCGGTGATCCTGACTTGCCTTTTATTCAGAATTATAACATGGGTGGTACACTCATGGAGACCGAAAGTGTCAAATGATCAGACTGATTGGTTTATTGGTAATTCTGTTTTTATTTGAAAATGAGAAAGAACCCTTTGATAATAGTTCTTTTATCCAACTTTCAGATTCAACGGAGTTTGATATAAGTCCAGTTTTTGATAGTCTGGATATGCTTAAAGGTTATCAGTCCTACCTTTTCACCCCAATATGCGAGGAGGATAAGTGCTATGCTGTAGAGATTGATTTTTATTGGGATCAGATTGGCAGGTTTGTCAGATATGATACGATTCCCGGGCAACCTCTTACAAAGTTAGACCATGATCCTTTTCTTGCATCTGATTATGCAAAACTGATGGCTATTCTAAGAAATAGAAATTCCGTCTTGCGAAATTATAAAAAGGAAGAATTGGTGCAGGATACACGCACTTCCGAGGTGGATGGAACAACTGGCGCAACGATACAGGAAGTTAAAGACAATGTAATTGAAGGGGCTGTTTACTCCTGCTACACCCTTTGGCATATTGCGCATGGAACAGCAGTAGATCGCATACAAAAGTCTACTTTAAATAAGCTCAGTAAACCCCTTGTTCAACAGATGATCTCACAGAGAGATCAGGAAATTAATTATTTTCTGATTAGTCATTTTACAGCTGAGGAATTTGAGGAATATTTACCTGAAGTGCTAAAAACCATCGAATATGGGGAAGGCTATTATCCAAAAAATGCGATTGAGTTTATGCCTGAAAATGTCGTTAGCGATAGCCTTGTGCAGGACTTCTTCGTTAAAAATTTCAACCAGTTTAATTATTTTTCACAGCTTGCGCTTCTGAAAAAGCTTTCTCCTGAGACCCTTTCAAAAGAGCTTGCTTTAGTAATTAAAAATGAATTGGATGACCGAAAGTCAACCAAAAATGTTTTGATAATGGAGCTATTGGGAAATAAACCTTAGTTTAGATTTTCGATGGTTGACTGATCTCTAAAGTCTAAATATTTATTTGAACTCAAAACCAATCCTTTTATCTTGTAAACTGATTGGTTTTTTATTTAACAAAATCCCTGTCAGTAATTTTTCGCCCTGAATAAATATTAATCTTGGAATTCAACATTTTACGGAGGATCCTCTTTTTATTCTGGCCATAGGGAATTTAGTCTTTGTTGGCGGAATTATTGGCTTAAGATTACATGCATTTAGTTATGTAAAAGTGATTATTGCAGGACTTGAAAGTGAGGCGTAGTTTTATCTGTTGAAAAACAAAATATACTTTAGAATCAAATAAAGAATTAATTAAAAATATGAAGGGATTATCTATAAAGGATATCATTGTTACACCTATTGCAACGGTAGATCCTCCTTTGCTTAATGCAGCAGGCCTACATGCCCCATTTGCCCTAAGAACAATATTAGAGGTGGTGACCCACGATAACATAGTTGGGATTAGCGAAATTCCTGGTAATATCGAGATCAATGAAGCATTGGAAGATGTAAAGGGAATTCTCATTGGTCAGGATCCTTTTCAATTGAACCAAATCAGAGACCTCATTGAAAGTCATTTCGATGAGGAAACTACTCATCAGCGTGGTGATGCTCCGTGGGATCAGCGAAAAATTGTCCATGTTTTCAGCTCAGTTGAAGTTGCCTGCCTGGACATTATGGGTAAAATACTTGAAAGGCCGGTAGTTGATTTATTGGGTGGAAAACGTAGAGATAGTGTCCCTTATGCGGCTTATCTTTTTTACAAATATGAAGGAGCAGGTGGAGATCTTGAGTTTGGAACTGACACGAATGCTTCAGGCTGGGATGCAGCCAGACAGGCAGAGGCAGTTAACCCGGAAGGTATTCTTGAGCAGGCCATTGCGATGGTAAAAGAATTTGGTTTCCAATCTATTAAGTTGAAAGGCGGTGCTTTTGAACCAGCGGAGGAAGTAGCAGCTATCAAGACACTATTCAATCACTTTGGCCCTAATGTTCCGCTACGCCATGACCCAAATGCCATATGGAAACTGGAAACTGCCATTAAATATGGTAAGATGATGGAAGGTATCCTTGAATACTTTGAAGACCCTGTAAGAGGTCAGGAGCACATGGCTGAAGCAAGAAAATTGCTAAAAATGCCGTTGGCTACTAATATGTGCACAACAAGTTTTGAAGATATTCCGAACAGTATAGCACTTGGATCGGAAGACATTATTCTTAGTGATCACCATTTTTGGGGAGGCTTGAGGAGCTCAATGGAGCTTTCAAAGCTGTGTCAGACTTTTGGAAGGAAATTGTCTATGCACTCAAATAGTCATTTAGGAATTTCATTGGCGGCTATGACTCATCTGGGTGCGGCGTTACCCGAAGTACCTTATGCCCTGGATACGCATTACCCCTGGCAGTCTGAAGAGGTTATTGTGGGTGGTAGAATAAAGTTCGAAGAAGGAGCTGTTCAGGTACCTGCTGGGCCTGGTCTTGGAGTAGAAATCGACCAAAGGGCAATGAAAAAATTGCATGATAATTATCTGAAGTGCGGACTTACCAAAAGAGATGACCTCGTAGAGATGAGGAAGGTGGTACCTGACTGGGAGTTTAAGAAAGTGAGGTGGTAAAAAATGCTGTTTGCATTTATGATTGTATAGAATTAGCTAGCCTAGAGATAAATCTTTCAGGTTATTGGTGGTGGGTTTATCTCTTGAAATTGTGGCGCTTGGGGTGAGATAAGGACAGAAAAGTTCATTAACTTTAATAAAGGTAATGTTTTACTTTCTGGCTGAAAAAAATATATAGTAAAACTGCTATATAAACCTTAAAAACACCCAAAATGAACAACTTTAGAAAACTAATTATTCTATGTTTTCCTATTTTGTTAATCGGAAGCATAATCATGTGGGGCTGCCAGGCGAAAACGGATAAAGAGACCCCAAAGCAAGTCAATACTACTGAAGATATTCTTAACGAATCTCAGTCGTCATTTAATAAAAGGATGCAATGGTGGACCCAGGCAAAATTTGGGATGTTCATACATTGGGGGCCCTACGCTGTTCCTGCCGGAGAGTATCAAGGAGAAACAGTAAAAGGTGTCGCTGAATGGATCATGCACAGGGCTGATATCCCAGTAAAAGAGTATGAGGAGTATGCCAAAGCTTTTAATCCTGTAAAATATGATGCCGACAACTGGGTCAGGATAGCAAAGGAGGCTGGAATGAAATACATTGTGATTACTTCCAAGCATCATGATGGTTTTAGCATGTGGGATTCTAAGGTGACGGAATATGATGTGATGGATTTTGCGCCTATCAAAAGGGACTTATTAGGCGAATTAAAAGTTGCATGCGAGAAATATGATGTGAAATTGTGCTTTTATCATTCAATCATGGATTGGCACCATCCGGATGCACAGGCCCCTCACTATCCAGATTACAATACGAAAGAAAAACAAAATCCTAATTTTCAGAATTATGTAGATAATTACCTATATCCTCAACTAACAGAACTTGTAGAAAAATATGATCCGTATGTACTCTGGTTTGATGGAGAATGGATACCTGAATGGACACATGAAAATGGAGTAGCGCTATATACTTACTTAAGAAAACTGGATCCTGATTTGATCATCAATAACCGGGTAGATAAAGGCAGACAAGGCATGCAGGGAATGAATAAAGGGGAAGAGTATATGGGCGATTTCGGTACGCCTGAGCAAGAAATTTTAGAAGGAATCAGTGAATATTTTTGGGAGTCCTGCATGACGATGAATGATAGCTGGGGGTATAAGCTGAAGGACCAAAACTGGAAGTCAGAAAAGATGCTGATTCACAACCTGATTGACATTGTAGCCAAAGGAGGTAACTACCTGCTCAATGTAGGGCCAACAGCTATGGGAGTGATCCCGGAACCAAGTGTTAAAAGGCTAAAAGCAATGGGTGACTGGATGACTATCAACCAGGAAGCTATTTATGAAGCAGAGATATTCAAAGGAGGGTATAAACAGGGAGATAGCATAAGGTTCACAAGCAAGAACGGTGGGGCTATTGTTTATGCAATATCACTTTCAAAGCCTGAAGGCCAACTGGTTCTGGAAAGCATCACTCCGGCCAAGGGGTCAAAGATTGAATTGTTAGGGAGTAATGTAAGTCTATCCTGGAAAGAAGAGGGTGAAAAACTAATTATCAGTCATTCTACAAATCTTCCAGACAACTTAAATTATGCCTGGGTGTACAAGATAGAAGTCGATTAATAAGCTTGCGATAAACGTGATTCATCCTAAAAAGATTATTTTAGGATAATATGATAGATGCCTTAAAGTTATTCAAAGGAAGGTCGTGGATAAGTAAGCTTATCTCAGAAGAGCTATTGACCAATCCCCAAAGAATGATTTTACTGAGTTTTTCCATCGTGATATTTATTGGAACGTGGCTTTTAATGCATCCTTCAGCTACCTCTTCTGAGGGCTCTTTAGATTTTATTGATGCGTTTTTTACTGCTACTTCTGCCACCTGTGTCACAGGTCTTGTGATTGCGGAAACATCTCAAACTTTCACGTTATTTGGGCAAGCCATCATCTTGTGTCTCATTCAATTGGGAGGCTTAGGAATCATGACTTTTAGTACCTTTTTCATGTTTTTACTGGTCGGAAAATTGTCCATTTCGGGTAGAGATATTCTCGTGGATACTTTTAGTCAAAACCCTGTACATGAATTGGTTAGGCTGCTTCGTACGGTCTTTGTTTTTACAGTTATTTTGGAGCTTTCCGGTTGGCTGTTGCTTTCACTTAGGTTTTTTCAGGATTTTTCGCTTCAGCAATCGCTTTATTATGGAGCATTTCACAGCATTTCTGCATTCTGTAATGCAGGGTTTTTCTTGTTGGAAGATAGCTACATGGGTTATGCGACAGATGGATACTTTAATACCGTCAATATCTTGCTGATTATTTCAGGTGGATTAGGTTTTATCGTAATATTTGATCTTCAAACACAAGTAAGCAGGCATGGGAAGCACTTTTTTTCCCGACTTAGTCTCCACTCCAAAATCACGCTTTTTGCCACGGGTACCCTGGTAATATTTGGTACATTGATTTTCTATTTGCTTGAGTCTGGTAATAGCCTGGATAAATTTACTCCCTTAGAAAAAGTAGTGGTTTCACTTTTTCAATCAGTTACTGCAAGAACAGCGGGGTTTAACTCAATAGAAATTTCAGCGCTGTCACAACCAACCTTATTTATCATGATTATCCTGATGTTTGTTGGTGCCTCACCGGGATCATGTGGAGGAGGAATAAAAACGACAACCTTTGTGCTGTTTCTACAGAATTTATTGAAGCAGTTTTCTAACAACAAGGATATCAATGTGTTTTCCAGAAGAATTCCAATGGTAACACTGTCACGGGCAACCTCAATCGTTTTCTTTGCCATATTCACGATCGGCCTTTTTGTCTTTTTACTCTTAGTTACAGAAATTTATTTTGTAGGACATGGCCATCAGGAGCTCACTTTAATGGATATACTTTTTGAGGTGGTCTCAGCTTTTGGTACGGTAGGATTAAGCACAGGAATAACAGCCAGCTTGAGTCCTTTTGGGAAAATATTGCTGACAATTCTCATGTATACGGGCAGGCTTGGGCCCATTACTTTGGTATTTGCACTCAAATCGAGGTCGGTTTCCAAGATCAGGTATATGAAGGAAGATATTTTGGTAGGTTAATAACAGAAAATGAGTAAAAAGAAGAAAAAACGTAATGAATCGTTCATGCTAATTGGGTTAAGTACTTTTAACAGGTTTCTTGCCAAATATCTTTATGAAAGAAATTTTGAGGTGATCGCAATTGATAATGATGAATCAAGGATCGAGAAAGTAAATGGATTTGTCTCAAAAGGGATTATTGGAGATGCAAAAGAGAAGACCTTTCTGGAGAAAGTAGGCGTAAAAGAGGTAGATGCTGTCATTGTTAGCCTTGGGGGTAAAACAGATGACAGTATTATGGTTGTCTTCCATCTAAATGAACTTGATGTTGAGAATATTTATGTGAAGGTCATGGAAGAAGATCATGCTAAAATTCTAAAAAAAATTGGGGCTACAGAGTTTATTTTTCCGGAGCAAGAAAGCGCCCTTCGATTGGCTCAGCGGATTGACAATCCTAACGTGCTTGACTTTATACCACTGACCGATGACTACTCCATCATTGACTGGACGCCTGATGAAAAGTTTATCGGAAAGACACTGGGTGAGCTCAGACTAAAAAATGAGTATGGGGTTCAGGTCATATCAATTGAAGATGGAAAGGAAAAAGTAAAGCTTATCCCCAGGGCAAGTCATGTGATTAAAAAAGGAGATATACTGGTAGTTATTGGCCAAAATGAACATCTGGAGAAGCTTAAAGAAAGTAAATAAGGACAGAATTCCTGTTGAACTTATTCTTTTAGATTATCTATCTTTTTTAATACTTCTTCTGCCTCAGCAACTTTTTGGTCACTTGCAGTCCTGTTGACTGTCGATAATTTATGAGCTTCTTTCATCAATTTCTGATATTGATCATTAAGCTTTTCTAATGGTGTCTTACTTTTAAATATTCCGAACATTTTTTTAATTTTTAATGATTGACATACCTCCATCTACATGAATGACTTGACCTGTCATGTAGGAGGCTTTAGAAGATAATAAATAGTGAGCGGCGTTGGCTATATCAGTAGTTGTTCCAACACGTTTAAGTGGATTTTGATCAGATAATACTTTTCTCCGTTGTTCATTAGAAAGCAGTTTCTCTGCTAGCGGCGTATCTGTAAGCGATGGTGCAACAACATTTACCCGAATATTGGGAGCCAATTCTGCTGATAATGCTCGAGCGAACCCTTCAATGGCTCCTTTTGAAGAGGAGACAAGCGAATGAAAATTAAACCCACTTTGTACGGCCACCGTAGAAAATAACACGATCGAGGCCTGATCTGCTTTTTTTAGTCTGGGCAATACAGATTGAATGGTTTTCATTGCCCCGAGAAATGAAATTTTATAATCATTTAGGAAATCATTTTCTGAGAAACTATTAAAAGGCTTCAGGTTGATGCTTCCGGGACAATAAACAAGACCATCAATTTTTTCAGGTAGTTTATCAGTATCCAGGGTGTCAGATAACACATTGAAGGGTAAATAGGTGGTTTGGTTACTGCTAGAAAGTTCATGTGTATGGTAGGTAGCAAAGACTGTTTCATGATCGGCTTCCAATAGGTTTACCAACTCTTTTCCAATGCCAGAAGAACCTCCAATGATTAAATAATTTTTCATGCTCCTTGTTAAATACTATCCCCTTTCTAACAACTGTTTCATCAACATGTTTAGCTCATACCAAAAAAATAGCATTTTCAGAAATTCGGTTAGCTAAAGGATGATTACATTTAAGGTTGCTAGCTGTAATTCCGATGTTTCAAATTAGATTATTTTCTTTAGTCGCATTATTCGGGTTGTTTTCCTGTAGTCCGACCCTTCCTGAAGATGTTTCTACAGCGTATAACAACCTGCCCGAAGCATTGGATTTCAATATCCATGTAAAGCCTATATTATCTGACAAGTGTTTTTTATGTCACGGTCCTGATAAGGCTAAACAAAAGGCAGGGTTACGTTTGGATATTGAAGAATATGCCAAGTCAGAACTTCCTGAAAACCCGGGCGCTTATGCCATTTCACCTGGAAGCCTAAAGCATAGTGAGTTATACCACAGAATAATATCAAATGACCAGGAAATTTTAATGCCATCGCCTGAGTCTAATTTATCACTGACTGCATATGAAAAGGCTGTTATTGTAAAGTGGATTGAAGATGGGGCAGAATACAAGCCACACTGGGCATTTATTCCACCGGCTAAGCCAGTTCCCCCTGTAGTTACCAATGGGAAAGTCAATAACCCGATTGATAATTTTATAATTCACAAGTTGAAACAAAATGGATTAAAATCAGCTAATGAGGCAGAGAAGGAGGTTTTATTAAGACGTTTGTCACTTGACTTAACAGGTCTGCCTCCAACCATAGAGGAAATTGATGGTTTTGTTAACGATCATACTGAAGACGCCTATGAAAAACAGGTGGATCGATTATTGGCTTCTTCACACTATGGCGAGAAAATGGCTGCGGACTGGATGGACTTGGCCCGGTTTGCTGATACCCACGGTTACACCGTAGACCGATATCGTGATGCGAGTCCATGGAGAGACTGGGTGATTAAGTCGTTCAATGAAAATATACCCTATGATCAATTTGTCACCTGGCAATTAGCTGGAGACTTATTGGAAAACCCAACCAAAGACCAGATGATCGCCACCGGGTTTAATCGCCTTCACCAACAAAATATGGAGGGAGGGATTGTAGATGAGGAATTCAGGGTAGCCTATGTTTCAGACCGTACAGATGTTTTAGGACAAGGATTTATGGCATTGACACTCGGGTGTGCTAAATGTCATGACCATAAATATGATCCTGTTTCACAAAAAGAATACTACCAACTTTACAGTTTTTTCAATAATGTAAATGAGGCCGGTCAGATTTCATTTAATTCCGATGATATTCCTGTTCCAACGATGCTATTACCAACTGAGGAGCAGGAAGAAATTATCGCTTATCTTGAAAAAACAGTAGAGGAGCAGGAAATACGTGTTACGTCAACGCTTTCAAAAGAACAATCACGTTTTCAAAACTGGTTAGAAGCTGGAGGGTATCAAAGTTTAAAACCTGAAATACCCCAAAAAGAGTTAATGGGATACTTTCAACTAAATGGTGTGCTTAATAATGCTACTTCCCCCTTTCAAACAGCGAAGATGGAACGCCAGGGTTCAAAAGAAGAATTCCCTTTGTTTACTGAAGGTCTTTTTAATAAAGGACTCAAACTCAATGGGGATGCCTGGTTGGATCTTGATCGAATAGGAATTTTCAAACGAAATGAATCATTCAGCATAGGCTTGTGGGTAAATGTGCCGGAAAACATAAAAGAGGGAGTGATCTTTCACAAGAATAATGGGTCAAGGTTGTTTAACTATAAAGGCTACCACCTGAATATCAGAGAGAATTATATTGAGGTCATGCTGGCACACACATGGCCCGATAACTCATTGGTAAAAGTATCGACTGTTCAATTACCTAAGGAAGAGTGGGTTCACCTAATGATAACTTATGATGGATCTAGTCAGGCCGATGGACTTACCCTATACATGAACGGCGAAGCACTTAAGACGGTAACAGAATTTGATAACCTGTATAAGGATATCATTTATCATTCGGTTGAAAAGGGCGAGTATCATAAAAATGAACCAGGGTTGCAAATTGGAGCCAGATGGAGAGGTAAAGGTATAGGTGGTGCGGTCGTAGATGAGATCTTAGTCTATGGAAGAGAATTATCGCCGGTTGAGGTTTTAATGATTGGTGCTAAAGAAAAGCTAAAAAGCCTTGCGAGTACACCCATTAACTCAATGACTAATCAACAGCTCGCTCAGTTGAAGGACTATTATATAAAGCATTTTTCAAGTGATTATGAATCATCTCAAAAGCTGCTGGAGTCTTCACGCGGTGTATTGGTAGATAGCATTCAAAATGTAAAAGAAGTGATGGTGATGAAAGAGATGTCAGGAAGAAGAAAGGCATATGTGCTAGAGCGAGGGCTTTATGATACCTATGGAGAAGAGGTATTTCCAAATACGCCGGAAAGCATATTAAAATGGAAGGATGAATTCCCAAAGAACCGACTTGGGCTTTCCCAGTGGCTCTTCGATGAAAAACATCCATTAACGGCGCGAGTTGCAGTTAACAGGTATTGGCAGCAGTATTTTGGGCGAGGTATTGTTAGAACAACAGAAGATTTTGGAAATCAAGGTGAACTCCCAAGTCATCCTGAGCTTTTAGACTGGCTTGCTGTTCATTTCATGGAAAGTGGGTGGAATATCAGGGCTTTGCAAAAACTCATAGTCATGTCAGCTACCTACAGGCAAAGTTCTATAACCACAGAAGAGCTTAGAGACAAAGATCCCCAAAATATTTTATTAGCCAGAGGTCCGACTAATCGAATGTCCAGCGAAATGCTTCGTGACAATGCTTTGCTGGCAAGTGGTTTATTGAATGATGAAATTGGCGGAAAAAGTATTAAACCATACCAACCCGAAGGATTATGGTCGATGAATTCAGGAACTTACGAACAAGACTCAGGTGCGAATTTGTACCGAAGAAGTTTATACGTGTTTTGGAAAAGGACCGTGCCACATCCTACACTTGCTACTTTTGATCAACCTGAAAGGGTAGAATGTACGGTAAAAAGACAAAAAACAAATACACCTTTGCAAGCACTTGTACTATTGAATGATCCAACATTTATTGAGGCTTCCCGAGCAATTGGCGAGACCATTACCAAGCATGAGAGTTCCAGAAAAGGAATCATTGAAGCTTATCAAAGGTTAACGGGTATTCAACCAAAACCGACTGAAGTGGAGTTGTTGGTGAAAGTCCAGGAAGAAGAGTATACAAAATTCGCGAATGATAAAGAGCGATCGAAAGGATGGCTGAATAGTGGAGAATATCTCATTGACCCTTCGTTAGATGCTGATCTTGTAGCAGCAAATACCATAGTTGCAAGTATCATTATTAACTCAGACGCCTGCATTACAAAAAGATAGCAATGGGACATCATCACGATATCATCCGATCAAATCATCCTGACTTAAAGGCTGAGGAAAAGAAAATTGACAGAAGGCAGTTTCTAACGAAAACTTCCTTGGGAATAGGCGCAGCTGCGATAGGCTCCATTATGGGTTCAGAAAACCTTTTTGCATCAGCAAAGAATGCTCGTGGGGCAGGCGTTGGCTTATCCGAATTGCCACATTTTGTGCCCAAGGCCAAACGTGTGGTGTATCTGTTTCAAAGTGGGGGGCCTTCTCAATTTGAAACTTTTGATTACAAACCTAAGCTCATGGATATGTTTGGAGAGGAGCTTCCTGATTCTGTACGAAAAGGGCAAAGACTGACAGGAATGAGTGCTTCTCAAACTTCTTTACCTATAGCTCCATCAAAATATAAGTTTGATCAGTATGGAGAGAGCAGGGCGTGGGTAAGTGAATTGATGCCTCATACAGCAGAGATGGTAGATGACCTTTGTTTCATTAAATCCATGTATACGGAGCAAATCAACCATGATCCTGCAATCACATTTCTTCAAACGGGCCATCAGTTGGCCGGAAGACCTTCTATTGGAGCCTGGTTAAGCTATGGTTTGGGTAGTTCAAATCAGAATCTACCAACATTTATTGTACTGGTTTCAAAAAATGCCGGTGGCCAACCTTTATATACAAGACTTTGGGGAAACGGTTTTCTTCCCACAGAACATCAGGGAGTGCAGTTTCGATCAGGCAAAGATCCGGTTCTCTATCTCAATAACCCTGAGAATTATGACCACGAGGATAGAGGGAAGATGCTGGATTACCTGAAGCAAATCAATGAAATCCAGAACAGTGCCTATGGTGATCCGGAAGTACAGGCACGCATCTCACAATATGAGATGGCATATCGCATGCAAACCTCTGTACCTGAGGTAACAGATGTTACAAATGAGCCGAAGGAGGTCTACGAAATGTATGGAGAAGATAGTCGGGATCCAGGTACTTATGCTGCAAACTGCCTATTGGCCAGAAAACTGCTTGAGAAAGATGTGCGATTTGTACAACTCTACCATCAGGGATGGGATCAACATTCAAATCTACCGGGAGGAATTGAAAGTAATTGCAAGAAGACAGATCAGGCAAATGCTGCGCTTTTAAAGGATTTAAAACGCCGGGGTTTGCTGGAAGACACACTGGTAATCTGGGGAGGTGAATTTGGCCGTACCGTGTATTCTCAGGGGAAACTCACCAATGAAACATATGGAAGAGATCATCACCCAAGATGCTTTACCATGTGGATGGCTGGAGCAGGAGTAAAACCAGGTTTTACCTATGGCTCAACAGATGATTTCAGTTACAACATCGCAGAAAATCCCGTTCATGTACATGATTTTCATGCTACCCTGATGCATATCCTCGGGATCGATCATGAAAGATTGACCTTCAAGACTCAGGGAAGACGATTTAGACTAACAGACGTCCACGGAAATGTTGTTAGAGATATACTAGCTTAAAACTGATTGCCAGAAAATCAGATATATTTCTGTTTCTGTGTTCCTAGCCCCTCAATAGATAATTCTACAACATCACCCTTTTTCAGGTACTGAGCAGGCTTAAAACCAAGTCCAACACCAGGAGGAGTACCTGTAGAGATAATATCACCTGCTTCAAGTTGCATAAACTGGGATAGGTAATATACCAGGTAGGCAGGCTTAAATATCATGGTGCCGGTATTGCCATTTTGTTTCATATTTCCGTTTACGCTCAAATTCATAGATAGATTATTGAAATCACCTACTTCATCTTTGGTTACCAGATAAGGTCCTAAGGGGCTAAACTGAGGACATGATTTTCCTTTTACCCATTGTCCGCCCCTTTCAAGTTGGTAGGCTCGCTCAGAAAGATCATTCATTACACAGAACCCAGCAATAGCATCCAAGCCTTCTTTTTCACTACTTAGGTATGAGACATCCTGATTCAGTATTATGGCAAGTTCTACTTCCCAATCTGTTTTTTCGCTGTTCTTAGGAATAGGAATATCATCATTTGGCCCGGTAAGTGTATTGGTAGCTTTCATAAAAATAATGGGCTCTTTAGGGACTTCCATGCCTGATTCGGCAGCATGGTCTGAATAATTAAGTCCAATACACATAATCATGCCCGGTCTTGCGACAGCCGGTGCCCATCTTTCTGATTCTGGTACATCCGGAAGATCCGAGCTGATGATACCCTGAAGCTGGGTAAGTCCGTTTCGATTAAAGAAATCTCTGTTCCAATCCTCAAAATGTTCAGAACAATCTTTTCGCTTTCCGTCGATCAGTACACCGGGCTTTTCCGCTCCTACTTTTCCAAATCTTATTAATTTCATTTGCTAAGAGTTAAGTTTTATGAAACCACCGTCAATAGGGTAAATGGTTCCGGTAATAAATGAGGCTTCATCACTACATAAAAACTGAATGAGCGATGCGATTTCTTGTGGTTTTCCCATCCTTCCTATTGGCTGTGTTTTGGACAGTTTTTCAAACATTTCTTTTTCCTGCCCCGCATAGTTTTTCTTAATGAAATTATCAACAAATGGGGTATGTACCCTTCCTGGTGCAATTCCATTGCAGCGAATATTTGAAGTCAGATAATCTTTAGCAACAGATAGGGTCATTGATGATACGGCACCTTTACTCATTGAATAGGCAAATCTATCAGGAATGCCTAATTCTGCAGCAACAGATGACATGTTGATGATGACTCCGCCTCCAGATTTTTCCATTAAAGGGATGGTGGTGTGTAAGCAATGATAAACGCCCTTGATGTTTATATTGACAATTCTATCAAAATCTTCTGGCTGTGTGTTTGTAGCATTTCCTATGTGTGCTACGCCTGCGTTATTGATTAGGATATCAATGGTTTTATGGGTATTAAAGACACGGGAAATAGCATCCTCTACATTGGATAAATCAGCCACATCGCAGGCTAAAAAATTCGCCTTAAAGCTGGAATCTTCGAGCTCTTTTTCAAAAGTTTCTCCTTCCGATTCATTGATATCTAAAAAGTATACATGCGCTCCACTTTTTGCAAGCGTTTCTGTTACTGCCCGACCGATCCCCATTACTCCACCAGTGACAATGGCGACTTTATTTGTTAACTTATACACAATTACTATTTAGAATTCGAAGATAACAAAACCATTCCATCGAGTTGAAAGCATCACTATAAAAAGATGATTGTAAGCAGATAACTTTTTCTCGCTTCAATAAATAATCAGATTTCCTTATGATATTAGGAATATTTAGTATTTTTTGCAATTGTTAACCATTTCTAATTCCTAATCCTTGTGCCTGACTTTTCTAAAAGGTTTTTAATCATTTATTTATTGTTACTGGCTTCATACATTGTATGCGCCCAGGATCCACAACCAGAATTATATGTAAAGCGGATAACGGGTACCATAACAATTGATGGAATTTTGGATGAGAAGGAATGGCAGGAAGCAGATAAAACGTCTCCTTTCTGGCAATTTTTCCCAATGGATACAAGTCTATCACTTTCGAATACAGTTGTGAGTATGGCCTACGATGATGAATTTATTTATGTGGGGTTCATCAATTATGATCAGGCTCCTGGACCTTATGTCACAAAATCTTTGAGAAGGGATTTCAGGGGTTCTGAAAATGATGCTGTTGCCTTTGTTTTTGATCCTTTTAGAAATGAAACCAATGGTCAGCTTTTCAGTATCAATCCATTCGGTGTCCAGCGGGAAGCACTGATTTCAGGGGTGTCCGGGAGTCAACGGGTAGGTTCAACCTCTTCTGGCTTTGATCTTTCCTGGGACAATAAGTGGTACTCAGCAGCTAAAATTCAGGATAGCTCATGGTCTGGGGAGCTGGCAATCCCATTGAAAACACTCCGCTTCGATGAGGGATCTAAAAGATGGAATGTGCATATCTACGCTCAGGACAGTAAGACTTCCGAACAGTCAACCTGGGGCCACCTTCCAAGAAACTTTAGTACCCTATCAATGTCTTTCCCAGGTGTTTTGGTCTTTGAAGATCCACCAAAAAAGCCAAAATATAATGTGTCACTGATACCCTACATGTCAGGAGGAACTAGTCAGGATTTTATATTTGATGAAGATCCTCAGGGAACATTTAATATTGGCGGTGATGCTAAAATTCTGGTGACTCCATCTATGAACCTGGACCTTACCTTCAATCCAGATTTCAGTAATGTTGAAGTTGATGATCAACAAACCAATATCTCGAGATTTGAATTGTTCTTTCCGGAACGGCGACAATTCTTTATTGAAAATTCTGATATTTTCGCCTCATTTGGAGATCGGAGAATCAGACCTTTCTTCTCCAGAAGGATTGGTTTAGCAACAGACCCAACGACTAATCTGCTTGTTCCTAATAAGATCAATGCGGGGCTTAAGCTAAGTGGAAGCTTAAGCCGGGACTGGAGAATAGGTGTATTAAATATGCAAACAGCAAAAGATCTATCAATTCTTCAGCCGGGGTATAATTACTCCACAATAGCCCTTCAAAGAAGGATCTTCAATCGATCGAATATATCTGTCATCGCCATCAATAAACAGGCCACCCATGTGCTGGGTCAGAACAATGATTTTGAATTTGAGATAGATGAAGAGGATTACAATCGAGTATTAGGTGTTGATTATAATATTCTTTCAGATAATGGAATCTGGAATGGAAAGGTTTTCTATCACCATTCTTTTGCTCCTGATAGCACGCAAAATGATCATTTTGCTCATGGTGGGACACTCTCCTATAATGTTACCAATTTTACGATAACCTGGAATCATCAATATGTTGCTCAAAACTATAATCCTGCCGTGGGATATGTCCCCAGGAAAAATTATTTCCTTTTATCTCCGGGTTTTCAATATCGGTTTTACCCAAATAAAATGGTTTCTAACCATGGTCCTGGAATTGAAACGGAATATTATCGGAATGAAGATTTTGGAAATACTGATTATCGAATATCTCCATTTTATGAGGTAGAATTTGCTAGTCGAGCGCAAATACGCGCAGAGGTAGCTCATGAATACATTCTACTTCAACGTGACTTTGATCCTACGAGGTCTGGTGACGGCATGCCACTTCAGGTGGGTTCAGATTATACATATACCAGTGCAATACTTTCCTATAGATCGGATAGAAGAAAGGCATTTAATTATGACCTGGAAAGTCAATTCGGACAATTTTTTAATGGTTCGTTAGCAAGTGTGGGTGGAGCCATCAACTACTTGTTTCGGCCATATGGAATAGCCACCTTGAATGTACAGTACAACAGGATACGATTACCGGATCCTTTTCCAAGTGGAGATATATTGCTATTAGGACCCAAGTTTGATATCACATTTACCCGAAAGCTGTTTCTAACAAGTTATTTTCAGTACAACAATCAGATCGACAACTTCAATATGAACATTAGGCTTCAATACCGATTTGCGCCAGTATCTGATTTTTTTATTGTCTATACAGATAATTACTTCCCTGATTCTTTTCAACCAAAAAGCAGGGCGATTTTTGCAAAAATCTCTTATTGGCTCAATCTGTAATTTTCTGGTCTTTTGTTGAATAAAATGAGGGACCACTATCTAAGGATGGCGTGCATTATTAGAATCTTCATAAATATCAGGTAATTCGTAATTGTCTTTTTTTGAACTCTTGTGATGATTATTTTTGAAATAATTCTTGAACCACAAAATCTTGAAACGTATTATATTAATAATATTAGCATACAGCGTAATAACAGCTTGCTCGGAAACAGAAACACAGTCAGTTTCTGGAGAAAACATTCCTGATAATGCGGAAATTGTTTCTTACGATGGTAATGGTGAAGTTGTAAAAGCCAGGGTGTTTGAGGGAGGAATCCTTATCGCTGAAGGGGAAGCAATTGGAAAACTGAAACACGGTTCATGGGTGACCTTTGATGCAAACGCATTAATATCATCGATTACAACCTATCATAGAGGTGTAAAGCAAGGCGCATCAATAGAAATGGATGCTCAGGGATATGTTTCCATATATGCCAACTATGTCAATGATTTATTAGCAGGATCCTATAAGGTTTATAACCGACGACGATTAATTGAGGAAAGAAGCTATGTGGCAGGTAGACTTGAGGGAGCTATAAGAAAGTATTATCAGGATGGGACCCTAATGGAAGAGTCTAATTATCTGGGAGGTAGATTAGATGGAATCGCAAAATGGTATGATACCGAAGGAAATCTTTCGATTGCTTATGAATATAGAGATGGTGAATTGGTAGACAAAGAAGCAGATGTGGAATAACCAGATATTATTATTTGCTACTCTTTTTTTTCAGCTGTATTAATCTTCTTTTCTATATGCTTTATCCTTCCATCTATTTTCTCTAAATAGGAGATCATGATTTCATGTTCAGTATGCATAAACTGTTTGACTCTTTCCTCCTCTTCTTTCATTTCCGCCCTGTTGATTTCATTCATGGTATTTACAACAATTGCTATGAAAACATTGAGTGTTGTGTAAGTGGCTAACAGTATAAAAGGTATAAAAAAGAGGTACACAAAAGGAGTCTCAACCATCATGGGTCGGGCGATACCAGACGCCCAGCTTTCCAATGTCATAATTTGAAAGAGCGTAAAAAAGGTTTTCCCTAAATCGCCAAAGTATTGAGGAAAATCGTCTTGGTAAAGATCAGTTCCTATAACAGCAAAAATGTAAAAAATCATGAATAGAAGTACTCCAATCCATCCGATACTGGGAATTGACTTAAGCAAAGATTCAATGATTAACTTGAGCTTAGGTACATTTTTAATCAATCGTACCGTTCTCAAAATACGGAGTGTCCTTAAGATATGTAATGGACCTGCAGCCGGAACAAGCGCTATGGCGACGATCAGAAAGTCAAATATATTCCATGGATTTTTGAAAAACCTGAGCCTGTAAACAACAATCTTAAGTGAAATTTCCAAGGTGAAAATAACAAGTATGTATTTGTCAATTTCACTGAGCCAATTCCCCATAATGGACACCACCTCTTCTGAGGTTTCAAGACCTATGGTAATTGCATTGAGGATTATCAGACCGATGATGGTCCACTGAAATTCTTTAGTCTCCAGAAAATGTTTCAACCCTTCCATATGTTTGATGCGGTCCAGTAAAACATGGATCATGTTTTTTGTTTTTGGATAATTAGCCATTGGCGATGACTTGATTAGGTTAGTTGATTTAGGGTAAGAAACTTTCGTTTATCTGGAAATCCATTGTTCTAATAGTGCTCCTACAAAATAAGACAATACGGCAGCTGCACCGCCCAAAATTAATGTTTCTATAATGCTTCTTAGCTTAGAGGTATGCGTAACCAGACTTTTCAGATATCCAATTCCAAGAAAACACAAACCAGTGAGTAGAGATGAGACAAAAAACAAGTCTAAGGTGATCTCATTAAAATAATCAACGACATAGATGATTAGTGGCACAAAACCGAGTAGCAGGAAAGAGATAAATGTAACAGTTCCTATTGCCAAAGGAGATTTTGTTTCCTTCGCCATCTCAAGTTCTTCTTTCATCATTACGTCAACCCAACGGTCCTTATCTGCAGTGATTGTGTCAACAACCTTTTCTAGAAGATCACCTTTAAAACCTTTAGCTTCATAAATCTCCCTAATTTCTTCACGCTCTTTATCCGGGAGGTTATCAACTTCCCAATACTCGATTTGCTTATGCTTTTCGTAATTTTGGGCTTCCGATTTGGCAGATAAATAACTACCTACGGACATAGAAAATCCATCAGCGATAAGGTTGGCAAATCCAAGGATAATCACAATTGCACTATCCAGGCCAGCCCCTGCTGATCCTGCCACTACAGCAAAAGTGGTGACGGATCCATCTATGGCACCGTATACAAACTCTCCGAGATAATCAGAAAATTTGCTAAAAAAGCTTTTTTCACCATGGATGTGTGCTTCGCTATGGTGTTGGAGATCTTCTTTACTTATGTCCATAATAGTATAAGTGGTAGATTAAGCGCCTGTTTCCATTTTTTCAAAAGTCCAGGTAGTTACACATCCTGTGTCGATATCTGTAGTTGAAAACGTGAGCGTCGTAGGATTAACGCTATAAGGTCCGCCTTTACAAAAAATTTCTCCTTCATCTTCCTCACATAAACTTATATTATCAATATCTAGCGTAAAGGTACCTTGCTCACCCAGGGTTCCGTCTTCGTTGGTAATATTTGCAGTATAAATACCTCCTTGCTCAAAGGTGAATTCTATACAGTAGGTATCTGAACAACCTATTTCTTGTTGAATGTCTGAAGCAACATCGCTGCATCCGGAAATTGTCTCGAAGTTTGCTACCCATGAGCCCACAATAAATTGATTGTTTTCTTCAACCTCCTTTTTATTACATGAAAAAAGTGCAGCTAAGCTAAATGTAGCTATCAAAAGAAACGTGATTTTCATGGCCTTTTTAGTTTTATGTAAAAGTATTCCAGAATAAGCAGAAAGCATAAAATATCAGTATATTCAATAAAATCTTAGTCGGTGTATTATTTTCGTGAATGATAACCAAAAGCCCGAAAATGAGAGAGTTCCTATCACTACCTAATGCAATTTTATTGCTTTTGCTCTGTTTTGTTTCCTGTGATAGTACGGATGATAAACAGGAGGCAGATAAACCAAATATTGTAATTATCTATATGGATGACCTCGGCTATGGGGACGTTGGGGCCTACGGTTCCACTGAATTGAAAACACCTCATATTGATGAATTGGCGAATGGAGGCATCAGGTTTAACAATGGGCATGCTTCTTCATCGACCTGTACGCCAAGCAGGTATGCGATACTCACAGGTGTATACCCATGGAGAGAGAAAGATGCAAAAATTCTCTCTGGCACAGCCCCATTACTTATAGGTACCGATCAAAAGACCGTTCCAAAAATGCTTAAGCAAGCAGGCTATAGGACTGGAATCGTTGGTAAATGGCATTTAGGCCTTGGCGCAGGTAATGTTGACTGGAATGCTACTGTAAAGCCAGGACCCAATGAAGTGGGATTTGACCACTCGTTTATCATGGCTGCAACTCAAGACCGTGTTCCCACAGTTTATATTGAAAATGGAGACGTGGTAGGACTTGATCCAAATGATCCAATTGAGGTGAATTACCAAAAGAATTTTGAAGGAGAACCTACAGGAAAAGATAATCCTGAACTAACAACGATGAAATGGCATCATGGTCATAACAGCAGCATTGTTAATGGGATTCCACGGATTGGATATATGCGAGGTGGAAAATCAGCTTTATGGAAAGATGTTGATATGGCAGATAAGTTTCTGGCCGAAGCGCAAAAGTTTGTGAAGTCCCGTGGTGATAAACCCTTTTTTCTTTATTACGCCATGCAGCAACCGCATGTCCCAAGAACGCCTAACCCAAGATTTGTAGGAAGTTCAGGCATGGGCCCCCGTGGAGATGCGATTGTAGAGGCTGACTGGTGTGTAGGAGCGTTTATGAAAACACTGGAAGAGGAAGGCTTGTTGGAAAATACCTTAGTTATTTTTTCAAGTGACAACGGACCTGTCCTGAATGACGGTTATTATGATGACGCAGTAGAAAAATTAGGTGATCACACACCATGGGGTCCCTATCGGGGAGGGAAGTACAGTTTGTTTGAGGCTGGAACCCGTTTACCATTCATTACTTATTGGAAAGGAAAGATTAAGCCAGCTACTTCCGATGCATTGGTTTGTCAGTTAGATCTATTTTCCTCATTAGCTTCACTGGTTGGCAGCGAGCAGCGAGTACCTGATAGTAAGAACCTGATGGAAACTTTTATGGGTATGAGTGATCAGGGAAGAGACCACCTTGTTCTTGAAGCAACATCCAGAACGGCGCTTAAATCGGGCGATTGGGTTATGATACCTCCGTATTCTGGACCCGCAATAAATAAGAATGTGAACATTGAATTGGGAAATGATAAATCCTTTCAACTGTATAACATCAAAGAAGACATTGGAGAGCAAAATAACCTGGCTACTGATAATTCGGATAAATTGGCGGAGATGATTAAAACATTTGAAAGTATTCGGGGAGTTGATTATGGAAAGATCGAACAGCTTGAATTGAAATAAGCGCGTACATTTTGGCTCAGGACTATTAATAGTCCATTAACCAAAAAGACTTATTTGGTCCTGCCCGTCACCAAATTTCAACTCAGGAAATTGAACTTCCTTGATACAGTCTTCATTATTGAGGGGTATCCTGCTTCGTCCTTCCTGAACAAATAGTTTCTTTACAGGATAGGCTTTCATCTTTTCCTTTGGATACACCTTGATGGCCATTTTTAATTCTTCGACATCGTCAGGGTTGTCAGTATCTGTCAGCCAAATTTTGGCTGAAGCGTCATCAAGAATGGCCAGTTGTCGAGGACCTTCACTAGCCTTAGGGCGGTTATGAACTTCCCGACATAAGGGGTTAGCATCCGTGGTCACTATGGCAACGGTATTTCGTTCAATGCCTTCATTTTTACTTACCCACGTTCTCCAGATACCAGCAAGTAACATCGGCTCACCAGTCTTGAGCTGCAAGTGAAAATTATAGGATGTTTTTCCTTGCCAATGCCAATCGTAATATCCATCTGCAACGATGATACATCTTCGTTTGACCGCAGAAGAATAAAACGGGTTGTCAAAAGCCCTTTTATATTTTTCATTGAATTGTTGCGCTTCAAAAAGTGTTTCTATGCGTGCGTTGAGATACCGGGAGGTGTATTTGGTCTCGTACTGATTTGTGTCCTTCACAAATTGTGGAATGAGTCCCCAATTGAAGAATTGAAAATCCTTGGGCTTGTTTTGTGTGATCACTGGTACAGGCCAATGATCAAATGCAGAGGTATGATATACCGGGCCGGTTTGTTTGTTAAAAATCTCCAACTGCTTCTCTAGCCGATCAATCTCCTCCTGACTCTCACCAATTTTTACCGCATAATCCCTTTGCTTTTTTGTCAAATACCTCAGGTTATAGCACATCTTATCTATGTTTTTTACAAGTAAAGTTAATCGATGAAAAGAATACTTTGACCTGTTACTGGTGCACTAAATAATCATCATTGACTATTGAAAATATATTTATATTTTGTATTATTAGTAAAATAGCCTGGAGAATAATTCTTTTTTTACAAGGCAGATGTATATCATGGACGTTGGTCATTTCATGGATAATCCACCTACCAGCTAGTTACTTAGTTCCTTCTTTCTGATTCAGGTGTTTGGATATGCTGCGTAAGGGTATCTGATCATCAGCTATTTACTGTTTAATTATTAATTTACAGGAGCACGATATAGTCCAAATAAGAAATACATGAAAACCACATTACAATACTTCACCATTCTTTTTATTTCTTTATTCATTTATGCTTGCGGCGAGCCAGAAAATTATCTGCGTCAGGGTGCTTACTTTACCGAAGAAGAAGGTGCTGAAATACTGCAACAGTCGAAAGAAAGAATCACAACAAAGGAAGAATGGGAAGCACATACCCAAGTTATTCGTCAGGGGATCTTGAAAGGTGCGGATTTAGATCCATCGCCAGCCAAAACGCCACTGAAGGTTATCAGAAAAGGCCTGAGAACATACGATGGATATACAGTTGAAAACATTGCCTTTGAGAGTCTGCCGGGTGTATTCGTCACTGGTGCGTTATATGCGCCTGCCAACGCGGAAGGTAAGATACCTGGAATTCTTTCTCCACATGGTCACTGGCCCAATCCTGATGATTACGGCAGGTTCAGACCAGATGTACAAAAGCGGGCCGCTTCCCTGGCTAAAATGGGATCTTATGTTTTTACGTATGACATGGTAGGCTATGGTGAGATGAGGGAATATGGTTGGGAACACAGATTTCCAACTACCCTGAAATTCCAACTTTGGAACAGTATCAGGGCGCTGGACTTTGTGCTGACATTAGAAAATATAGATGAGGATAGAATTGGGATTACTGGCGCATCTGGTGGCGGAACTCAGACATTCCTCCTTGCGGCGGTAGATGATAGAATTGCGGTATCCGTGCCTACGGTAATGGTATCCGCACATTTTTTTGGTGGCTGTACAGGGGAAAGTGGGATGCCCGTTCACATGAGTGAAAATCACGAAACCAATAATGTAGAAATTGCTTCAAGTTTTGCTCCTAAGCCGCAGCTTACGATTTCCGACGGGGATGACTGGACCAAGAATAACCCAAAAGTGGAATATCCCTTTATGCAATATATCTACGGACTATATGGTCAGCCAGAAAATGTAGAAAATGTTCACCTGCCTGACGAAGTCCATGACTATGGCATTAACAAGCGGCTGGCGATGTATCCTTTTATGGCCAAACATTTGGGCCTCAACCTTGATCAAATCATGAAGGGGGGCAAAATAGCTGACGATGAAATTGTGATTGAGGAATACGATACGTTTATGATTTTTGATGAGCAAACTCCTTTTCCTGAATACGGTATCAGATCTCCAGAGGCTGTTAACTGGTGAGTGCCATTTTCATAGGAATTTTAATCAGTTTTTATGTTTTACCAAATTGTGATTTCAGTGAGAAAACCAATGTTACTTATGGCTTTTTTTGCCATACTTTACCTTTTAGCAAATCCTACCTTTAGTCAGCTCAATGATGAGAAAAAAGCCTTATTCGTAAAAGGCGAAGATGGTTATGGAAGTTATCGTATCCCATCGATCATTACTACACAAGAAGGTACCCTTTTGGCTTTTTGTGAAGGTAGAAAGGAATCAGGAGATGCAGGAGATATTGATCTGTTGCTCAGACGATCTGAAGATAATGGCAAGACATGGAGTAAGCCTTTGGTGGTTTGGGATGACGGGAAAAATACCTGCGGCAACCCCTGTCCGGTGGTAGACGAAATGACGGGTACTATTTGGCTGTTGATGACGCATAATATTGGGGAGGATAAGGAAACAGCGATTATAAATAAAAGTGCTAGTGGCACCCGTACGGTTTGGGTTTCAAAAAGTGAAGATGATGGTACTTCCTGGTCGAAGCCGGAAGAAATCACCAAGACCACGAAAGACCCGACATGGGGATGGTATGCAACAGGCCCTGGCGTGGGGATCCAGATCAAAGAGGGGCCTAGAATGGGGAGATTGGTTATACCTTGTGATCACAGCTATGATGACCCGGAAGGTATAGTAAGGAATGGGCCGTATGAATATGGATCTCATACTATCTACAGTGATGACCATGGGAAAACATGGGAATTGGGAGGTGTAATCCGGCCTAAAGTAAATGAATGCCAAGTAGTGGAAGTCGCAGACAGAAACGGAACATTACTGATGAATATGCGGTCCTATTTCGGTGATAACAGAAGAACGCAATCATTAAGCTATGACGGCGGAGTTACCTGGACAGACCCCCAATCAGTGGATGAATTGGTGGAACCTATTTGTCAGGCTGGCTTGATTCGTTATGCATGGCCTGAAGAGGGCAGGAGCATGCTTGTTTTTTTGAACCCCGCCAGTGCGAGGAAAATCAGACATAATCTTTCCCTTCGTGTAAGTTTTGACGAAGGAAAAACCTGGCCATTCATCAGGAACATTCACCCCGGGCCTTCTGCGTATTCCAGCCTTGCAAAAATGAAAGATGGGAGGTTGGCTTTGTTTTATGAGGCAGGGAAAAAGTCACCTTATGAAACGATTGTCTTTCAAGTATTTGATCCTGAGACATTATTTTTTGGAAATTGAATAATAATTACCCACTGAGTCAGTGACAAACCTTATGCTATCACCTGAAGCTTCCTTTATTATTGGTCTGGTAGTGCTCATTTATCTTGCTGTATACCTGAAATTCAATGCCTTTTTGGCGTTACTGATATCAGCACTTACTATCGGTTTACTATCTGGGATGGGAGGTAAAGCGGTGATGGATGCCATAACGGTAGGTTTTGGAGATACCGTATCTAAAATCGGTATCATCATCATATTGGGTGTTATCCTGGGTAAAGTACTGGAAGACTCAAAAGGCGCTGAAAGGATGGCCATTGGTGCCATTAAATTGGTTGGAGAAAAACGGGGACCCCTGGCCATGGCGATTAGTGGATTTTTAATTTCAATTCCTGTTTACAGTGACGTGGGATATGTGATACTTGCACCACTGACAAAAGCTTTATCTAAACGGAGCAAAACTTGTCTTGCCGTAATTGCGGTGTCACTTTCTTCAGGACTGCTGGCTACCCATGTTTTTATTCCCCCGACACCTGGTCCATTGGCAGTGGCAGGGCTGCTAAATATTGAGATTGGAGAAATGATCATTTGGGGTAGTTTCGCCGCTGCTGTAATGACGATAAGCGGTTGGTTATATGCGCAATTCATCATGCCTAAGTACTTGCCACCCATTATTCCAGAAATTCATACTGAATACGAAGAAAGCCCCGACATGCCTGGCTTACTTTGGTCTGTTTCACCACTGCTACTACCCATAATGCTGATTCTGCTCTATACCAGCATGGCTATGTTGGGTATAAATGAAAGTAACTTCTTTGTAGTCATGATTAGATTCATTGGTAACCCCATAATGGCCATGACTTTTGGAGTAGTTGCCGCTATTGTATTATTGGGCAAAAGGCTGGGTCCTAATCAGGCACTGAAAAAAATCATGGAAGCTTCCATCAAAGACGCTGGGCCCATCATATTTATTACTGCTGCAGGTGGTTCCCTGGGACAGGTGCTGGAAACTTCAGGAGCTGGTCAGGCAATTGCCAATTTGATTGTGTCAAGTGGATTGCCATTTATCCTGATACCTTTTTTGATTTCGGGGATATTAAAAACTATTCAGGGGTCGGGTACAGTGGCGATTATCACTGCAGCTACCCTTTGTCTACCCATCGCCAGAGAACTCAATGCAAACCCTATACTAATTGCGCTGGCTGCAGGTTCAGGAGCGAGATTGGTTTGTCACGTGAATGACAGCTATTTTTGGGTATACACCAAAATGAATCAATTTGATACGGAGACCGGGCTCAAAACACTTTCTGCCTCCAATGTCTTTATGGCTTTTGGTGGTTTGCTGGCTACCTGGATTGCTTCATTGGTTTTATGATGTGGGTAGTGGTTAAATGAATTAATACAATAATAAGCTGATACAATATGATTAAGATCGCAGTAATACCCGGTGACGGCATTGGTAAGGAAGTGATACCAGTAGGACAGGCCGTTCTGGATGCCGTTGCTAAAAAGCATGATATTTCCTTTCAGTGGGAATACTTTGACTGGAGTTGTGAATACTATAAAAATACCGGTAAGATGATGCCCGAGGATGGACTCAATATACTAAGGCAGTATAATTCCATCTACCTGGGTGCAGTAGGGTTTCCCGGTGTACCAGATCATGTATCACTTTGGGGGCTGTTGATTCCTATCCGACGACATTTTCAGCAATACATTTCCCTTCGACCGGCCAGGCTTTTTGAAGGCATAAACTCACCACTGGCTGGTAGGACAGCAAAAGACATCAACATGGTGATTGTCAGGGAAAACAATGAAGGTGAATATTCAGAGATTGGCGGAAAAATATATGAAGGGACCGAATGGGAAACCGTGAGCCAGGAAAGTATTTTTACCCGTAGAGGGGTGGATCGCGTCCTTCATTATGCCTTTAAGCTGGCAGAGAAAAGAAAAAAGCACCTGACTTCAGCGACAAAATCTAACGGTATTATTCATACCATGCCATTTTGGGATGAAAGGGTTGAAGCAGTGAAGCAAGTATACCCCAACATCAAGACGGACAAATATCACATTGATATTCTCACCGCTAATTTTGTATTGCACCCAGATTGGTATGACGTGGTAGTGGGGTCCAACCTCTTTGGTGATATTCTGTCTGACCTGGGGCCAGCAGTTGCGGGTACCATAGGGATTGCAGCTTCCGGAAACATCAATCCGGAAAAAGAATTTCCTTCTATGTTTGAGCCGGTACATGGTTCAGCTCCTGATATTGCCGGTCAGAACATTGCCAATCCGATCGGATCGATTTGGGCTGGTGCGATGATGCTCGAACACCTCGGTTATCAGGAAGCTGCGGATGGAGTTATGAAAGCCATCGAGACATCAATAGCACAAAAGGTGGCTTTGACGAAGGACATGGGAGGGAAGGCCAGCACTCAGGAATGCGGTCAGGCAGTGATTGATATTTTTAATGACCTGGCGAGGTAGATAGGTTTTTTGGGGACTTTTTAGGCTCAGATATTTGGCTGATGAAGGTGTGACATGTGCCTAGTACAACGCCAAAATAAGGTGTGCGGCCTTTCCCTGGCGATTGACTTCTAAAATAGCTCATCCGCCACCTATTACAATGATAAAGGTTTGCAGTGCAATTTGAAAGATAAAAAATCTACTAGTTGCAAATGGTAGGAAGCACAATAGATCTCCAGCGATAGAGGAGCAATGAAGCCCTGGTGAAAGTAGCTAGAAGCACCAAAGCCACACGATGCAATCGCGCGCTAGCTTAGCTTAGACTTTTAGAATAGAATTACTTGCAGGCAGCTTCAGAAGTCTCGCAGGAAACCAAGGAAGTCCCGCAGGACGTCTTAGAAGTTCCGCAGGAAACATAAAGATCCCGCAGGACATATTGGGATTCGCGCAGGAATCTTTAATAGATAGTAAAATTGGTCATTTGGTGCCGTTTAGCTAAGACAAGTTGTAAATGAAAAAAGGCACCTAAAAAAGTGCCTTTATCGTGTAGCGAAGGGGGGAATCGAACCCCCGACCTCCGGGTTATGAATCCGACGCTCTAACCATCTGAGCTACCTCGCCATACTTAATTCTCTCATTCCTTACACTTTGAATCGAACCCCCGATCTCCGGGTTATGACACTGCGCGTGCCGATCCGACGCGCTAATCTCCCGATAACTATCGGGAGAGCTACCTCGCCATTTCAACTTAAATTTCCTCTATCAAATCAGCAATCCTTTGTAAAAATCAATAATTAACTCAGGATCGTCTGTAAAACGGAACGCAAATCTAAGAAACTGTTTCTTTTTTCTCTATCAATAACCAGCTATTTCATTTTTTTTTATACATTGGTAAAAAATCCTAAAGAAATGGCAAAGGACAAGTTTGTAGGAGAATATGGGATCAATGCATCCAGAAAAATGTTATATCCGTATTTCAGTACACCTTCTGGACTCTCCCAGTGGTTCGCTGATGATGTTAATATAGACGAAGATAAAACCTATACATTTATTTGGGATGGAGAGGTAAATAAGGCAAAAGTTTCAAGTAGCAGGGCCAACTCCCATGTGAAATTTGAGTTTATCGATCCGGAGGACGATGATCCTTCGTACATTGAGTTTCGTATTGAAATGAATGAACTCACCCAGGAGGTCTTTATCAGGATCACCGACTATTCAGATATTGATCTTGAGGAGAGTGAGGAGCTTTATTCAAGCCTTATTCATGATCTCAAAGAGATTGTAGGAGGATAAGCACCATTATTGCCTAATCCACGTTAATAATTTGTGGCAATTTTGTATTCTCTATGTTAAAGCTTGACAAGCTCATACTCAAATCCTTCATTGGACCTTTTATCCTAACTACGGCATTGGCAACATTTATCCTGTTGATCCAATACATGCTGAAGTATTTCGATGATTTTATTGGCAAGGATTTAGGTTTTATGGTATTTGCTGAGCTGATCTTCTATTTCAGTCTTAACATGCTTCAGGTGGCGCTCCCGCTTGGGGTATTGGTTTCATCTTTGATGACTTTTGGTACCCTGGGGGAGCATTTTGAGTTGACAGCAATAAAAAGTGCCGGACTCTCACTGATCCGGGTACTTCTTCCTGTCTTTTATTTTGTAGTGTTACTGGCCATTGCTGCCTTCTTTTTCAATAACCACATTGTTCCAAGTTCAAACCTCAAAGCTTTTAGTCTTTTATATGATATCAAAAAGCAAAAGCCTGGACTGGATATCAAAGAAGGCGTTTTTTATGGGGGAATACCTGATTATAGCATCAAGGCAAAGGAGAAACTTGCTGACAACTCCACGCTGAGAGACGTTATTATCTATGATCATACGAAGGGTATCGGCAACAATACAGTCATTCTTGCAGATTCAAGCAAGATGTACACTATGCTTAATGACCGCTATCTGAAACTGGAGCTTTATCATGGCAATTATTACAATGATGAAGAAGGACGAAGGACGCGGGAGCTCAACAGGCTTACCAGGACGAATTTTGATCGCATGGATATCGTGTTCAGTTTATCTTCATTTGACCTGAAACGTACCAAAGAAGAATTGTTTCAAAATAATCGGCAGATGAAGAATATTGCTGAATTGACTTATTTCATTGATTCAATAAAGGGAACAATTGCTACATCTAAGTATAACTTCGTGAGTAACAGTGGAGGCTTTTTTTACCACTTGGACGATAAAATAGATATGATCATTGATAAGTGGGATATCACTGCGGATTCGATTGAATCGCTTGTAAAATCCCAAAAGCCACCAGATTTATTTAGCGTAGAAGAAAAGGAATTGAAGGAGGCAGAATCAGGAATAGATAGCATAAGTAAATACGACCCCAATCGTGTGATAAAAACTGGAGAAGTTAGTTCACAGTTTAGGAATGACCGTATTTCAAAATTGGATTATGATCCGAAGAATATCAATAGCATGATTGGGCCGAAAATAAATATCAAGGATTCAGTCAGTGAGTCAGCAATGCAAATTGATACCATGAGTTGGGAATACCTGGATAATAGATTGGGTGATCGACAATCCCAGGTTTTTTTAGCAGCTAAAAATGCTGCTCAGAGAATAAAAGTAAACTTATCTTCCGTTTCGACCCGGCAATACATGATGGAGCATGATATCTATAAATATGAAATTGAGAAATATAAGAAATATAGCCAGGCGGTAGCTTGCATTGTTATGTTTCTCATTGGTGCTCCTCTTGGCGCAATCATCAAAAAAGGGGGGTTGGGAGTGCCTGTATTGATCTCAATCTTATTTTTTATCATCTATTACGTATTAACCATTATGACGGAAAAATGGGCGAAAGAAGGTTTGGTGGACCCGATGATGGCCGTTTGGACAGCTGATGCGATACTCTTCCCCATAGGATTATTCTTCTTGCGGCAAGCCAGAATTGATGCCCGGTTGTTTGATTCAGATATATATGCTATTTGGATTGAGAGATTGTTGTCTAGGTTTTCAAAAAAGTTAGTGCGATAATTAATTGTTTTTCAATTCCATCCGATCTAAATTTGCGGTTCGATAAAAGCGTATAAGAAACAGAAGATGTATTTAGCCAAGGAAAAGAAAGCAGAAATATTTAGCAAAAACGGAAAGAGCAAGACCGATACTGGCGCTGCCGAGTCTCAAATAGCCCTTTTCACCTATCGCATCAACCACCTGACGTCACATTTGAAAGACAATAAAAAAGACCATTCATCCAGACTTGGATTGTTGAGGTTAGTTGGTAAGAGAAGAAGATTACTCGATTACCTTTATAAGAGTGATATCGAAAGATATAGAAGTATACTTACAGAATTGAAAATCCGTAAGTAATCAAGATTTATTAAGAAGGGAATTCACAACGGATTCCCTTTCTCTTTTTAAGCGGAGGTTCTATTCCCCACTGATCATTCATTCGTATGAATTGTCCCCGTAATAATAGACCTCCGAATAATATTTGCAAATAAATCGTCATAACATGGAAGAAAGAGGCGGGACATTCCAAATGACTTTTGAAATTAAATGATACATAGATGAATCCAATAACAAAGAAATTTCAATTATCTGATGGAAGGGAGATTTCCATTGAAACAGGAAAGTTAGCCCGACAGGCAGACGGTTCAGTTGTAGTAAGAATGGGTAACACCATGCTCTTGGCTACAGTTGTTTCTAAAACAGAAGCAGGTGAAGGAGTTGATTTCCTGCCATTATCAGTAGACTATCAGGAGAAATTTGCTGCCGCAGGTAAAATCCCTGGTGGCTTCTTGAAGCGTGAGGGTAGATTGAGCGACTATGAAGTTTTAATTTGTCGATTGGTAGATAGAGCGATTCGTCCTTTGTTTCCTGAGGATTATCACGCAGACACACAAATATTTATTTCTCTTATCTCAGGAGATGAGGCTGTGCCACCAGATGCTTTGGCAGCTTTGGCAGCTTCAGCGGCTCTTTCGGTTTCTGATATTCCCTTTCAGGGACCTATCTCGGAGGTGAGAGTGATTAAATTGGATGGACAGTATATTGTAAACCCATCTCGTGAGCAAATGGAGAAGGCGAGCCTTGATTTAATAATCGCTGGATCAGCAGATAATATCACGATGGTTGAAGGTGAGTCTAAAGAGGTTTCAGAAGAGGAAATGCTGGAAGCCATCAAGAAAGGGCATGAAGAAATCAAACTTCAATGTCAGGCTCAAGTTGAATTGGCAAAAGAGGTTGGATCACTTGAAAAACGGGTGTACGACCATGAACCAAAAGATGAGGATCTTAAGAAGAAAATGACTGATGCTTGCTATGACGCCTGCTACAAGGTTGCTGAGCAGCAAATCGCTGATAAAAAGGTAAGGTCTGAGGCTTTCGGTGCTATTAAGGATAAATATCTGGAAGGGTATTCTGAGGAAGAACTCGCAGAATTGGATAGTTTCCTGATCAAAAAATATTTCCATGACACCCAAAAAGATGCGGTAAGGAATTTTGTATTGGATAGCAGAAAAAGGATTGATGGCCGTGATTTGGATGAGATTCGGCAGATTTGGTCAGAAATTGACTATCTACCGTCAGCTCATGGTTCAGCACTATTTACTCGTGGGGAGACCCAATCTTTGAGTACAGTGACACTGGGATCAAAAATGGATGAGCAGATGGTTGATGGGGCCATGATCTCTGGATATAATAAATTTATACTACACTATAATTTCCCAGGATTCTCAACAGGCGAGGTTAGACCTAATCGTGGTCCTGGAAGAAGAGAGGTTGGTCACGGTAACCTGGCCATGAGAGCCTTAAAACAATCATTACCAACAGAGGATAATCCTTATACCATCCGAATTGTTTCAGATATTCTGGAATCAAATGGGTCTTCATCAATGGCAACTGTTTGTGCAGGTTCACTGGCATTGATGGATGCTGGTATTAATGTTTCTGGTCCGGTATCAGGAATAGCCATGGGAATGATCTCAGATAGCAAAACCGGCAAGTATGCCATCCTATCAGATATTCTTGGTGATGAAGATCACCTGGGAGATATGGACTTTAAAGTAACAGGTACATCGAAGGGGATTACAGCTTGTCAGATGGATATCAAGGTAGACGGTCTTTCGTATGATGTATTGAAAGAGGCCCTTGATCAGGCTAGAAAAGGTAGGGACCACATTCTGGGTGAGATGGCTAAAACAATCACCAGCCCAAGAACTGAGATGAAGCCAAATGCGCCAAGACTTGTACAGATCCATATCGAAAGAGACCTGATTGGTGCTGTGATAGGACCAGGTGGTAAAATCGTTCAGGAGATTCAAAGAGAGTCCGGTGCTACTGTAGCTATCGAAGAAACTGAGAAAGGTGGCTTGATAACTGTTTTTGCAGCGAATAAGGAGGCATTAGATGAGGCAATTAAGAGAATTAAAGCGATCACACAATTACCGGAAGTAGGTGAAATCTACGAAGGTAAAGTGAAGGCTATCATGCCATTTGGAGCTTTTGTAGAAATCCTACCAGGTAAGGATGGTTTACTTCACATCTCGGAAATCAAGTGGGAACGACTGGAGAGTATGGATGGTGTTATGGAAGTTGGTGAAGAAGTGAAAGTTAAGCTTGTTGATATTGACAAGAAGACTGGAAAATATAAGCTTTCCAGAAAAGTTTTACTTCCTAAACCTGAAAGAGAGGACAAATCTCATTAATTTAGAAGGAATGTAACAGGGGGACCACCCCCTTCATTTCTTTATGCGTCAACTCAAAATCAGTAAACAAATAACTAACAGGGAGAATGAATCCCTGGATAAATATTTTAATGAGATCGGTAAAGTTGGGCTGATCTCCGCTGAAGAAGAAGTTGAATTATCAAAAAGGATCAGGGAAGGAGACCAGGTCGCTTTGGAAAAACTCACCAAAGCTAATCTGCGTTTTGTAGTATCTGTTGCCAAGCAATATCAGAACCAGGGATTATCTTTATCAGATTTGATTAGTGAAGGAAACCTGGGGCTAATAAAGGCAGCTCAAAGGTTTGATGAAACACGCGGTTTCAAATTTATCTCTTATGCTGTATGGTGGATCAGGCAATCCATATTGCAAGCACTCGCCGAACATTCAAGAATTGTTAGACTTCCACTCAATAGAATAGGTTGGGTCAGTAAGATTCAAAAGACTTTCATTGAGCTTGAACAGAAATTTGAGCGAGAACCAACAGCTGCCGAAATGGCAGAAAAATTAAATATTGATGTGGAGGATGTCCTGGATTCCCTTCGTATATCAGCAAGACAGGTTTCAATCGATTCACCTTTGAAAAGTGAGGAAGAAGGAAGCCTTCTGGATTTATTGGTTGATGAAAGTGGAGAAGCTCCTGATCAGGAGATGATCCGTGATTCCCTCAGAAAAGAGGTACAAAGCGCACTTTCAACGCTTACTCAAAGAGAAACAGATGTGGTTACTTATTATTTTGGACTAAACAACCAATCACCAATGACATTGGAAGAAATAGGCACAATATTTAATCTGACACGCGAACGTGTACGCCAAATCAAAGAAAAAGCCATTCGTAGGTTACGATATACTTCCAGAAGTAAGTCTCTAAAACCCTATTTAGGGTAGTCAATATGACATATCTGCTTATTATGGCGTAATGTTTGATCCATTCCGCTTAAAATTGCGTTGTAATTCTCAAAGATAAAAGAGCTATTAGTATAATGAGTAACGAAAGAGTAAAAGTATTAATTATCGGATCAGGTCCCGCAGGATATACTGCCGCTGTTTATGCAGCTAGAGCAGGGCTGAAACCGGTACTGTATCAGGGTGGCCAGCCAGGCGGGCAGTTAACTTTGACCAATGATGTAGAAAATTACCCCGGTTATCCGGAAGGGATCAATGGACCGCAGATGATGGTGGATTTTCAGAAACAAGCTGAGCGGTTTGGCACAGATATAAGATATGGAATGGTAACTGCTGTAGATTTTTCAGGTTGGCCTCATCAGGTGACTATCGACGAAAAAACTACCGTTGAAGCTGAATCAGTAATCATTTCGACGGGTGCTTCAGCAAAGTGGTTGGGTCTGGAAAGTGAACAAAGACTTAATGGAAATGGAGTTTCAGCCTGTGCAGTTTGTGACGGATTTTTTTATAGAGGACAGGATGTTGTAGTTGTAGGAGGTGGAGATACAGCAGCTGAAGAAGTTACTTATCTTTCCAAACTTGCCAGTAAAGTATATATGTTGGTAAGAAGAGATGAATTAAGGGCATCCAAAATCATGCAGAAACGTGTTGAAAAGGCACCAAACATAGAAGTATTGTGGAATACTGAGGCCCTGGAAGTATTGGGTAAAGAACAAGTAGAAGGCCTGCGGATTTTAAACAATCAAACCAAAGAAGAAAGGGAGTTGAAAGTACAAGGGTTTTTTGTTGCGATTGGTCATAAGCCGAATACAGACATTTTCAAAGATTTTCTTGACATGGATGAGACCGGTTACATCAAAACAATCTCAGGTACAAGTAAGACAAAGATTCCTGGTGTATTCGCCACAGGCGATGCTCAGGATAAGATCTATAGACAAGCAGTTACGGCAGCGGGCTCTGGTTGTATGGGTGCACTTGATGCAGAAAAATTTCTGGCAGAAAAAGAAATGGAAGTAGAGGCAACCACTGCATAAAGAAATAATTTTTTACTGAGAAAGGACTGCCTCAATCTGAGGCAGTCTTTTTTTACTTTTAAGTACTTATGAAAATAAACATATTAGCTATTGGTGCGCACCCGGATGACGTAGAGCTATCCTGTGCGGGCACACTACTTGTTCACCAAAAAAGAGGATTTACAACGGGTATCATTGATCTTACCCGAGGTGAAATGGGTACCAGAGGTACGCCGGAACAAAGACAGGAAGAAGCTACAGCATCAGCAAAAATTTTAGGACTTACAGCCAGAGAGAATCTTGGGTTAGACGACTCTTTTTTTGAAAATAATAAGGAGAACCAATTAAAGATGGTTCAAATGATCAGAAAATACCAGCCTGATTTTGTGATTTCAACAGCCCAGTATGACAGGCATCCTGACCATGGAAGAGCAGCGTTGTTAACAGAGGAAGCATGTTTCTTGTCTGGCTTGAAAAAGGTGGAGACTTTCTCGGGTTCTGGAGAAGAACAAAAACCATGGAGACCAAAAAGATTATTCTCAGCGATCCAAAGTACATCTCTAACCCCTGATTTCTTTGTCGACATTTCAGAAGTGATGGAAGAGCGAATGCAAGCGATTAGAGCCTACAAGTCACAATTTTTCGATCCAAATAGTAAAGAACCACAGACCTATATTTCCAGGCCGGAGTTTATGGAAATGATCTCAGCCAGAGCGCAGGAATATGGGCATCGAATACAAGTAAAGTATGCTGAAGGATTCAGGACAAAGCATCCATTAGGCGTGAAAGATCTTTATCATTTGGTATAAAAATAGGTATGCCTGTCTGCTTTTCTGATAGCCAGTAATGCCTCTTTTCTGCTATCGAACTGTATTTTTGGTTTTAGATAATACTTATTCATCCAGTCAATGGCCTCGTCAATGGTAACGCTTTTATGGTGGTGATCTCTGCAGTGGTGCACAAGCTTTAGCACCTTCAGGCCATCCATCCAGCTAAAAAACCGTTTTTTAAAGGACTCATAATCTGTCGTTTGACTTATGATCTCTTCTACCTTAAGTGTAAAATTATTTTGCTGAAGAAAGGTATTAATGGGAAGAGGTAATGTATGGGTAATGTCAAGATTATTGTAAATGGCAGGAAGCAGATCAAAGAACTTTTTGAGGTTTTCAAAGATTCCAGGTGCATATACCGGATAGTCTGGCCTTCCATTGTCCAGGTATTTTCCAATGGCATGACCAGTACCAAAAGGAACTCGTTCAGACAATCGGTCAGACGGGTAGATGGTCGTGGTATTGACTTCTGAAATACCTCCCAAAGCAGTCATTTTATGAATAAAGTAAAAGTCTTCGCCTGCTTTTCTGGTGTTCATGCCCCCTTGTTTTTGATAAGCAGCAGCATGTACTGATATGCAGGACCCCAAAGTTTGAAAGGCATAAGGAAAACCTGCCCATCTCAGCGCATTTACATAATATCGGAGGTATAATTCATAGTTGATTATAGCTTCAGTATGCTCACCATCCAATGGGTGCTCATAAAAAGTAAGTGCAGTATTTGTATGGTTGTCCTCAAAATGCTTTTCAATTTCAATCAGGAAGTTATCTTCACAGGTACAGTCAGCATCAAAACAAGTTATGATACCCTGCGTTTTGTTGGCATTAAAGAACCTGACGGCTTCGTCCATTCCAATCTTACGAGCCAGCCCAACACCTGCTTTTTTGGGTGTTAGCTTTACCAACTGACTCATTACAGGATAGGGTCCCTGTACTTGTTTGAGTTGAGCCAATCCATTTTCATTCCTTGTGGAGATCTCAGGATTTTCTACTAAGGATTCGTTGAATACTACAAGGATTAATACCTCACATTTTGGCCGTTTACACTTTTGTATGCAATTAATCACTTTTAGTATATCTGGCTCATTATAGGCAGGGATAACAATGATTAATCCTGTATCTTCATGAATGACTGTTTCTGGAAACAGTGGTTCCTGCCAGGCATAACGACTCAGGTAAAGGGATTTTTCACTCATCAAAACGCTTATTTAGCAATAATACTTATATTCAAATCTCAATATTTTTCGTTCTGAAAAAAGATATTAATACAAACATGAGATATTTCTTAATCATATTAGTTGCCTTTACAAACTCAATAGCAGCCCAGCAAAAGGTAAGTAGAAGTCCCGGCTTTGTTATTGATATTCAAAATGTTGTTGGAAAGAACACCGGCTTCTGGAAAGCGGCGGGTTCCGATCACCTCTTTTATCATATCCCGAGACCATCCGGTCAGGTTCTCCTGGACCGAATGCAGGAGACTGGTTCTCATCAGTATATGCGTTCCCATCATACTTTTACACAGGATACCAACCATGGTATTTTGCGTGGTCAGAATGTGTATTCAGAGGATAGGAATGGCAATCCTGTTTATGACTTTTCAAAGGTCAATGAAGTATTTGGTGAATACGTTAGGAGAGGATTGAAACCCATAGTAGAGTATGATTACCTCCCGGAGGCATTAAATTCAAAAATCAAAAAGGTTTCTGCAGGTAATGATGAGGGAATGAGAATGAAGAACATTGGTCCTTCTGATTGGCAAAAATGGTCTGATCTGATGAAGGCGGCTACAGAAAATTTCATTGAGGTCTTTGGAGAAGAAGAAGTTCGGACCTGGTATTTTGAAGTTTGGAATGAACCTGATGGCTGGCCATTTGATCAACTAGATGTTTTTTTTAAGATGTATGATGTTTTTGTAGACGCCGTTATATCGGTTGATCCCAAACTTAGTGTTGGAGGTCCTGCCTGTTACCATGATTATTTTTTACGTCCATTTCTAGAGCATGTAGTCAATGGAACGAATCATGTCACCGGGAAAAAGGGAACTCAAATAGATTTTATTTCCTATCATATCTATGGGTTATCAGGATCCTGGCTCAATGGAGAGCCTTATATCACTCCACAGGTCCAGCATTTTACACAGTCAGTCCTGTGGTTACAAAGACTGATAAGTCGTTATGACGAGTTAGCGGAAACTGAATTTCATCTGAATGAATGGGGGATGTCTTCCAACTATTACCGGACGGTTAATGATTACCCTACTTTGAAATTTAGAAATAACGAGGAATCAGCACTGTTTTTAACTAAACTGGTGACCTCACTTTATCAAATAGAAGACAATTATCAATTTCCGACCAATATGCTTTTATATTGGGGGTTTAGCTGGGAGGCAGATGAAGATGAATTCTTTGTTGGTAAAAGAGAATTGACAACCGCAGGAGATATACCAAAACCCATACAGACAGGTTTTGAGATGTTGGCGAAATTAGGTTCAGAAAGAATCATGGTAGAGCGAGAAACAAGGGATAATCAGTTTGGTGTTTTAGCTACGAAAGAACAGAATGATCAGATATCACTGATTGCTTATAACTATGAAGAGAGTGAGTTGGAGACTTATCGCAAGGATAAAGTATCAATTAGACTTAAAGGACTCAAAATGAATACAAGCTATAGATTAGTTGAAACCAGTATGGATAGCAAAAACAACAATACTTATGTTGCATGGGTTGAATCAGGATCACCATCGAATTCAAAGGGTGTAGATTTAGGTCTTTTAAAGAAGGCTGCAAATCTTGATATCACCCATGAAACTACCTTCAAGTCCAATGATGAAGGGGAGGTACAATTAATAATTGATTTAGAGCGACACTCCATGAAATTGATAGTGATCTCACTTCAGTAGGCCATTAGGGAGAGAGTCTTTGTATTACCCATCCATTTGTTTCATGGGAATAGAGTATCCGATCGTGCAATCGACTTTGACGACCCTGCCAAAATTCTATGGAATCCGGAACAACACGAAAGCCTCCCCAAAAGTCCGGTAGCGGGACTTTTCCTTGTTTGAATTTTTCTTTCATCTCCTGAAGTTTAGTTTCAAGAATGCCGCGGGTGGTGATTACCTGACTCTGTTGAGACACCCACGCACCTAATTGGCTATTGTAGGGACGACTAGCAAAATATCTTAATGATTCGCTCGTGGAGATTTTTTCTGCAGACCCAGTGATGGCTACCTGTCTTTCCAAGGTATACCAGGGAAACAGCATGCTTACACGCGGGTTTTCAGCAATTTGAATGGACTTTCGGCTTTTGTAATTAGTAAAAAAAACAAAGCCCTTTTCATCAAAAGCTTTTAATAACACCGTCCTTTGGGTGATGAGACCTGAATGCCCTGAAGTGCTTAGCACCATGGCATTGGGTTCATTTATTTCGGCCTTCAGCGCTTCATCAAACCATCCCTTAAACTGATTAATAGGAGATTTATCAACCGATTTTTCATCGAGCGAGGCTCTTGCATATTCTTTTCTTAATGAGGCAACTTCTGAAGACATTTAATTGGTATACTCTGATAAGGCGAAAATTGTTTTATTTGTTGCTGAACCAAAGATACAGATTCAGTGAAACTAAGGATAGACCTTGCCGTACCAAGTAGCAAAGAATGGATCGATGCGGTGATTAATGATTTTGATGAGTTTCTTAAAGATCACGCCAATTGCGAAAGAAAGGCTTCAGCCATGGCCATGAGCTTTGTGGCTAAATATCCAGATAGAGAGGAAATTCTTCAGGATCTCATTGAAACAGGAATTGAAGAACTGGAACATTTTAACCAGGTATACAATATCATGAAGAAGCGTGGGATTCGCCTACCCCATGAGATTGGGCAGGATATGTACATGAAGCAATTATTAGATCTATGTCATAGTGGAAAAGAGGAACGGTTTATGGATCGGCTACTCCTTGCCTCACTGGTAGAAACCAGGGGTGCAGAACGCTTTAGAATGGTCTATGAAGCATTAAATGAGCCAGCATTGAAAGACTTTTATCATAACTTGTGGGCGTCTGAAGCGCGACATGGTGAAATATTTATTAAGATGGCTTTAAACTATTTTGACGAACAAGTTGTCTATAACAGATTAACTGAAATGAAGTTGGCCGAAGGAGAGATAATAAAAAATTTACCAATTAAACCCGCGTTGCATTAATGGATTATTTTGGAGACGACTTATTGACTATTCCCAGAAAAGGTGATCTACTTATTTCTGAACCTTATTTGCCAGATCCGAATTTTGAAAGAACTGTGATATTCTTATGTGAGCATGATGAGAATGGGTCTCTTGGCTTTGTGCTAAACAAAAGGTCAAAAGCTGGCGTTAATGAACTCATGGATGAGTTAGACTCATTTAAGGCTGATCTGTTTATAGGTGGTCCGGTACAAAGAAATACACTTCATTTCTTACATAAGGGAAATGCAATCCTTGAGTCTGATGTTAGGGTGGCAGATGGGATTCACTGGGGAATGGATTTTGAAGGATTATTGGAGAAAATAAATACAAACCAGATAAGTGAACAAGAACTGAGATTTTTTGTTGGATATTCTGGGTGGTCGCCTGGTCAGTTGTTAGAGGAATTGCGGGAAAAAACATGGATTGTGTGCAAATGTGCAAGTCAGGAACTTGTATTTGATACAGAACCAGAAAACCTATGGAAGGTTGTACTTAAAAATATGGGGGGTAAATTTAAGGTTATGGCTAATTACCCAATGGATCCAAGATTAAATTAACCAGCTAGATTAGTTTATATTGGAATTTAAATCCAAAATTATGGATGAGATGAATAAAAAGGTGCCGGAAGAAGTGGAAACTGCTACGGAAAATGTTCAGCAGGAAGCTGAATCACAAAATATTGATGATAATCAATCTTCGGAAAAATCAACAGCAGATAAACCCGCTGAAATTTCCCTAGAAGAGGAAAAACCTAAACCTTCTAATAAACCTGAAGGTGAAGCTTCTGGTCAAGACGCATTAAAGTCCAATACAGAGGAAGCCGAACAGTCAACACCGATGCAGGAATCTGACCTTGCCGGTGATTTAAAAGATGGTGTGGAAAACACCTCTTCCGTGGAGGGTGATCAGGGCAAATCAGATACTAGCCTGAGGGAGACAGAAGCCAAGGAAGTGTCCGAAGATGATGAAATTAAAAATTCTGAAAAGGAAGATTCAAAATCTAGTGATGAGGACGCGAAAGAAAGTGGTGGAGAGCATGATGAGCAAGAAGAGCTAGATCTGCTATCCAAGGTAGATCTTGAGAATGCTTCGAAAAATGAATTGTTCGAGTTACTCAAAAAGCACAGTCATCTCGACCATATCAGAACACTTGATCATGGTCTAAAGGAGATAAAGCCTCATTATGATACACTTTATGAAAAAGAGAAAGAAGCTGCACTAAAAACATTTGTTGAAAATGGTGGAGCTGAATCCGACTTCGAATTCAAAGGAGATGATACAGATCACGTCTTTTTTGAGCTATATGACCAACTAAGAGAAAAAAGGCATAAGTATTACGCGCAATTTGAAAAGGATAAGGAAGATAATCTTAAGCGTAAGAATGAAATACTGGAAGAATTACGTGAGTTGGTAGATGGTGAAGAAAGTACTGCTTCCATAAATTCTTTAAAAGCGCTCCAGTCAGAATGGAAAAAAATTGGTCACGTCCCAGGTCAGCACGTTAAAACTTTATGGGCGAATTATAATGCGCTCATCGATCGATTTTATGATCATCGAAGTATATACTTTGAACTCAAAGAACTTGATCGACAGAAAAACTTAAAAGGAAAGCTGGAATTATGTGAACGGGCGGAAGCATTAGATAAACTTGATAATATTAAAGATGCCGTAAATCAGCTCAATGAACTTCATGAAGAGTTTAAACACATTGGACCCATTCCAAGAGAAGATCAAGAGCCTGTTTGGCAAAGGTTTAAGGCAGCTTCTGATCAGATTTATATTAAGCGTAAGGATTTCTACGAAGAATTAAGAAAAGATCAGGATACAAATATGGAAGCCAAGAAAAAGCTTGGCGACCTGGTGTCAGAATTCACAAAGTTTGATTCTGATCGAATTACTGAATGGAACACCAAGACTAAAGAAGTCCTGGAGTTACAAAAGCAGTGGGAAAAAATCGGAGGATTACCAAGAGAGCACGCCAAAGAAATAAACAAACGCTTCTGGGGAAGTTTTAAGGAGTTTTTCAATAACAAGAATAATTTCTTTAAAAAGCTTGAAGGGATGCGAGAAGAGAATCTCCAAAAGAAGCAAGCGCTTTTGGAACAGGCTGAGTCAGTAAAAGATTCTGATGATTTGGAAGCTACTGCGAATACACTTAAGAAACTTCAGACTGAGTGGAAGGAAATAGGACCTGTTCCAGAGAAATATCGCAATGAGCTATACAAAAAATTTAAAGCAGCATGCGATCACTTCTTTGAAAAAAAGAGAGAGAAAAATCAGGAGAAAAATGCTGAGTTTGAGGTTAACCTAAAGAAAAAAGAAAGCATTTGCGATCAGCTTGAGCAGGCAGTAAAGTCTGATACAATCAAAATGGATGATATCTATGACCTGCTGGACCAGTATGCTGAAATTGGGTTTGTTCCCAGACAAGCTATAAAAACCATTCATAGCCGATTTGATGCCATTACCAATCAGCTAATCTCTTTGGAGGAGTTGACTGAAGAGCAGCGAAGTGATCTAAAGATTCATGTTCAGGTAAATAAATTTAAAGGCAGTCCCCACGGTGGGCAAAAAATGAATAGGAAGGAAAGCGCGATCAAGCGCAGGATGTCTGCTATTGAGGGTGATATTGCTACCTGGAAGAATAATTTGGAATTTTTTGCTAATAGCAAGACCGCAGATAAGTTGAAAGATGACTTTAGTGAAAAAATTGCTTCTGCAGAAAAAGAGCTTGATATGTTGAGAAAGCAGCTTGAAGTTTTGCAACAAAGCTAGGCTTACGCAGCTCAGTCATTAACTGTTCCTTTTTGAATCTTTAAGGCCTGTCATAGTGCCAAAGACAATGCTTTAAAGTTTGTTCCATCCGCAATGGTGCAGCCAGATTGAATCATAAGGAATAATTCTTTCTCCCTCGTTCGGGAATAATTCTTTTCAGTAGTGTAGACTTCTGCATCCTGTGGAGGTGACTGAACTACCTGCTGTAAGACATCAGGTTTTGTGAAATCTGTTGATGGAGACGAAATGGCTACAAGAACCATTCGATCTTTCAGGCAATGAAAAGTCATCAATTCCTGAGGCATGCGTTTTTCGAGAAATTGAACCTTCCGCATAATCCCTTCAAATATGACATCACTGAACAAGGTGATGATGTCTTCAGCTTTTACTGGATCTTCCTTTTTCAGCTTTTCCCATTCCTCCGCCAAAATCCCATTGACGATTAGGTAATCAATAAATTCCTTTTCAAGTTCCTGTAGTTCTTCTGAAGTAAGGTTTCGGTATTTTGGTTTGATAGGCATTCAAATAATATAATTGAGCGTATATAATAAAGGCATTTCTGGTGAATATTATCTAGCCAAAAGATATTTATGGCTCCATGATTTCAAAAGTAAAAGTCTCCTGATACTCAAAGTTAAACTCATCTTTTACACGGACTGTGGCAACATGGATGCCTGGTTCAAGTTTTGGTAAGACCATTTGCCAGATATGGGAAGAGACCACTGGAGACGCATGAGCATCATCAGTATTTTGATACTTCGCATACATTCGCTCATAAGAAGGGTCTTTGCGTTCTGTAAATTCCATAGGAATGGAAGTTGTATCATCAAGTGAGAGTAGAACCTGGTCACGTTCACCACCGTCAAAAAAGTTGACTACCAAATAAGTGTTTTCCTGCTGAACCCCGCGATCTAATCCATTGGGATGAGTCTGGGCTTGGGTATTAGGATGTTTTAAATGTGGTTCCAGCATGATATTTAAGCGGTCAGTGGGGTTTCCTGAGGGCATAAATTGTGGTTTAACCGTGTGTCCTTCAAAATAGAATACATAATAACCATTTGGATTTCCGTCTGCCATCATATTGTTTCTAACACCACGCTCATCTCTCGGGCCTCTATTCCATCCACTTCCCCGAACTTCTGCCAGTGTATGGGCAATAAATGGATACCCGTGCCATCCATGTGAATGGTTGATTTCTACCTTCCAACTATTGCTGGTATCATGACCCGCTATCGCGTAGACATATTCAAAGCGCCCAAGGATTCCAAGCAGTTCTTTAAAGTTGCCTGTGTTGACGTTTTTGGGAAACGTGCGATTATTCGCATAGGTTAGCAGTGGAATATGTGTGATTACCATTATTAATTTATTCGTTGGCACATCCTTTAGATCATTTTCGATCCATTTCATCTGATCCTCGTCAATGTGCCCGATATATCCTTTTCCTTTTCCTTGAAAGCCAATGTTATTAAGGGCTAAAAAATGCACCTGACCATATTCAAAAGAGTAATAATCCGGTCCATAAACACTTTTATAAGTTTCCGTTGAATAGGTATGGTCGGGCGATTCCGGGTTGGTGTCGTGGTTGCCTGGCACGTTCCAGATGGGAATGCCAATTTGCGCCATCAATTTATTGTGTCGTTCATATAATCCCAGGTTATCATTGACAAGATCACCTGCCACTAATCCAAATTTTGCTTCATAAGGATTTCCAAATAATTCGTCAATGATGTCTTTACGCATCATGTCAAGCTCCTCGTCTGTGGTGGTTTGCGGGTCTGCAAATCCCATTGCTTTGAATGTATCAGGAATAACTTCTTCAACTAACGCAAAGTCGATGTTTTTCGGTAGAGGACCCGTAGGCTCAATGACCGGCCATTTCCAGTTGGCCAAATCAGGGGTTCCACTGGGGTAATGGTTATAATAAAACTGGGGTAGCTGCACTTCATTTAATGGGATACCATATCCAGCAGGTTTTGAAATGAAAAGGATGCTTTCCGGTGGTAGTTCAATTTTATATTGACCCAAAGCATTTGTTTTCACAACAGCGATCCCATTTGAGACGCTCACTCCTTCAACGCCTTTTTCTCCAGCATCCCTTACGCCATTTTGATTGGCATCAAAATAAACAGTTCCTTTAGTCTGGCTCTGGGCAAGCAATGGTATTGCGTCCAACATAAACCATAGGGAAAGTATCAGTATGCTTGTCCTAAAGGGGTTGGATTGAATATTCATGCTTTGAATAGTTGAATGAATGATTAATTTCATATACATCAAATCGTTATTTTTTCCTTTTGGAAGTAATCGGTAATGGCTTCCTGAATGGCTTCAAGTGAACTATAGCGAGGTTTATAATTCAGCAATTTCTTTGCTTTTTCTATACTTCCATTAGGGCTATGAGCAATGTGGTCCCAGGTAAGTGCAGCGTCTGTCTTGCTAACTGTCTTTTCCCATTCTTGCCAGGGCAAAAATGCCATATTGGCTTCCTGTCCAAACCAATGAGCCATTGCCACAGCATATCCTTTTAGTGTGAGTGCCTGCTCTGAAACAATATGGAAGCTTTCCCCCAACGCATTTTCCCGATGTTCAATGGCGTGCTGGAAAGCCTGAGCTACATCGTCTGCATGTACATGATGGACTGTTTCCATTCCTAAATTAGGCAATGTTAATGCCTCGCCCTTAGCTAGTTTAAAGAATACCTCTGGCTGAAGATGACCTTCGGGGTTGATGGGTAGCCAACCAGGTCCTGTGATATGTCCGGGATGTAGAATGGTTACGGGGAAGCCGTTTTCTTGATGGATAGACAACAGATAGGATTCAATTTCTGCTTTGCTAATGCCATATTCTCCAAAAGGTTTACGCTCCTGTGTTTCCCGTGTAGGTACCTGCTCACTATAGCCGTGTACCCACATCGTACCACAATGAATAAGCTGTGCTACTCTTCCTGAAAGTGCCCGTACCAAAGATTGAGCACTATCAACAGAGAAACAGATTAAATCAATAACGACATCAGCTTCAAACCTGGCTATATGTGATCCGAAATCACCTTTCTTTTCGGCTTCTGCACGGTCGATTGTAACCATTTTTACTGTTTTCCATAGAGGATCTGCGTGATAAGGATTTCTTTTTTGGCGACTGACGCAAATTACCTCATGGCCTGTATTGATAAGTCGTGGAACTAAGTATGTACCGATATGACCAGTTCCCCCGATGACTACAACCTTCATGCTGCTGTTTTTGATTGATATTTAGTGTTCTGATGATTCATTGTAAGGATTTGTGCTTACCTGTTATTAAGCTGAACAAATGCAAAAGACAAATTCGTCTAAAAGTATTTTAATTCTTATTAAATATCCTTTTTTGTTCAAACAAGTTTCAATGAAATACTGGCTGGATTTGCTTTTTTTAAGGGGCCTTAAATTTCGGGTAAATTATCATTGTTGAAAGGCAAATGTTTTCAATAGAAGCATTTATTTAACGCACTATTTTACCTAACTTAATGCATGTTGTGAGCATGGCTTTATTTATAAGTTAAACTAATCAGTTGATAACATTTATAAATAAAGATTATAGCAATTTTAACCTTTCAAAGAATTTTTAATCGATCAAAAATGGAAAACAACAATCCAAGTAAATCATCAAACGGAGCAAGTCATGAAGGTGACATCAGTAAATGTCCTTTTCATGCAGGAATAATGGAGAAGGGTGCCGGTGGCGGTACAAGGAATCAAGACTGGTGGCCTAATCAGTTGAATGTAAATATCCTTCGTCAGCATTCCACAAAATCTGACCCAATGGGGGAGGACTTTAATTATGCAGAAGAATTTAAATCACTTGACCTCAAAGCTGTGAAGAAAGATCTTTATGATCTAATGACAGATTCACAGGATTGGTGGCCAGCAGATTTTGGACACTATGGTCCTTTATTTATCCGAATGGCATGGCACAGTGCTGGTACCTACCGTATCGGAGATGGAAGAGGTGGTGGAGGCGCAGGTACCCAGCGATTCGCACCCCTAAATAGCTGGCCTGATAATGTCAACCTTGACAAAGCACGTAGGCTGCTTTGGCCGATTAAGCAAAAATATGGAAGAAAGATTTCCTGGGCAGACCTGATGATACTGGCCGGTAATTGTGCCCTGGAATCAATGGGCCTTGAAACTTTCGGTTTTGCTGGTGGACGAGAAGATGTTTGGGAACCCGAAGAGGATATCTATTGGGGATCTGAAGGAGAATGGTTAGCCGATAAAAGATATACAGGTGAGCGTGAGTTGGAGGATCCGCTGGCAGCTGTAGTGATGGGTCTTATCTACGTCAATCCTGAAGGACCAAATGGGGTACCAGATCCAGTAGCCGCAGCTATTGATATCCGGGAAACTTTTGGTCGCATGGCAATGAATGATGAAGAAACCCTTGCCCTGGTTGCTGGTGGTCACACCTTCGGTAAAACACATGGTGCCGCAGACCCCGGAAAATACCAGGAACCAGAACCTGAAGCAGCAGCCATCGAGGAACAAGGATTTGGCTGGAAAAGTAACTATGGTACTGGACACGGTGGCGATACCATTGGTGGAGGCCCTGAAGTTACCTGGACTACAACACCAACAAAATGGGGCAATAACTTCTTTGAAAATCTGTTCGGCTTTGAATGGGAGCTTACTAAGAGTCCGGCCGGAGCAAAGCAATGGGTAGCAAAAGATGCCGGTAGCATTATTCCTGATGCGCACGACCCTTCTATCATGAAAGTTCCAACCATGCTAACTACTGACCTTTCTTTGAGGTTTGATCCGGTGTATGAGAAAATTTCCAGACGCTACTATGAAAACCCAGATGAATTTGCAGATGCATTCGCACGTGCATGGTTTAAGTTGACCCACCGTGACATGGGCCCTGTCTCAAGATATCTCGGCCCTGAAGTTCCTGATGAAGAATTGATCTGGCAGGATCCACTACCAGCAGCTGAAAAGACAGTGATCGATGCGAAGGATATTGAAAGTCTAAAAGCAAAGATTTTGGATTCAGGACTTTCCATATCAGAATTGGTATCTACTGCCTGGGCATCAGCATCTACTTTCCGTGGATCTGATAAAAGGGGTGGAGCCAATGGAGCAAGAATTCGTTTGGCCCCTCAGAAGGATTGGGAAGTAAACAACCCTGCACAGTTGTCAAAAGTTCTTAAGGTAATTGAGGATATCCAGAGTGGCTTTGGTAAGAAAGTTTCTATGGCGGATCTGATTGTACTTGGTGGGTGTGCAGGCGTAGAGCAGGCTGCCAAAAATGCAGGGCAGAATATTACCGTACCGTTTACACCTGGACGCGTGGATGCTTCTCAAGAGCAAACTGATGTAGAAGGTTTTGCTTATTTGGAGCCGGCTGCAGATGCATTTCGTAATTACAGAAAAACTCAATATGCGATTTCTACTGAGGAGTTGTTGCTTGATCGTGCACAATTACTCACGTTGACTGCACCTGAATTGACTGTATTACTAGGTGGACTGCGTGTGTTGGAAACCAATCAGGATGGTTCTAAAAATGGCGTATTTACTGAAAAGCCTGGTGCACTGACAAATGATTTCTTCCTTAACCTTTTGGATATGAGTACCAAATGGGCTCCTGTCGATAAAGATGGAAATTTGTTTGAAGGTACTGATCGTAAGACTGGTGCTGTAAAATGGACTGGAACAAGAGCTGACCTTATTTTTGGATCCAACTCCGAACTAAGAGCAGTAGCTGAAGTTTATGGCTGTTCTGATTCTCAGGATAAGTTTGTGAAGGATTTTGTTGCAGCCTGGGATAAGGTAATGAATCTTGATCGTTTTGATTTGGATTAATATTTATTCTAGTATAGTATAATGAAATAGAGGTGACCTAAGAGGGTCACCTTTTTTTATTGTTTTGATATACGCAATTTATTTACCAGAATCAGTTGATTGGGTCTAAACTGCTGATCTGGTTGTGAGTCGCATATTCTCCTGAAAGAGGACGACCACCCAAAAGTACTAACACAAAATATTAATTGATTTGATGGTAAGGGTATACAATTCAATAATACTTACTGCAACTATTCTGTCTGCAATCGTAGCCGATCATCGTTACTCCTGGGAGTTTTGCCAGAAAACCTGTGCATGATGGACAACACCCTTATCGTATTTTTCGGAGACATTTCTCTAAACTACATGATTGTCCAAAATGACTGGAAAATGTATATACCTTACTCACAAGGTAGTGAGGTGATCAATGCATTATATGATCTAAATAATGACCCCCGTGAAATAAATAATTTTGATTGGCAAGAATCCTGATAATTTGAAATACAAAAAAAAGGTTGAAGATTTAGGAGCCAATTTTCTGGAATAGTTAGCTAAAAATAAACCCGCCCGATACAAAGGCATAAAAAAACAGGAAGTTATATTAGATCATGATTCTAATCAATCATTTAATGCTTTCGGTTATGCTTAGCATTCCAATCTTGCCGGAAGGTTTGCTTGTTCAAAGGATTGAGTATTTATTTTTTATATTACATTATCCCAAACCATAAAGCTTGTATCAACTAAAAGCTAAATCTATGAAATTATTGAACCTCTTGACAATTTTTATAATGATGTTATCCTACCTTCATTGTAAAGAACCTGAAAAGCAGGATGCTAAAGTCAAAGATGATGCTTCAACAACGGAAAAGAATCAACTTATTCTATTTGATGGTTCAAATACGGATAGCTGGAGAGACATTAAATCAGATGACTTCCCGGATCATGGATGGATAGTAAAAAATGGAATTTTAACCGTACTTGCTGAGACTGAAGATCAGGAGGGAGGTCATGACATAGTAACAAAAGAGCAATTTTCAAATTTCGAGCTTGAGTTGGAAGTTCGATTAAGTGAGGGAGCAAACAGTGGTATAAAATATATGGTGGTTAATAATTACCCCAGTAAGCAAGGACAGTATTTGGGGCTTGAATATCAATTAATTGATAATGAAAATCACCCGGATGCGAAACTAGGAAGAAATGGAAACCGTAGGATGGCTACTCTTTATGATATTTTGCCAGCCAGAGATGATATTAGGATAAAACCAGCAAGTGAGTGGAACAAGGTAAAAATTATTGTAAATGAAGGATATGTGGAACATTGGTTGAATGGAAAAATCGTTTTAGCATATGTTTTAAATTCAGATAGTTATAATGAATTGGTCCGGTTAAGTAAGTACAATGGATTGCAAAATTTCGGGGTTCAGGATAAGGGTCATATTCTTTTGCAAGGACATGGAAATGAAGTTTCCTTTAGAAACATAACAGTAACGCCTCTATGATTACTGAACTTTGTGTCTCACTGGGATGTCGGGTATGCTTTACAAGGCCCCCCTTTCTCAATGGAAATACCGATAAGGAAAAAATAAGATTCAAATAAATTAATGTTTAATTAAACCAAATTATTACACCATGTCGTCAAGAAGAAAGTTCATAAAAAAAGTATCCGCAAGTTCCTCTCTAATTGCTCTGGGTGGAGTTGGATATGGATTTTCCGCATCAAGTTATTCACGTATCGCGGGAGCTAACGATCGTGTGGTCGTGGGAATCATGGGTACCAATGGTAGAGGTAAAAAGATGGCTGCAAATTTTGCGCTACAGAAAAATACTGAGGTCTCACATATCTGTGACGTAGAAGATAAAGCGCTAAAAAAAGGACTTGACGCAGTTAAGGAAGCTGTTGGTAAAACCCCAAAAAGTGAAAAAGACATTAGAAAAATGCTTGATGTTAAATCCATTGATGCCGTATATCTGGCGCCCCCTGACCATTGGCATGCTCCTGCGGCAATTATGAGTTGCGTCGCAGGAAAGCATGTGTATGTGGAGAAACCACTAAGCCACAATCCTGCAGAAGGAGAAATGGCTATTCAAGCAGCCCGTAAGTATAATAGAGTGGTTCAGATGGGATCGCAGCGCCGTTCATGGAGCAAGCTGGCAGAAGGAATAAGTGAATTGCAAAGTGGAGTAATTGGAGATGTATACATGGCAAAAACCTGGTATACAAACAACCGGGGAACAATAGGTACAGGAAAAGAAACAGCTGTTCCGTCTAACCTTGATTATGATTTATGGCAGGGACCAGCTCCCCGTCGTGCGTATAAAGACAACCTGATTCATTACAACTGGCATTGGTTTTGGCATTGGGGTACCGGTGAAGCACTAAATAATGGAACGCATGAAGTTGATGTTGCCCGATGGGGTCTTGGCATGGATTACCCAACAAAGGTCAGTTCTGTAGGAGGTCGTTATCGATATAACGACGACTGGCAAACGACCGATACACAACTTATTACTTTTGAATGCAAAGGCGCTTCAGTTATTTGGGAAGGTCGGAGCTGCAACGGCAGCCTTGTAGAGGGTGCAGACCGTGGCGTGATATTCTATGGAGATAATGGAACGATGCGCACTGGAAATGATGGATATGCAGTCTATGACTTAGATGATAAGCTGGTAAAAGAAGTAAAACCTGAGATTGTGGTAGATGGTCGTGATACAACAAGTCCTAGTAATATGCTTGATGTACCACATATCAATAACTTCCTGAAGTGTGTTAGAGAGGGGGGGATGCCCAATGCAGATGTTGAAACAGGGCATAAAAGTACCTTGTGGGTGCAATTGGGAAATATATCCCAGAGAGTTGGCAATACGCTGAATATTGATCAGAGCAATGGTCATATTGTAGGTGACAAAGAAGCCGAGAAACTGTGGGGACGTGAATATGAACCAGGCTGGAAACCAAGTATTTAAGTATCAGAAGAAAGATTTGAAAAGATTTTTCAGAAGATTCTTATAAAAAGCGGTCTTTGCTTTAATGTTATTTGTTCAAAAGTGTTTTTCATGGATGAAGTAGCTGAGACCGCTTTTTTACTATTTTTAATCTAGTATTAACGAGTTACTGATTGCTTGATTTTTATTTAGATTAATAAATACTGATTGAATGTATATTCCATTTTCTGCTTGAATGGGAATTTGAAAACAAAATATTTATTGAATGTACACTAAACCAAAAGTTAAGGTTATACTATTAATTTTCTTATATGCCTTGATTGGGGGTTGTGACTCCAAACCAAATAACAAAGAGATTGTCCTGCCAACGAAAAAAAATGTCGTCATCATATTAACAGATGATCTTGGTTATGGTGATATTTCTACCTACGGTCAGCAGCATCACCTGACACCAAATATTGACAGACTAGCCAAAAAAGGGGTTGTTTTTACTGATTTTTATGTGCCGGTACCCTATTGCGCACCTTCCAGGGCTACATTGCTCACGGGCAAGTTTCCTTTGAGGCACGGATTGGTAAAGAATCCGTCACCTGATGGAGGCATTGATAGCTTGGGTATTTCGGATGAGGAAATTACCCTGGGAGAAGTTTTACAAGAGAATGGATACCGAACCAAATTAATAGGGAAGTGGCACCTTGGACATGTTGAGAAATACTTTCCCACCAGGCATGGTTTTGATGAATATTTTGGGATCTTATATTCAAATGACATGAGACCAGTGCAATTGATTGAGAACATGGATACCGTGGAATATCCGGTCGATCAAAGTACTTTGACAAAGAGATATACCGAGAAAGCAGTCGATTTTATTCGAAATAATAAAGACCAACAATTTTTTCTTCATCTCTGTCATCCAATGCCACATAAACCGCTTGCTGCGTCTGAAGCATTTTATACTCCGGATACTCCTGACAACCTTTATGATGACGTATTGAGAGAATTAGATTGGTCTGTAGGAGAGATAACAAATGAGCTCAGGGATCAGGGTGTGCTGGAAAATACAATAGTTATTTTCATGTCAGACAATGGACCTTCGTGGGGTGGAAGTACCGGAGAGTTTAAAGGAATGAAATCAACTAATTGGGAGGGAGGAACCAGGGTCCCATTTATTATTAGCGGTCCAGGGATAGCCGAAAATAAAGTAGTCAATGCACCTGCCTGGTCACCTGATATATACCCTACGCTATTGAGCATGCTTGATATTTCATTACCAGAAAATAATTTTCTTGATGGAGAGAATATCACGGAAATGATTAACGGGGATAAAACAGACCATCAACCAATTTTCACTCTTCATCGGGATAAAATAATCACTATACGAGATGGGAACTGGAAACTCTTCCTGGAAGAACCAAAATATTATAGTCAAGAAGGAATAGAAAGATACCGAATAGGATGGGAGGCCAGAAACCCTGATGGGACAACTATAATTGCTCCTGCTGAACAATACACTCCAGATGTTTATCCAGGTATCAAGCCAATGAAAGTATTTGAATTTCCGATTTTATTTGATTTGAATAGTGATCCGGGAGAAACGAAAAACCTGGCAAATGATAATAGTCAGAAAGTAGAAGAATTGCGTGCTTCCTATCTTAATTTTCTTAATTCATTCCAATAAAGCCTAATTGCCACTTTATAGTTTTAAAATTACGATTATGTACAATGGTTATCACGTCTTTATGAGTCTCAGAATTATTGTGACTATTATCTGGATATCTCTCAGTTTGGGAAGCATTTCAGCTCCTGTTGAAAACGATAAGCCGAATATCGTCATTATCGTGGCGGATGATCAGGGGTTTGGTGATGTCAGCTTTCATGATCATCCGAAAGAAGTATATACCCCAGCAATAGACGGACTGGCCAAAGATGGAATGGTATTTAGTAATGGTTATGCAAGTGCGTATGTATGCGCACCAACACGAGCGGGTTTAGTTACAGGCAGGTACCAACAACGCTTTGGCTTTTACCGTGCATCAGATTCGCGACAAGGCCTGCCTCTTCGAGAAAAGACCATCGCACAATATCTTAAGGAGGAGGGCTATGCAACCGGAATATTTGGGAAATGGCATCTTGGATTGGATTATGATTACAGACCACTTCAAAGGGGGTTTGATGAATTCTATGGATTTTTAGGTCATGGTGCACATAGTTACTTTGATCTGGAGTGTGAAGAAGATGCATCACATAATTGTATTTACAGGAACAATGAAGTCATCGATGATAAGGGCTATCTCACTGATATACTGGCTAAAGAGTCCTGTGATTTTATTGATAAACACGCCAATAATGACACCCCATTTTTCCTGTACTTACCTTTCAATGCTGTCCATTTTCCATTGGAAGCTCCTGAAGTCGATATTAATAGATTTAATACTGGTGATGATGCCAGAAACATTATGCTGGCCATGCTTTATCGGATGGACCTGGCTGTTGAACAGGTCATTGAAAAGCTAAAAGCTGAAAATCAATATAAGAATACGCTCATTTTCTATTTTTCCGACAACGGAGGGGCGGCAAAGATTCATGCCAATAATATGCCCTTACGTGACTTTAAGCAGAGTACTTATGAAGGTGGCATTCATGTGCCATTTATTGTCAGCTGGCCTAAGCAAATAAAACCAGGAACATCTGAAGAGCCTGTTATTTCTTTAGATATTCTACCGACTATTTTGGACGTGCTGGACAAGTATGAAGCGAAGGAACGTCTATTTGATGGGAAAAGTATGATGCCTGCGATGAAAGGTGAATTGGATCAGCCGCTTCATGAATTCTTGGCCTGGGATGGTGATGAAGGTCGCTGGGCCATCCGTTCAGGTGATTTTAAGCTATTGAAAAATAAGAAGGGTGAAATAGAATTATATGATCTCAAGGCTGATTTAGGAGAATCTAATAATCTAATCTCAACACATGCTGAAATAGCTGATGATCTCCAACAAAAATTTACTCAATGGAGAGGTGATATGGCACAACCCATGGGTAATAGGTAAACAATCAAGCCTTTTTGATTCATTCCAAAGAGAAGCTGACTGGTTTCGAAAACTTATTGCTTCGTGCACGTATAATAAGTTAGTTTTTGGACATAATTCTTTGATGAGATTTACCTTATATCTTTTATTACAGTTTCATTTTATACTACTCTTCGCAATTGAAAAACCTGTTACAGGGTTGGTCCGTGATGCAGAAACAAGAGAGCCATTGCCGTTTGCCAACATAGTTATTGAAGGCAAACATACCGGTACAATTTCTAATGTAGATGGACTATATGTTCTGGATGTTGAAGGTATTGAAAGTGATCAGCTGATCACTTTCAACTATATGGGTTATGAGACTTATAAAATTACCCTTGGAGAACTTCAAAAGTTAACACTTGTTGACCTAAAACCAGCCATTCTAAACTTAAATGAATTGGCTGTATACTCCAGCCAACTAACGGCCAAGGACATCATTGATCGGGTAAGGAAGAACTATGAAGTAAACCATCCTCAGCTCAATATGAAGCAACGGGTATTTTATCATAAATATGAGAAAACACGTTGGCCTAAAGAAAATGGACTCGTCTTGAAGTCATCTGATTTTGTTGGCTTGGATAAAAAAACCCTGGAGGAACTCTTCACAATGATTCCTGAGGAATTTGTGGAGTATCATGACGCAATGGTTGATTTGTATAGCCTTGATGGGAAAAAGAAAGTAGAGGTGATTGAGGCGGTTTCTTTGGAGGAAGGGTCAACGGAAAAATTGCAGAAAGAAGTAGAGCAAAAACTGGAGGAGTTTTTTGAAGATATTGAGAGCAGTCAGACTGATCCGGATGTTTATTATAAGTTTCGGACAGGGATATTTGCGAAGAAGATAGATGATGGAGATATAGCTCCCGATTCTATCCAGTTGGCACAGAAAAAAGATTCGCTAAATTTTCTGGTTTCTACAAATCATTTAAAGTACAGCATTCAGCGTGTGATCAGGAACTGGGCGGATCTTTCAAGTGATAATTGGGAGTTTATAAATCATTCGGGACGGTATAATTATACCCTAGGCGATGTAACAATTTTCAATGATGAACTGGTGTATCCCATTGTTTTCTCACCCCGGAAGAAGGGTCTATTTGAAGGTGTCATGTATGTGTCCACAGCTACATTTGGTATTCTTCAGCTGGATTATGCATTTGCCGATGGTAAACAGAGTGAGAACATTCACCTGCTTGGTTTTGGCCATTCTATGGATTTTAAAAAGGCACGGGTAATTTTCGAAAGAGCCGAATTGGGTTATTTTGTGAAATATATCAATGCAGAACAAAGAGAAAAAGCATCTATAGATCGCAACTTCACTGTGATGAAAAAGGAAAAACGATTTTTCATTGACAAAGAACTAAATGAAATCAAGATGTCTGCAGATCTACGCTTTGACATAAGCCTGAATTTGGAGTTGCTAATACTTGATCGGAAGCAGGTAGACCCTCTGGAGTTTCAAAAGGTGAATGAACCAAAAATCACGAGGTTCAGGAAGGAATATGCCTACTCTCCAGAAGTCTGGAATAACCGCACGGTCATCGCACCATCTGAAGAACTTCAGGAATATAAGAGAAAGGAAAAGCCATAGAAATAAGATTTCAAAGAAGCACAACCATACAATAGAATGCTGCCTGGTAAAGTTTTACCAGATCCTTGCCAGCTCATGAAATTCCATGGAAACCAATTTAACGTCGCCGTCTGTGAAGAGTTCAATGGTGTTATGGTCAGGCGAGAAGGCAAATTGTTGGGAATAGGAAAAAATTCCATCGTTGCCAAATACCTCAAGCTGTCCCCAGTCAACTAATAACCTGATTTTAACATGGTTTGAATCATCTGGTAACAATTCTTTAGATAATAAGGTCTTGTTGTGGAGGTCATATACAATGAATTTGTTGGCTACTTTCAATCCGATTGTCAATGCATTGCTTTCTGATAGATCCACTTCCAGAGTGAGTTCAAATTTTTTAGATTGAATATCTTTTAACAATTGACTCTCTGGGGTTATCAGCTGATTCTCCCAACTCCTCGTAGACTCATAGAGGATAGAAATTTCATTGATAGGATTTCGTGTGATCTGCTTTTGTCCATTGATGGTTCTCAATCCCAGAGATACAGGAAAGGTGGCATTGCGTTCCCATCCTTTTTCACCTACCCCACCATTCCAGTGATCCATCCAGGCCAGCTGAATGATTCGGGAATCTTCGTTTGGCAGGTTTCCCATGGGAAAAGTCTGTGCAGCATAAAAGTCAGGTCCAACATCCATTACCTGTGTCTTCTGACCTTCATCTTTTTGAAAAACTTTTCCGTCAAACTCACCTACTAGGTAGGAGCCATTCGCATCCTGAAGTACCCATTTCTTATTGTTCATATCACCATCTAATGGTAGTTGAAAGATGTCTGGGCATTCATAGCCAAATTTGATATTACTCAGGTATTCCCAGTTGATCAAATCTTTGGATCCGTAAAAGGTTGTGCCATTTTCATAAAGCGCCAACACCCATTTATTGGTAGGCTCATGCCAGAAAACACACGGATCACGTGGATCGGCAGTGCTGGTCAGGTTCCCCACAGGATTTGCTTTATAATCATGCCACGTCTGACCATTGTCATTACTCCAGGCCAGGCAGGTGCCTTTTGCTGTGCCGGTATAGATGGCTACAATGGCTTCTTTTTCTGATCCGGTTATTTTTCTTGCTGTTTTGCCTGAAACGACTACCGCACTTCCGGAGTACACCTGATCGCCTGTCACATTGCGTTTTGCCTCAGCAGGTAGAAAGGACTTTTGTGGAATCAAGGCCACACCCTTATCTTCCCAGTGCAATAAGTCCCGACTGGTTGCGTATCCTCCATGCCTAATTTTTTTCCCCCATTGATAAATCATGTGGTATTTACCACCCTGGTAGACGAGTCCGTTGATGTCGTTCATCCACTCTGATTTCGGACTGAAATGGTACTGTCCCCGATAATCTTCTTTGTAATTGCTATGATCGTCGTGCGGGTAATATTGAGCAACCGCAAGAGTGGAGACACTTATCCATAAGATTATAAACAGGGTGAAACTACATTTTTTGATTTGCATATCTGGGTCTTCTTATGATTTTAAATCAGGTTAATGTAGTCAGGATGAACCGGTTTGCATAATTGGTTTAGCCAAACTGAGGAATTGTCATGGAAACTCCACCTTTCAAAGCAGATTCATGGGCAATGACGCCGGGTACCGTATAGGCCAGTGCCTCATGAATATCTACCGTTGGTTTTCTTTCATTTAAACAGGCTTCCACAAATTCATGCGTGATAAACGTATGTGATCCATGATGTCCGCTGTTATGCCTCAAAGGCTCGGGAAGGAGATCGGTTTTCCACCAGTCGGGCTGGTTGTAAGGCTGCTTCTTCGATTCAGACCGGACGAAGCCTGCATCATCCTTTTCCAATGCTTCGGTTGACTGGATGATGATGGAGTCGCTACCAACAGGGTTGGGAGTATAAAAACTCATTTGATCCCCAATCCACTGGGCCCTTTCACAGCCCATGTGAGCGCCTTTCCACCAAACATTGACCCGGAAACTGTTCTTACGATCAGTTTTAAACAGGGCGGAGGCATTCCAGAAGGGATTACCGTAATCATTGTCTTTAAGAATGGGATCATCATCACCCCATCCATTGCAGCTGACCTGCGTAAGTCGCTCTCCGGTAACACTGATTAAGTGAGCCGTACAATGGGTTGGGTAGTGCATAGGCGCCACACCATATCGCCACGTACGTTTTCCATTTTCAAAATAAAGTTCTTCAAGACCATCATGCTGGTATTCTGATTCACAATAAAAAAGATTACCAAATTTGCCTTGTTCATAAAAATTTCTGGCAGAAATTGTGTGCTGCTGGTAATAGCTGGTTTCTGCCATCATATAAATCAGACCAGATTTGTTTACAGCTTCAAATAACATTTCAGCTTCTGCAACAGATCCCCAGATTGCTGGAACGGCGCATAATACATGCTTCCCATTTTTCAGGCATTCCATTACATGATTACAATGGTTGGGGCCTTCCGTAAATACGGCTACAGCATCTACGTTTTTATCCTTAACCAATTCTTCAAGTGAGGGGAAAGATTTTGAACACTTGTAAGTCTGCATTAAACGTTCCCTGCGTTCGGGCCTCAGATCACTCACGGCTTCAACGATACAGTTGGGGTGTTCATGAAACTGGAAGGAACAGCCAAACCGACCACCAACAATACCGATGCGTAGCTTTTTTTCTGGAGGGGATGCGAATGATTGATTCCAGGGTAAAGTCATACCAATAGCTGCCACACTTCCTGATTTCAGGAAATCACGACGCGATGGGTTTGGATGCACTTGTTCTTTGAGGTGTTTCATAAAGCTGATGAGGTTACTGTAAAGGATTAATAAGCAATTAGGCCCAATTCTCGAAGAATGATTTTAGGTATGCAAAATAATAAAGTTAGCTGGTTGATGGGAAAGTTACGTCTGTAACCCCAGGTTTCCTATGGCTTTTTGTAATCACTCAATACATTAAATTTGTTTGGACGGATTAGTGATTACAAGATTTAATCATGTCACTGTGCATCCTATGGTTTTATCAGTAACACCAATTTACCATGATGGAATTTAGACCTGCGACTATAGGTGATCTTCAATTGTTGAAGTATTGGGACAAAAAGCCTCATATTATTGCGTGTGATCCGGATGATGATTGGCATTGGGAATCGGAACTCACTCGAACACCGGAATGGAGAGAACAGTGGATTGCTGAAATAGGAAAAGAGCCAATAGGAATAATTCAAATCATTGATCCTAATCAGGAAGAGACCCATTATTGGGGAGAAATAACAGGAAATAAAAAAGCCATTGATATATGGATCGGAGAAGAGGAGAATCTGAATAAAGGTTACGGAACCATAATGATGAAGCATGCGATTGATAGATGTTTCAAAATCCCAGATGTAGATGGCATACTGATTGACCCATTAAAAAGTAATACCAAAGCCCATAGATTTTATGAAAAACTTGGATTTAAGTTTTTGGAAGAGCGAAAATTTGATGATAGTATCTGTTTCGTTTATGAATTAAAGAGAAGTAACCATGAGGAATCCCTGGAAGAGTTAAGAGGCTGATCAAGGGTTAATATGATGGCATGAAATCCAAATCCCACCTGAATTTGTAATATTACTCCCGGTTATAAACGCCAGATGGGAACACTACCTGGCTTTCTGTACCATCTTTGGCAACAGATGCCACACCAAACAAGTAATTGTCTATGACAATGCCAGTCAATAAAAATTCATTGGTCTTACCCACAAATCTTGAATGCTGCCATTGCGGAGCAGTGGTATCTCTCCAGTAAATCTTATATCCTGCTAATTGATCATCTTCTAAGGTTGTCCACTTTAGCGAGGTGGAGGGTTCTACTACCCCTGCGATCTCTACTTTAATAGGAGCAGGAGGTGCCCAGGCTAGTCCTGCAAGATTAATCGCATTAACAGCAGTCAGTTTGGCCGCATAATCAAAATTGACCCCTTCAATCACATCCCCATATTTAATCCCATTCTCTTCGCGGATATCCTGGTGTTGACGGTGATAATTTTCATTAGTTTCCATGATTCTGACACCTGCAAATCCTACATCATTGAAGGGTTTATGATGACCTCCTCGCCCAAACCTGTCTAGTCGATAAATCATCTTTGGGTTCATTTCCGGCATATATTTGCTCGTCATGCGATGTATGTACCGTGCCAATTGACGTGAGATGCCATCTACCTCACCGCCATGAAATCTTCTACGGTTTCTTTCCTGTTCTGTCTCAGTGACAGGAGTTGGTTCTGAGAATATCCTAAAACTTCTATTGTCGATCACACCATTAACCCCTTCTATATTGCCTATCATGTCATTGTTCAGCACACCTATAATTTCCCAGCCTTGTTCTTTGGAGACTTTGGCCATATACTTCCCACCATACAGGCCTTGCTCTTCTCCTGACAGTCCTACGAAAATGATGCTTGATTCAAAATCATATTTTGATAGTACACGTGCTGCTTCTAAGGTGCCGGCCATGCCCGACGCATTGTCATTTGCTCCCGGGGAATCCGAGGTCGAATTCATACCATCACTCACCCGGCTGTCTATATCCCCTGACATGATCACGTATCGGTTAGGATACTTGCTGCCTTTCTTCACAGCCATCACGTTGACAATTTCTACATCCTGTTTTATCCTTGTCTTAGGATCTCCTTTTACCAGATTTCTCAGGTAGCTTACTTCCAGGCATCCTTTGCAATCTTTGGAGATCTGTTCGAACTCAGACTTGATCCATCGTCTGGCAGCGCCTATGCCACGTGTTTCTGAAACAGTATCTGACAAGGTGTGCCTTGTGCCAAATGAAACCAATTGCTCAATGTCCTTTTGAATGCGGTCGGCCGAAACAGCATTGATAATATCATAATATTTCTGATCTTCCGATCCCGTATATTGGGCATGGAGCGAAAGGGAAAGAAAAAGAATGCAAAGTGTACCAGAGATTTTCATGGTTTTGGTAATGATCATAGAATAAAATTTATCGCTTTTCTTACTGTTTGGTAATGACATCGTAAGATAATAAGGAATCTTTTTTCGAATCGAATTTTGAGGAGGAAGCGCCAATCCCAGGGTCTGTGGCTCACGGATTTGACTATCTCATATCGTAATGAGCCAGATAGATCCGCTACTTATCAACTCTATGATATGAGCTGCTGATTTCTTTCCAGCATTCATCAATGCAGTCAGCAAATACTGATGCAGATTTATCACTAAACCTAAAATATAAGCAGGGTTCAATCAATTCAAGCTCCATCAGGGCAAAGGAATGATTAGGGGTCCTCACAAGATCAACCCTTGCATAAAGGGGAATTTCTGATAGACAGCGCATCACTCTATTTGCTGCAACCACCAGTTCTGTAGGTGGATTATCTATAGAAATGACACCTCCTCCATGTTCTTCTTGTACACGATAATCACCTTTTTTTACTGTTTTCAGGATCGCATGCGATAACCTACCATTGAAATACATCAGAGAGAATTCTCCTTCATCAATGATATGCTGCATGAAAGGTTGAATGATGAACTCACGCTTATCAAATATAGAAGTAAGCATTTCAAGGTCCATGACCGAAAGCTTGCTGATCCTAAAGGTGTCATCTGCATTGGCCCCAATCATTGGTTTGATGATTAATTCATCTGTGTTGAATTTCTCGAAAGCATTTTCAATTGCAGACCTATCAAAATCAAGGCCTTTTACGGTAGGAACCAATTCAATATCTTGCCGCTGTAAATCAAATAAGTATTTTTTATTTATGTTCCAACGCACGATATCTAGACTATTCAGCAGCATCGCATCAGAGGCATCGATTTCACCCAGGACTTCCATAAATTGTTTTAGATGGTCCTGATAGTCCCACGGACTTCTAATGATTACCAGTTCAAAGTTATTCCAATCTGTAGGTGTATTCCATGGAATATTTTGAACTCCCCAACCTAATTTCCGCAAAGGTTCATGAACCAAATCATCATCAATAAACCAGCCTTCCGTATCGGATAGGGAAAGAAAAGCACATGCAGGCATAGTTGCTTACAAAATATTAATTAGAGCCATACTTGCATTAGGTAATTGCCTAAACAAACTATCGCTCGGTTGTGTTGAGTGATTCTTTTTGAGACCAATTTAATTGCTTTCAATAAGTGACTTTAAAGATAGATCCACCATGGTCATCTGCTACATATAAGGCACCGTCTGGTCCCTGTGCCAATCCACAAGGGCGATGTTTCAATGCCTCTTTAGGTTCTGTTAAATCAACTCCCGCAAAATTGTCAAGGAAAACTTCCCAATTTCCTGATGGCTTCCCATTTGTAAAAGGAACAAAGGCAACAATAAAGCCCTTTTTAAGGGTCTTGTTTTGATTATGAAAAGCAATGAACGCACCATTTTGGTATCGCTCCGGGAACATGTCTCCTGTATAGAATAGTAGATCGTTAGGTGCAAAATGGGCCGGAAAGGCTAATATTGGTGAAATAGCATCCTCTCCACCCGTTTTTTCTCCATCTCCACCATATTCGGGTGAGACAATTCTCGCCTCTTTATAGGGGTCATAGTAGGTGTATGGCCAGCCTGCATTGTCATTTTCCTCCAATTCATAAAGTACTTCTGCAGGCAAATCATCCTCTTGTTTTTGGGTATAGAGATCAGGATAAAAAGTATGTAGCCTTCCCCTGCCGTGATCCGTTGCAAACAAGGAGTTTGTTTTGAAATTCCAATCTAATCCGACGGCATTTTTAATTCCGGTAGCATACCTTGTTCCATCAGCGTAAGTTTGATTGAGTTTATCGGCTTTAAATTTCCAAATGCCACCAGCGGAATCCAATATGGTACATGGCATCATTCCGGTTTTTGTTTCTTCATCTCTACAGGCATCATTGTAGGAACCTACGGTCACATACAGGTTGCCATTATTGTCGATGGTAAAAGGTTTAGCATTGTCACGACCTGTATCTACTAGCCCTCCTACGATTTTTTCCGGCGAAGCTGTATTTATGATTTCATGTGAATCATTTAATTGGTAGCGGTAAACGGCTGAATTTGAAGAGGCATATAAATAACTGTCTTTTGCGAGAACTCCAGTGCCTGGCAGTTCACCAAAATTCTCTTGCGCGTCAATGGCGCCATCTTTATTAGTATCCTTGAGTAATACAATTGCCTTACCGTCTTTAAGCACTTTTCTATTGGCATAGACATCACCATTTTTAGCGACGGTCAGGTGACGTATTGCTCCTAAATCTTTAGCGAATTCTTCAACTGAAAAGCCTTCGGGTGCTATTAAGAAGGTTTCATTTACGACTGTCTTTACAGTTTCCTTTTTTTCGCTTTTACATTGCATGAATAAGGTAGCAAAAGCAACAGTTGTTATAATAAGGAATGTATTTAAGTAATGGTGTGCAAATTTCATAGTTAGGTTTTAGAGGTTTGGCAAGAGCCAAATTTAGCACTTCAATTTTATTTATGTATTAAATCAAGCTTCCTTATTTAGAATCTGATAGTTGTTTCAGCATGGAAGTGTGGCGATAAAATAGCATGAAGTCAATATGAAGAAGCTACTTGGAAGTGTTAGATTGAATATGAGATGGTATAATTCGTAGGATAAATTCTTTGGGAAAATGTAGTTTAAGCTTAAAAACCCTCCCAGAAAGGTGGTTTCTAACAAATTCTCAGTTTAGCAAATGCCAACAATAATGTCTTTTCTCCTGTCTTGTCAAAGTTGACCTTGGCTTTGCGGTTGGAGCCCTGTTCATCGATGAGGGTAACCTCACCAAAACCAAACTTTGGGTGTTCAACCTTCATGCCTACTGCCAGACCGGAGGTATCACTTGGCTCGAAGTCTTCACTCACTTTGTGAGCAGGTGCAGAAGCAAATTTCCTATTGGCCTGATCTTTTTTCAGGTTATTTACGAAATTCTTTGTGACATAACTCTCCGCAGAGGAAAGGGGAGCCGTCGTTGAAAACTTCTTGTTTACCTTGATAAATGCAGGGTCTACCTCTTCAAGAAAACGGCTGGGTTCGCAGTTTTTGAGCCTCCCAAAACGATACCTGTTGAGGGCGTAGCTGAAGTGTAATTTTTTCTTAGCACGTGTAATCGCCACGTAAAAGAGTCTTCGCTCTTCCTCCAGGTCTGCCCGACTGCTCAGCATCATCTGGGAGGGAAATAGCTCTTCCTCCAGGCCGACGATGTATACATAATTAAATTCCAGTCCTTTGGCCATGTGAATGGTCATCATGGTAATGGCATCTTCGGATGCATCTTCGCGATCAACATCGGTGAGCAACGCCACTTCCTGCAGGAATGCGCTCAGGCTTTTGTCTTCTCTTTCCGGGCTATCGGTAAACTCTTTGATGGCGTTGAGAAGTTCCTGAACGTTTTCATAACGACTCATGCCTTCGATGGTCTTGTCTTCGTAGAGCTCTTTCAGTAAGCCAGATGTTTTAGCAACCTGCGATGCTACCTCATAGGCATCTTTTTTCTCCGAGGTCAACCTGAAACTTTTGATTAGTGCAGCAAAATTTTCAACCTGTGTACCGCCTTTACCACCGACATACTGAGCACCATGCTCAATGATTTCCCATAAAGACTTTTTCTCTTCATCTGCAGCCACAATGAGTTTCTCCACTGTTCCTGGTCCTATACCTCTTTTGGGCAGGTTGATGATTCTGCGCATGGCTTGTTCATCGTTTTTATTTACGACAAATCGTAAATAGCTGAGTAGGTCCTTGATTTCTTTTCGTTGATAAAAGGAAACACCACCGACAACCCGATAGCGAAGGTTCATTCGGCGCAAGGCTTCTTCCATTGCCCTGGACTGGCTATTTGTTCGATACAGGATGGCGAATTCATCACTGGAAGCCTGATGCTGCATCTTAGTTTCAAAAATAGCTGAGGCAACCAGCCGACCTTCTTCATTATCTGAAGTTGATTTGATCAGCTCAATCAGTTCACCTTCCTCATTGTCTGTCCAGACACTCTTTTTTATTTGAGCCTTATTCTTGTTAATGATGGAGTTGGCTGCATTGACAATTGTTTTAGAGGAACGGTAATTCTGCTCTAGCTTGATAACCTTCAGCTCAGGGTAGTCCCTCTCAAAATTTAAGATGTTTTGGATGTCTGCCCCTCGGAATCCATAAATACTCTGGGCGTCGTCACCTACTACGGCAATGTTTTGGCGGACTGCAGCTAATCGTTTTGCGATCAGGTATTGAGAAATATTGGTATCCTGAAACTCGTCTATCAGTACATAGTGAAATCTTTGCTGATACTTGTTGAGTGTTTCTGGTTGTTCTTGAAATAGGACATTGGTGTAATAGAGCAGGTCGTCAAAGTCCATGGCGTCAGCAGCGAAACACCTCAGGAAATAGGTTTTGTAGATCTCACCCATCTCAGGCCGCATGTTCGCCCTGTCATCTTCTTCGTAGATAGGATTGTTCAAATATTCTTCCCAGGAGACTAACCGGTTTTTAGCTCCGGAAATGCGGTTATAAACAAGGTTTGGCTTGTAGAGTTTGTCATCCAGGTTCTTTTCCTTGACGATTTGGCGAATAAGTGTCTTAGAATCATCCGTATCATAGATAGTGAAATTGCTGGGGAAACCTATTTTACTGGCTTCGGAACGCAGTATCCTTGCAAAAACAGAGTGAAAAGTACCCATCCACAGGTTACGTGCATTATCTCCTACTATGGATTCGATCCGGTGACGCATTTCTTTTGCCGCCTTATTGGTAAAAGTTAATGACATGATATTGAATGGATCGACCTTATGATGCTGGATCAGATGAGCAATTCTGTAGGTAAGCACCCTTGTTTTTCCTGAACCTGCTCCTGCTATGAGCATGCATGGACCTTCTACATTGATTACCCCTTCTAATTGTGCTGGATTAAGTTCTTTCAGGTATGCTTCCTGCGCTTCATTCGCCATCGGGCAAATCTAAAATAAACCGTTTGAATGAGGAGGGTTTACTAAACAAAAGTCCCGGTGTTTTATACCGGGACTATATGCTTGCTAAATAAATGAAAAGATTTTGTTTTTTTAATGATCACAATGTAAGGCATGTCTTCGGTGTGCACGAATATGCCTGCGCTCTGCTTTAATAATTCTTTTTCTATGAACCCTTCTTTGTAGTCTGATCTGCGCCCTTTTCTGGACCACGGCCACCTGATCTACATTTTGGACTATGACCATTGTCTTTTCTGCAGATCTTTGAGTCTGGTTGGGATATGCTTCTGCAGCGAAGATGAAAAGGAATAACATGTATAGGGTGAATATCAACTTTATCATGAGCTTAATTTTTTAGTGATGTCTCTTGGACAAGGAATCTCAGTAAAGGTTTATTCTCCTCGCTAAAAAAATTGATAATATCTGTTGAGAACGATAATAGCCAGAAAACCCAAAAAGGCAGAGACCTCGAAGATGAGGACGATGGTGTTCCAGTCTAATTTTTTCTTATTCAACTTGAAGCGATATTAAGTGGGTGATCCCTAAATCTTAAGTAAAAATGAATAAGTATGAGATAAATTGGAAAAAATGGCGGATTATTTATCCACATATTGGAAACGTTTTTTCCACAAGCCTATGGATGATAGCTTTAATTTTTCGCCTGATAGGTCACAATCTTATCCATCAAAGCTTCTGCGTCTGTGTCTATAATTAGTGTATCTGCTATATTTTGTTTGAGGAAGCCCTCGGCTATCATGTGTTCAAAAAAGTCCATAAACTTATCGAAATAGTTGTTTGGGTTAAAGATTGCACATGGCTTCTGATGATAATCAAGTTGTAGCCAGGTGAAGACTTCTATAAATTCCTCTAATGTGCCGATACCTCCCGGCATGGCAATAAATGCGTCAGAAAGGTCAGCCATCATGGCTTTACGATCGTGCATAGTCTCAACAATGTGTAATTGCGTAATGCCCGTGTGACCAAGTTCCCATTTCATGAGTTTTTCTGGTATTACACCATGCACTTCACCTTTCAGTTTCAGCATTTCGGCTGCTAATACACCCATCAGTCCAACTTTTCCACCACCATAGACCAATCCAATATTCCGTGTATGAAAGCTTTGAATCAGGGATTGGGCTTCCTGGGTATAAAGGGGATTTTTCCCGGCACTGGATCCACAAAAGACGGCGACTCTGTTAATCATGAAGCTCCATTGATTTTTCTCGTTCTCCAAAGCTATTCAGAATTGGGAACTGATCCATCGGGTTTAACTGTTTTTTAATCGCCTTGCCTCTGACAATTGAGAAATCTTAAATCCATAACTTTGCGGGGCAAAACAAGAGTGAAGCATGAAATACTATAAGTCAATTGTTGATACGATAGGTAATACTCCGTTGGTTCAATTAAACTCCGTTAACAAGGGGATTGAAGGTACCATCTTAGTAAAAGTGGAATATTTTAATCCTGGCAATTCAATCAAGGATCGGATCGCCTTGAAGATGGTTGAAGATGCAGAAAAAAAAGGTGAGCTTAAACCGGGCGGAACAATCATTGAGGGAACCTCAGGGAATACAGGCATGGGCCTGGCCCTGGTAGCGATTGCCAAAGGCTACAAATGTATTTTCACATTGGCAGATAAACAGTCTCAGGAGAAGATAAACATCCTGAGAGCAGTAGGGGCAGAGGTGATCGTATGTCCGACTAATGTTCCACCAGAAGATCCCAGATCTTACTATTCTGTGGCAAAGAAACTTAATCAGGATATTCCAAATTCAATTTATCCCAACCAGTATGACAACATGTCTAACACGGCCTCCCATTATGAGACCACGGGACCGGAGATTTGGCAAGACACTGAGGGAAAGATTACTCATTATGCAGCTGGTATGGGTACCGGTGGAACAATAAGTGGTACTTCAAAATACCTAAAAGAGCAAAACAAAGACGTGATAGCCGTGGGTATTGATACCTATGGATCAGTCTTTAAAAAGTATAAGGAAACAGGAAAATTTGATGAGAATGAGGTTTATCCTTATCTCACAGAAGGCATTGGAGAAGATATTCTCCCTAAAAATGTGGACTTCGATTTGGTAGATCACATTGTCAAGGTAACGGACAAAGACGGAGCTATCATGGCTCGTAAGTTGTCACGGGAAGAAGGACTCTTTGTCGGTTGGTCTTGTGGATCAGCTGTTTATGGAGCTTTGGAATATGCCAGGGAAAACCTAGAGAAAGATGATGTGATGGTAATCATTTTACCTGATCATGGAACCAGATACCTCGGGAAGGTTTACAATGATGACTGGATGAAAGATCACGGCTTTTTTGAGTCGATGAAGTTTGCTACAGCGAAAGATATTGTGAATTATAAGCATGGAAATGGAGAGCTGAGAACGATCAAAAAAGACACCCTGATAGGAGAAGCGGTTCAGCTTTTTAACAAGTTTGGAATAGACCAGGTCCCAGTAGTGGGTGATAATGATGAATTTGTTGGCAGTTTGAGTGATTCTAAAGTTTTGAAAAGCATGATGGAAAACCCACAGCTAAAGAGTCAGCCAGTGAGTGAAATCATGGATGAATCCTTTCAATTTGTGGGGATGGATAATACATTAGATGTGCTTTCATCGCTAATAAACAAGGAAAATAAGGCCTTATTGGTTAGAGATGAACAACACAAAGTACACATCATCACACAAAGTGATTTATTAATGGCAATCATGAGTTAGATTTTTTATATTTGATTAAATAATCAATTAAATTTTAACTCTTTGCTTGCAAAAAGCCCCGATATTAAATAGATATCGGGGCTTTTTTATTTAATCAATTAACCCTTTTCGGATCTGCCTCATCAAAGAAGATGTCGTAGTTGGGTACATCAAAATGTATCTCATTTACATTCATGTCTGAATCTATTTGAAATTGTAACAGCCCAAAATCGAACCAGGCATGGGTTTCATCCCAATTTATTTCCCATGTATCATAATGCCAGTGCTCGAGGGAGGCGTTTAGTTTAGGCATGTTTTCGAACTCAAGTCTTAATCCATCCGGCTCAACCAGAATTTGAATTTTGCCATGTATTCCAGAATAATAGGTCCCTGCATATTTTTCCAGGTCTAAAGTGGCCTTTGACTTTTTGACTTTGGCATTTCTAAGCGTTGTAATTCTGTTTGGGCTTCCGGAACCCTGAAAGTTCAGAGCCTCCGCAGACCAGTCTCTGTATGCTGCATCTAAATAGCGATCTATGATGAAATAAGAAATTGGGTCAGATATACTTTTCATGGAATTGGTCAGGATCACAATGCCCAGATTTTCTTCGGGCATCATCATCACTTTAGAATACATGCCATCATAACCACCTCCGTGAGAGATTACTTGTTTATTTCTATAGCTGTCAATATTCCATCCAAGCCCATAGCCTTTATAAAGCTTACCGGGAATCAACCTTCTATCTCTTTCTGTGAGTTCTCTTGAATTGTGAATGGTCCACATCTTTAGTTGTTGACGCATGGGAATGAGGGTATCCTGTTCAAACACTCCCTGATTCAATTGAAGGTTTATCCATTGGGCCATATCCATGGCTGAAGAGATGATACCTCCGGCGGCGCCCATATTATCCCAATTGACCCAATCAATTACCTGATTACCACCGATATACGGCTTATGAGGAGAAGATACATTTGCTAATTCCTGTAGTTGATGGGTAGAGGTTACTGTTCGAGACATATTTAGTGGCTGAAAAAACGCAGAGTCCAAGAATACATCCCAGCTTTGACCACTCACTTTTTTGATGACCTCACCTGCTGTGATAAACATCAGGTTTGAATATCCATAACCATTCCTGAATCCATAGGCCTGGGGCACATGCTTGATTTTTTTGATGACCTCTGGGGAAGTCAGCTCAGATTTATACCAGATAAGGTCTCCGCTGAAAGTACCTAGCCCAACCCGGTGACAGAGGAGGTCTTCAATGGTGCAATGTGAGGTCACATAAGTATCATAGAGTTTGAAATCTGGGATAAAATCAATGACTTTATCATCCCAGCTAAGCTTGCCCTGCTCCATAAGTAGAGACAATGAAGCACTGATAAATGCTTTGGTATTGGAGGCAATAGCAAACAGGGTATTTTCATCTACCCTTTCTGATTTTCCCGATTCAATAAATCCATAACCTCTCAAAAGGACGGTTTCTCCATCTTTGACGATGGCCACAGCCATTCCCGGAATATTCCAGTCCTGCCGGGCTTTGATCAGGTATGCATCAATCTCTTTGATTAATGGCTGGCAGAAACCAAAAAGGCTGGATAAGATTAAGCAAGTGGTAAGGATTATCCTCATATTAAAAAAGATTCAGTTTTATTAGATTCATCTTTGGGATTGGAAAGTTAATTATCTCCTTTATAAAGCCTTTAATTGTAATAAAAAGAATCCCGGTGATAGTCACGTAATTTGTCCTTGATTTATTCAATTCCGAAATGGTTTTTTGTTGTACCACTTACCTATTAATTTAGCAAATTAAACCCAGCCTAAGGGCAAATGATTACATTCCTCTTTTTCTTACCATTTATCCTCACATTTGTTGTCATTGGTGTCTATGGCGAGCGGAAGATTGCTTCCTTTATTCAGAGCCGTTACGGACCGATGGAAGTGGGTCCGAAAGGGATTCTTCAATCAATTGCAGATCTGTTAAAAATGATGCAAAAAGAGGATATCAGGCCGTATCAGGTAGATAAACCTTTGTTTTTAGCGGCTCCAATTATAGTTTTCGCAGCCATATTTGCTGGATTTTCGGTACTCCCGATGACGATTAATATTGCTGGAGCAGAGATTCACTCAGGTGTCTTTTTTCTATTGGCCATTGTATCTCTGGATGTTTTGGGAATCCTCATGGCAGGATGGGGATCTAACAATAAATATGCGTATTATGGAGCCATGCGTGCCGTGGCTCAAATCGTTTCTTACGAAATCCCTCTTGGCCTCAGTGTTTTGAGCGTGGTAATGATGTCACAGACTTTGGACCTTCAGGAGATGAGTGCACAGCAAGGTGCGAGCTCAATCATTTTGGGCATTTCTACTAATTTTCAGGTGACTGGATTCATGGCGTGGAATGTTTTTCAGATGCCAATTCTTTGGGTCTCATTTGTGATCTTTTTCATAGCAGGCTTAGCTGAGTCCAATCGGACACCTTTTGATTTACCTGAATCTGAGTCTGAACTTATAGGTGGTTATCATACTGAATATTCGGGCTTTCGCTGGGGAATTTTTATGCTATCTGAGTATGCCATGATGCTGTTGGTTTCCTTCCTTGCATCCATCCTTTTTTTTGGAGGATGGCAAACACCTTTACCAAATATTGGGTTTCTTAGACTTGCTGACATGACGACAGGAACTGAATGGGGGGTGTTATGGTTAATTGCCAAAGTAACCGGTTTTATTTTCATTCAAATGTGGATTCGTTGGAGCTACCCCAGGTTACGGGTAGATCAGCTGATGAGCCTTTCGTGGAAGTACCTGACCCCGCTGGCCATACTTTTATTGTTTATCGTAGGAATTTGGAAGTTGTTGATCATTTAAATTTGAAGCAGTGACAGGGTATTTTTATAACATACAATCATCTTTCATCACACTCCTAAAGGGATTGAAGATCACCATGGGCTATTTATTGAAAGCCTACAAATTCCGAAAGCCATATGGGATATTTGAGGAGGAGTACTTTTCCCAGAATGAAGGTTTGATGACCTTGCAGTACCCTCATGAAATGATTCCTGTTCCCGACAATGGTCGATACAGGCTTCACAATGAAATTGATGACTGTATTGTTTGTGACAAGTGTGCCAAGGTTTGCCCGGTCGATTGTATCGATATTGAACCGATTCGTGCTACAGATACCATTGGCCTTACCTCAGATGGTACACCTAAAAGGATACATGCTGCCAAGTTTGACATAGACATGAGTAAATGCTGCTTTTGTGGTTTATGTACCACGGTTTGCCCTACAGAATGTCTGACTATGACTAAGACCTTTGATTTTTCTGAGGAAGATGTGAGAGATCATAACTATGCATTCTCAGAAATGAGTTTGGCAGATATAACACTGAAAAAGAAAGAATTAGCAGATTTTCAAGAAGCTAAAATGAAGGCTACCACTGAAAATACGGCCGTTAAAGAAAAAGACGAGCCTTCAGAAGCTACTAAACCGGCAAAGCCAAAAGGAATGGCCAAGCCTACGTTTAAACCGAAAGTAAAACCAGCATTCAGACCAAGACCAAACGTACCTAAAAAACCCAAGGACGATAAATGATCGCTCAAATACTCATTTATGTTTTCACTGCCATCACGGTACTACCCATGATTTATATTCTGGTTACAACAAATGTGATCAGAGCAGTATTTTCGTTGGCATTTAGCTTTCTGGGTTTGGCTGGGCTTTATGTATTACTTCATGCAGAGTTTATGGCAGTTGTTCAGCTTTTGATTTATGCGGGAGGAATTATTGTGCTGATGGTATTTGGTTTAATGCTCACTAAGCCAAGTTTAGACAAGGGTTTTATTACCTCACATAGGAGCCCGGTTCTCGGATCTCTGATTACCTTATCCTTGTTGGTTGCCTTAAGTTTCCTGGCTGCACAATCAAATTTTAAAGTCGGAGAAGTTGCGATTGTTGATAATCCTATACGAAACATAGGTCAGATATATTTGACTGATTTTATCATTGGCTTTGAAGTGGTAGCCTTTCTTTTACTGGTTTCACTGGTAGGTGCTTCCTACCTGGCCAAAAAATCAAGTGAATGATGGAAGTCCTAAACCCAACATATTTTATATACCTTTCTCTTTTCACGTTTTGTGTGGGTATAGGAATTGTACTGATCAAACGAAGTGTGATTTTTGTATTGATAGGAATTGAGCTCATGCTTAATGCAGCTAATCTCAACCTCGTTTTCTTTTCTCAATTTGATCAAAAATTTAATGGCCAGATATCTGCGGTTTTTGTCGTCGTGTTGGCAGCAGCTGAGATTTCCATTGCACTGGCTATCTTACTCAATATCTTCAAGCATTATAAAGCAACTGACCTGGATGACATAACCTCACTTAGAAACTAGTGACCTTTATAAACTTCATATGGCCCCTTTTACTTATTATCCCATTAATTGGGGGTATCGTCGGAGGTATTTATAAGAAGAATTCATTAGGAATCTCTATTGCAATTATGAGTTTTGGGCTGGCGCTTTCTACTGCTCAGCTCTTTCTTATTAAAGATCCTATTATTCTTTCATGGCAATGGCTGGGAGCTATTCAGTTTGGGTTTCAGGTTGATAGACTTAGTGCAGTGCTGGTTTTGCTTGTTTATCTGATTACAATACTCGTGCAAGCCTTCTCAATCACCTACATGGAGCATGATCAGGGAAAAGGGCGATATACAGCAAAACTTGGATTTTTTGCATTTTCCATGTTGGGTCTTTTGATGTCGGATCAACTGATCACCTTATTCGTTTTCTGGGAACTGGTAGGTTTGGGTTCATTTCTACTAATCGGTTTTTGGTATGAGCAAGCACATCGATCTACTGCCGCCAGACAGGTGTTTATGGTAAACCGTATTGCTGATGCCTTTTTGTTACTGGGAATTATTCAGCTCTACAACCTGGGTTATGAAACCTCATTTTCAGCAATTGCGATTGCGGATATTCAATGGGATGGATTTACAGGGATCTGTCTGATTATTGGTGCATTTGGTAAGTCAGCGCAGTTTCCATTCTTTGGCTGGCTGACGAAAGCAATGGCTGGACCAACCCCGGTTTCAGCACTGATCCACGCAGCTACCATGGTAACGGCTGGTGTATATTTATTGGTTCGGGTGGGACCAGCATTGAACGAGTGGAATATGGCTGTGATTGCTTTTGGTGGCGCTATAACTGCTTTTATGGGTGCTGTTTCAGCGCTCACACAATTTGACATCAAAAAGGTTCTTGCCTACTCAACTATCTCCCAGTTGGGATATATGATGCTAGGTATAGGAGTAGGTGCCTATCAGGCATCGATTTTTCATCTTTGGACGCATGCTTTTTTTAAAGCGGGATTATTTCTGGCAGCAGGATCGGTTATTCATTACATGCATGAGCTGGCAAAGGGTCAGGATTCTCAGGACATGCGTAACATGGGTGGTTTAAACAAGATATTACCAGTTACTTTTTATGCATTTGTGCTTTGTGGTCTGGCACTTTCAGGGTTGCCATTTCTTTCAGGGTTTTTATCCAAAGAAGGAATTCTCACAGGTGCTTTACTTTGGGGGCAAAATACAGGAAACTATTTAGTGCCGATACTGGCTTTTAGCACTGCAGCACTGACAGCCTTTTATATCGTAAGACAAATACTATTGGTATTCTTCAATGAGAGCAATTTCTCAAAAAAGATCCTGGAGCCCTTATATACCATTAGGTTGCCACTGTTTATCCTAGCAATTGCTTCCTTATGGTTTTGGAATGCGTTCAATCCGATTGATTCGAAGGGATGGTTTTGGAATGGCTACCTTTTTGCTGGATTGCCTGAAACATCAGACCAGCATTCAATCATTGGTATTGTGATAGCATCCATTTTTCTGACTTTATTGGGTATTGGTCTGGCCTTTTGGTTCTATAGGCCGGGAGCTACCCTTGCTATTCAATTTAAGACTTCAAAAGAGCCACTGAACCCATGGGGAAAAATATCCTTTCATGGCTGGTATGTGGAAAAGCTATATGCTGGTGTTGAATATGTTTTTTCTCAAACAGTAAAGGGATCAGGTTATTTTGATAAGCAAGTGATTGACCGTGGAGTTAATGCCATAGGCGTGGCTGCAGTGGTTGGAGCTAAGCTTACCGGATGGTTTGATAAATACATAGTTGACGGTGCAGTTAATTTATTTGTGGTCTTTTCGGCGCAAATCGGTAGATTTTTCACTGGGTTTCAATCTCCCAAAGTTCAAATACAGTTGACATGGTTACTTCTTACATTACTCGGTATACTTTTGTGGTTTCAATTTTAGTCTAGCGAATGAAAGATATCATACTTACACTCATTATCTTCTTTCCGCTCCTTGTGACGGTAGCATTGCTTTTCCTTGGGAATGACAAACATCAGCTGATTAAACAATTGACACTTGGAGCTACCTGTGTTCAGCTAATTTTGTCTGTTTTTTTGTTTCTCTCCTTTGATTCATCGATCCAGCCTGAAAACTGGGACAATGCCTTTCAGTTTGTGGAGCGGGCTAAATGGATTTCTTTGTATTTGGGTAATTATGGGTGGTTACAGATCGACTATTTTGTGGGAATTGATGGAATAAGTCTACTTATGATAGTGCTTTCTTCATTCCTTTTATTTGTTGGCGTATTAGCCTCCTGGAACTTACAAAAAAATGTAAAAGGCTATTTCATTTTATACCTCATCTTAAGTACAAGCGTCATTGGATGTTTTGCGGCGCTGGACTTCTTTCTGTTCTATGTCTTCTTTGAGTTTATGCTTTTACCGATGTTCTTCCTCATTGGTATTTGGGGTGGACCCAGAAGAGGATATGCCTCTATCAAATTTTTCATCTATACCCTGGTAGGAAGTCTTTTTATATTGGCGGTAATGATTGGGCTTTACCTGTCGGTAGAAGAGCCAAACCTCACTGATGATCAAAATGTAGTTGTTCATACTTTTAGTATGGTCAATATGATGGATGGCGGATATATTCAAGACGGGATTCTTTCACCTTCAAGTGGGATTACCTTGTGGGGGATGAATATTCGTTGGGTAGCTTTTATATTACTGATGGTAGGTTTTGGAATTAAACTTCCTGCTGTTCCGGTGCACACCTGGCTTCCCGATGCACACGTTGAAGCACCAACTGCCATTTCTGTATTGCTGGCAGGTTTGCTTCTAAAGATAGGAGGGTATGGTTTTTTCAGGGTGGCCTATGGAATCTTTCCAGATGCAGCCATTGATTTGAGCTACCCCATTGCTTGCTTCGGTATGGTATCGATTATTTATGGAGGACTCACGGCCATGGCACAGAATGACCTTAAAAGGATGATTGCTTATTCATCCGTCTCGCACATGGGCTTTGTGATGTTGGGTCTGGCTTCATTAACAATTCAGGGTCTTTCTGGAGCGCTCTTTCAAATGGTTTCTCACGGATTTATTTCTGCCGCCTTATTTATCCTGGCAGGGGTGATTTATGACCGCACAGGGGATCGAAGGATCACTAATTTTAGTGGATTAGCTAAGGTAATGCCTGTATTCACGGTATTTGTGGTAGTCTTTTTCTTTGCTTCCCTTGGTTTGCCAGGGTTGAGTGGATTTGTTGGTGAGTTTTTGGTCTTACTTGGTTCAATTGGCAGTGATTACCTGCCGAAATGGGTGGGCATTGTCTCTATCACCGGTATTGTAATATCTGCTGCTTACTATCTCTGGGCTTTACAGCGGATGTTTTTTGGCAAGTTCTGGACCAGAGAGAAGGAATGGGAGCAGAAGATGAAAGACCTCACCATCAGAGAATTGATTATTTTGGTGCCTCTGGCGGCCTTTGTTGTACTGTTTGGTATTGCGCCGAATCTGCTGTTGGATCCAGTGAATAACTCTGTTGAGTTTTTTGTAGAGGCTATATTTTCTCAAGGTCAGATTTATTCCACTCCTTAATGGAAAGCACACTTCAAAACGTCATTGAAGAGATCTCTCTGCTGAGGTTTGAGACCGCACTGATTGCGGGCGCCCTGATACTATTGATTGCAGGTCTCCTTACCAGGGATGAGGTGGTTTATAAAACCATTTTTTCATTAACACTTTTTTGTGCGCTCCTTTTGGTTGATGTATTTGGATCGCCTATCATATCTACTTCCGGAGCTTTACATTTAGACACCCTTGCTGGAATACTAAAGATCCTGTTTGCTTTCATTGCACTCTGGATAATTTTTTATCGATCTACCATTCGGAGGTATGAACATTATTTTTTGCTGCTTTCTATTATAACGGGTAGCAGCTTGATGCTTTCAGCAAATCATTTACTGATTTTTTACCTGGGTATTGAACTGACTTCCCTTTCTTCATACCTAATTACGGGCTTTGGCTTCAATAAGAAGTCATATGAAGCTGCCATCAAGTATCTGTTATTTGGAGGAATAAGCTCTGCAATCATGCTTTATGGGATCTCACTCATCTATGGTTTATCAGGAAGTATGCTTATTAATGAAATTGCGATGACTCCTGCAGAATCAGGACCTTTTTATCATGTGGCTTTGATTTGTTTGTTAGGAGGGGTTTTATTTAAAATTGGGGTAGTGCCGTACCAGTTCTGGGTGCCATCAACTTATGAGCAGGCGCCTACCGATGGGGTAGCCATCCTGGCTATTGTTCCTAAGATTGCCGGTTTTGCTTTGTTGCACAGGGTTTTGACAGCTTTTTCCTTATTGGAAAATGACCTATATATACAGGGAATAGCCGTTTTAGGAATTATGACTGTACTAATGGGTACATTTGGAGCGCTGCGACAGACAAATATCAAGCGGATGATTGCATATGGAGCCATTGCCCACTCAGGATTACTTTTGGCCACATTGCTAGTCTCTGGCGAACAGGGCGGACTTGCATTTATCTGGTATGTGATCGTTTATGCTGTCATGACCATGGCAATTTTCATGATTGTATCTCTTTATGAAAAGTTTGATATCTGGGAGATGAAGGATTTAAAAGGCATTGGCATTCAATTTCCTTTTATTGGGGTCTTGACTTTATGGATACTACTTGCACAGATAGGCTTGCCGCCTACTGCAGGATTTACTGCTAAATTTTATTTATTCTCGGCCATATGGAGCGCTTATGAAGCTTCAGGATCACCGATTATGCTGACGTATTTTATTGTTGGCCTTCTCAGCGTTGTTCTCGCTTTATTTTACTATTTGCAAATTCCCTTCCAGAGTTTTTTTGGGAATGCAACCTCACCTTTCAGAGGGAATTTCACTTTAGTTTCAAAAACTATTGTAACTATTTTCTCAATTGCGGTGTTATGGTTATTCTTAAGCCCAGAATTTTTGAATAAGATTGCATTTAATATTAACTTCATGGGTTGGTAACATATCTTCATGAGTGATCCTATCAAACACGAATGCGGAGTAGCACTACTTCGCTTAAGAAAACCACTACAATATTACATTGACAAATACGGGACGCCCTCCTATGCCGTAAATAAGATGTACATTCTTATGCAGAAACAGCATAACAGGGGGCAAGACGGAGTAGGCATTGCAAATATCAAGATGAACATGCCTCCCGGAACAAGGTATATCAGTAGATATCGGACGATTAATAATCGCCCTATAGAAGATATTTTCGGGAAAATCAGCAAAAAATACAACAAAGCAAAGATAGAAGGGGGAGATAAATACTACGATGCACAATGGATGAAGATGAATAACGCCTTTACAGGTGAAGTTTGGCTTGGACATTTGCGTTACGGTACCCACGGAAAAAACAATATTGAAAGTTGTCATCCCTTTCTCAGACAGAACAATTGGAGAAGTAGAAACCTGGTAATTGCTGGTAACTTCAATATGACCAATGTCGACGAGCTTTTTAATAAATTAGTGTCTCTGGGTCAGCACCCTAAGGAGGTGGTAGATACCGTGACAGTGATGGAGAAAATTGGGCATTTTCTGGATGAAGAAAACCAGGAAATTTTTGATAAATACAGGGATTCTGTCTCCAACGAAGAAGCTACTGAAATGATTGAAAGGGAACTGGATCTTAGGAGAGTTCTTGAGCGGTCATGTAGAGATTTTGACGGCGGTTATACCATGGTGGGTATGGTAGGTTTTGGGGCTGCTTTTGCAGCACGCGACCCGCATGGTATTAGGCCAGCCTATTATTATGCAGATGATGAGGTAGTGGTAGTGGCTTCAGAAAAGCCAGCTATTAAAACTGCATTCAACTGTGAATATGAAGACATCAAGGAGATCAAGCCGGGTCATGCCTTAATCATGAATCGGGCAGGGGATCCTAGAGAAGTGCAATTTATCCAACCTCTGGAGAAGAAAGCCTGCAGCTTTGAACGAATATATTTCTCCCGTGGTACTGACCCAGATATTTACAGAGAGCGCCGAAAACTTGGAGAGTTATTGGTTCCTCAGGTAATGAAGGCTGCTAATTCAGATCTTAAAAACACTGTTTTTAGCTATATACCAAATACTGCTGAGACTGCTTTTTTAGGCCTCTTGCGTGGGATTGACCAATACCTGATCAACTATAGAAAAGACATCATTATTGATCAAAAACCCAGTGCTGACTCTTTGGAAGAAATCCTGGCATTGAAGCCACGTGTTGAAAAGTTGGTGTTGAAAGACGCTAAACTCAGGACTTTCATCACCGACGATGCACATCGGGATGAATTAGTTGCACATGTCTACGATACTACCTACGAAGTAATCAAGAAGAAGATGGATACGCTGGTGGTTATTGATGATTCTATTGTCAGGGGGACAACTCTGGAAAAGAGCATATTGACCCTTTTAGATAAACTTGAACCCAAAAAGGTGGTCATAGTTTCGTCAGCCCCACAGATCAGGTTCCCGGATTGTTATGGTATCGATATGAGTAAGATGAAGGAGTTTGTGGCATTTAGGGCTGTAGTCGCTTTGCTTAAGGAGCATGCCATGGAATCTAAACTGGATGAGGTCTACGAAAAATGTAAAACATCGATTGGTAACCCTACACCTCCTAATTATGTGAAGGAGCTATACGAACCTTTTACTGAGGAGGAGGTATCAATTAAGATAGCTGAAATTGTACAACCAAAGGGCATGAAGGCTGAACTGGAAGTGATATACCAGTCAGTTAACAATCTACATAAAGCTATCCCAAATCACTCGGGAGATTGGTATTTCACAGGAGATTACCCAACACCAGGTGGTAATATGGTAGTCAATAAAGCTTTTATGAATTACATGAAAGGAATTACCGTTAGGGCTTACTAATTCTACTTTTTTATATGTTGACAGTATCTATATCTCATGTATATTCCAGATGAGAACTATTCTGATATGTTTTATCTCCTTAATACTTAGCAATTCTTCAATTTGCCAGCAGGAAAAGGTTCGCTTAGTTGTTCGTGGCGATGATATGGGATATACCCATTCGGGAAACCTTGCAATAATAAAATGTTATCAACACGGGATACAGCGATCAACTGAGGTCATTGTCCCTTCACCATGGTTTCCAGAAGCTGCTAAAATGTTGGAAGCAAACCCTGGAATTGATGTGGGGGTTCACCTGGCTTTGACAAGTGAATGGGATAACATCAAGTGGCGACCATTGACCGAATGTCCGAGTATAACAGATGAAGATGGCTATTTCTATCCAATGATTTGGCCAAATGAAAATTATCCGGGCATGGCGATCAGAGATCACGAATGGGACCTCAAAGAAATTGAGCAGGAGTTAAGGGCCCAAATTGAGTTAGCAATAAAGAAAATCCCAAGAATTTCTCATATCACCGGACATATGGGGTGCACTGGATTTGATGAAAAAGTTGCAGAAGTAACAGAACGTCTAGCCAGGGAATATGGATTATATATAGACATGGGAAGACTCGACGTCAAGCGAGCTACATATGTTGGCCCCAAAGGATCTAGTGAGGAGAAAATAATGAGTTTTATTGCAATGCTTAAATCACTAAAACCAGGTACCTATATCATGGTGGATCATCCGGGCATATATAATGAGGAACTAAAAGCAATCTCACATAAAGGCTACGAAAATGTGGCGACTGATAGACAGGGTGTAACAGATACATGGACCAGTAAAAAGGTGAAGCAGGTGATCATAGATTTAGGGATTGAGATTATCTCTTACGCTGATCTTAAGAAAGAGTCTGATGAATTTAAATTGTAGTTATGAGCTTAGCTGTAATACCTATATTTTTTGGTTCTGTTTATTAGAATTTGTGACAGTTTTGCCTCAAAAAAGTTATGTCCTCAATCATTAGGCAAGTCCAAAGTGCTTTTCAAGATCGATTTTCAGGTTCTTTTCAGACTGTGTCAGCACCTGGTAGAATAAATTTCATTGGGGAACATACGGATTATAATTTGGGTTACGTTTTACCTGCTGCCATTGATAAGGGTATAGTGGTAGCTATGGGAAAGACTGACCAAAAAGTTTCAAAAATTTATTCGCTCGATAAAGATGAATTGATCACCTTAGATGTCAATGAACCAATTTCAAAGTCAACATACGGATGGGGAAATTATGTATTGGGTGTAATAGACCAATTGCAAAAAGTTGGATTGACTTTTGGGAATTTTAATTGCGTATTTGGGGGTAACATACCCATAGGTTCAGGGCTGTCTAGTTCTGCTGCTTTGGAAAATGGCATTGGATTTTCTATAAATGAATTATTTAATCTTGGCCAGAGCAGGCAGCAACTCTTACATTTATCACAAAAAGCAGAACATGAATTTGTAGGTGTTAAATGTGGGATCATGGATCAATTTTCATCTATGATGGGGATTAAAGACCATGCCATGAAATTGGATTGCCGGTCACTTGAGTATCAGTTGTACCCTGTTGAATTTGGTGACTTTCATCTTGTGCTTTTCAACTCTAATGTTTCACATAACCTGGCATCTTCTGAGTATAACGTGAGAAGGGCTCAATGTGAAGAGGGAGTTGCAGTCATGAAAGAGCGTCACCCTGAGTTACAGTCTTTGAGAGATGTCGATATGGAGCTGCTGATAAGCTATAAAAGTTTATTACCTGAAGTTGTTTATCGCCGATGTAAATATATTATTGAAGAAAACATAAGGGTCAACAATTTTGTAAAAGCTTTGGAAGAAAAGGATTTTGAAGCATGTGGGCGGATATTGTTTCGTGCCCATGAATCTATGCGTACTGAATATGAAATCACCTGCTCTGAGATTGATTTACTCATAGATTTAGCCAAAGCCTACCCTGGGGTTTTAGGAGCAAGAATGATGGGAGGAGGCTTTGGTGGATGTACATTAAACCTGATCCATAAAGACCAAAAGAGTCAATACATTGCAGATATCTCAGAAAAATATTTTATAAAAACAGGTATCAGACTAAGTGATTATAGTGTTTCCGTTGCTGATGGCGTTCATCTTGTAAAAAGTTAATAAGAAGCTTTTCCAAATTTGCTTATATGGGAAGTATTAGGAAATTCAATACATGCGTCGGATATTTGATCAACGAAACCCCACCACAATGAAAAGATTTCCTTTCTATCTGTTGATATTTCTGCTATTAATTCAGTGTACAACTACAGAAGATAAAAAATCACAAGGAGGTGATTTTCCAATTACAGGATCAATATCACGACTGGATCGAAGAATGGATGAACTTGTTCCTAAGGATGCTGTTATTGAGATATTGGCCTCAGGATTTGAGTGGTCAGAGGGACCACTTTGGCTTCCCGATCAGGATGTATTACTATTTAGCGATATTCCAGTAAACACCGTATTTAGATGGTCTGAGTCTGAAGGTGTAACGGAATATTTAAAGCCATCGGGATATACCGGAAGTGACGAAGGTAAGAAGGAGCCTGGAGCAAACGGAATGATTCTGGATCTGAACGGGAAGCTAGTACTTTGCCAACATGGCGATCGGCAGATTGGGCGCATGAAAGGTTCTTTAAGTCAACCGGAAGCAATTTTTGAGACAGTAGTAGATGATTATAAAGGGTTAAGATTTAATAGCCCCAATGACATCACCATGAGTAGCAAAGGGGTTTATTATTTCACTGACCCACCTTATGGTTTAGATGATTGGAATATCAAGGAGATGGAATATCAAGGAGTCTATAAGATAGATCAAATGGGAAACCTTACACTTCAAATTGATAGTCTAACACGCCCCAATGGTATAGGCCTATCGCCAGATGAAAAAACGCTATACCTGGCCGTCTCGGATCCTGAGCGAGCAAGGTATTACGCCTATCAATTAGATGATAATGGAAATGTTTCAAGTGGGAAATTGATATTTGATGCCAAATTACTTTTCTCGGATGAGAGAAAGGGACTTCCAGATGGCATGGCGGTTAGTAAGTCAGGCTACCTTTTTGCAACTGGTCCTGGCGGAGTATTAATCCTTAGTCCGGACGGTCAACATTTGGGAACTATTTTGACAGGTGAGCTTACAGCAAATTGTACTTTCAATGAAGATGAAAGTGTGCTTTATATGACCGCAGATTCGTATTTAATGAGAGTTAAATTGAAATGAATGAATTAGGAATTGAACTCATTTCTTCAGCGTACGTAGATCATTTTAATCTAGATGATATGATGTTATGTGGTTAATAAATAAAAGTTTAATCTATTGAAGGTAAGGCTGAATATTTGGCTCACGCTAATATTATTTTTAGTAAACACTATCATTGTTAGCGTGGTTTTTCAGATTCTTTTCTCGAATCTCAAAGAAGAGTTGATCGATAGGACCTATGACCAGCTCAATTCTATTAACATCCTTAAGAAACGGTTACTGGATCAATTACTTCAGGATAAATATGAAGAAGCACAACACATCATCACTTATTATCAGACACATAAAACGCCAAAGGAAGACCTCAATGAAAGGTTAAGTGGCATCAGTACAGTGAAGGAAGTTAATTGGGTTTCCCCTGATAAAATTTCTTTTGATACGTTACTAGACTTTCATGCTAATTATAATGGAAAAGCTTCTCACTTTAATTATTATTTTAAAGCAAGCGAAGTATTTGTGGAGATAGTATTTGGGATGGATTCCGTCAAAAGAATTTTAGAAGAGAGGACAGGGCTTGGTTTAACTGGTGAATCATATTTGGTTTCTGATGAAAGACGTATGATGACCCCATCAATATTTTTCCCAGATAAGGATCCCTACGCTATTAAGGCAAATACCCTGGGTGTAAATCGAGCATACCAGGGTGAAATAGGAGTGGAGATGTATGAGGATTACAGAGGCGTTATGATTATTGGCTCATATCGTTTGTTGGAGTTTCATGGAGTAAGTGCTATTTTGCTGACAGAGATTGATTACGATGAGGCTATGAAGCCGGTATTGGAATTAAGAAGTGAATTAGTATTAATTCTTGCTGTTATTTTATGCATTCTTTTATTTATCTCTTTGGGTATTGCCTATTTTCTATCTAGACCAATCTTGAAACTGCAACGCGTTTCAGCTTTATTGTCTCGCGGAGAATTGCCATCTAAATTATCATCAACCAATTTGGTTTATGAATTATCAGAGATCACAAACTCTGTGAATAACCTGATTCAATCTTTGAAACAGACAGTGATTTTCGCACAGGAAATTGGTAAAGGAAAGATGGATTCAAAGTTTATTCCACTTAGTGACAAAGATGAACTAGGGCTGGCAATTACCCGTATGCGTCAACAATTGATCAAGCTTGATCAGGAAAAGTCCAAACTCGAACTTGATGGAAAGCAAATACTGATTGACACACAGGAAAAAGAGCGAGAGTCTTTTGCCAGAGAGCTACACGATGGTCTTGGAACACTTCTAACTACTATGAAATTCAAAATGGAAAAGATTGGAGCGCCTGGTGAAAAAACCCAGGAATTAAAGGAATTGCTAGACAAAACCATATTAGAAACCAGGTCACTTGCACGGAACCTGATGCCTTCAGTTCTAATGGATTTTGGACTTAATGAAACACTTAATCAATTAGTCAGAGATATTAGAAATAATACTCAGATCAAGATGAAATTCGTGAATGAATTGGAAAAATCCGGGACAACTTTAGACAAAGCCAAAAGCGTTGGCGTTTATAGAATTACGCAGGAGGCAATCAATAATGCATTGAAGCATGCCAATTGTACAGAGATCATACTTTCTGTAACAGCGTTTGAGGATCAGATTATCCTTTTTATTAAAGATGATGGAATTGGGTTTGATCATTCAGTTCAACAGGTAAGTGGACTGGGTCTTAGAAACATGGAAGAAAGAACCAGAACATTAAACGGACAACTGATCATTGAATCAGGTGATGAAGGAACAAGTATTGAAGTAACCATACCTTTATAAGATGGAAAAGATAGGAATCGTGGTGGTAGACGATCATAAACTTTTTAGAAATGGCCTTGCAGCCATATTGCAGGATGATGATCGGTTTAATTTAGTTGGAGGTGCTGATGATAAGGAATCTTTACTTGTTTTACTCGCCCAAAATAAAGTTGATATCGTTCTGCTTGATATTTCACTGCCAAATGAATCTGGATTAGATATCTTATCTGAGGTAAACAATCAGTTCCCTGACGTTAAATGCATTATGCTTACTATGCATGAGGAAATTCATTATGTGAAGGAAAGCCTAAAAAAGGGAGCATACGGGTACTTGTTAAAAGACAGTGGGGAGCAGGAATTGGTCACTGCTATTCTGGCCGTTTTTGAGGGCAAAAAACATTTCAAGGATAAAATCTCTGACCTTCTGGTAGAGGAAATGTCTAAAACGGGGACAGAAGCTAATCCGATACTTTCAGATAGGGAAGTAGAAATTGTCAGGCTGGTAGCTGAAGGTAAAATAACAAAGGAAATAGCTGATAGACTTTTTATCAGTGTGAGAACGGTTGAGACACACCGATCCAGGATCATGAAGAAATTGGGAGTTTCCAACGCCTCAGAAATGATCAAAACTGCTTACAAACGTAAGTTGATTTAGTTCGGTTACGTATTTCCCACATATCAATTGGGTAGAAATACGTCTTAAGATTACCTATTTTTTGTGATCAACGCTCTGTCTATCAGTACGTTAATTTGTATAAAGGTTTTAATTAAAATAAAATGATATTAGCCATGAACAGATTAGCAAAAATAACCCTCGCATCAGCCATATTACTTGTTTCATTTGGAATGAATGCCCAATCCTTAAAAGGACCTGCATATAAAAATGGATCTATCAGTGAGAAATATCAGGGAAATAGTAAGGTCGCGGTAAGAGTAGACCCTACTGCTGTCAAAGGGCCAGAAGCAAAGAACCACAGGCACATAAAAAGCCAATCTGAAAAAGTGATTCTTACTGCTAGTCTTAAAGATACCAATTATGTAGCTGATCCTAAGCACTACAAAGTGGTAGACCTGAAAGCCAAAGAGACTAAACATTCTAAAGGTTTGAAAGGACCTAAATTCAAAAATTATAGAGGAAAATAATTAAAGAAGTTGGTGGTCGATATTTTTGTCGATACAGGGCGTTGGAAATTTTCAACGCCCTTTCTTTTTGCTAATACTTAACAACAATTTCAGATAGTTTTATCCACGAATTTGTTGTTTGATGCTTGATTTTAAGAATTATTACTTTGTTAGGTAGTCCAGTCCTCCCGCCAAATGTTTGATAAAGTCTGGGTTTGAATAGCTCTCCTCGGTATGTCCCAGTGCCGTGTAAAACATTTTCCCTCCTTCAAATTCCTGGTACCATGATACTGGATGGTTTTCTCCATTTTTACCACCCTCATAGCTGGTCTCATCTACTACTGCCAATACATTCACTTCAGGGTTAAGGTTTTTGAAATTGTACCATTCATCCCACTTAACCCAAATGTCTGGTAAGTGTTGAGTAGAAAGATGTGTCTTATTTAAAATCTTGATTTTGGCTTCTTGTTGTTTTGGGTGACTATCAAAATAGGCACCTATTAGCTTGCCATACCAGGGCCATTCGTATTCAGTATCTGTTGCACTGTGAATGCCTAGTAAGCTACCACCTTGCCGCATGTACTCTTCGAAAGCTTTTTGCTCTTTATCGGTGAGAATGTCTCCAGTTGTATTAAGGAAGATAACTGCCGCATATTTACTCAGGTTCTCCCGTGTCATAATGGATGAATTTTCTGAGCTATCAACCTGGAAACCTTTCTCTTTACAGATTTTGGATAACGCTTCACGTCCAACCTCTATTGATGAATGCCGAAAACCTTGTGTCTCTGAAAATATTAGAATGGTACCCTTTTCAGTTTCTTGTTTTTTTTCCTCGTTTCCGCAGGAATTTAAAATGATTAATAATGTTGCAAGGAGGAGGGATAGATTCTTCATGTCAGATATATTATGATTTTGACTAATTTATAAAATTATGATTTGACTATTTATTCCAGAGGCTAAATTTAAAAATCGTTTCGGATTTAAATGTCTCTCCGGGATTGAGTAGTGTAGAAGGGAAATCAGGTCTGTTTGGGCTATCAGGATAGTGTTGCGTTTCCAGACAAACACCATGATGCTTTTGGTAATGGCGGCCTTCTTTACCTTTCAGGTCGAGATGATTGGCGGTATATATTTGTATGCCGGGTTCAGATGTATAAACATCCAAGGAACGTCCTGATGGCCGATGTACAAGCTTGCCAACATGTTTATGTGGGGCCATTTTAGGGTTCACCACCCAGTTGTTGTCATATCCATGACCAATCTTTAATTGTTCATGAGCCAGATTGATATCCCTGCCAATTTCTTTTAATACCCTGAAATCCAATGGTGAATTGCTGATATCCATTATCTCCATCGGTAATTGGTATTCATTTAATCGAATCGCTTTTGAGCCCTTTATTTGTAATTCATGATCCAGGATATCCTGGTGCTTACCACTGAGGTTAAAATAGCCATGGTTGGTAAGGTTAATGACTGTTTTCTTATCGGTTGTGGCTTCGTACTTTATAGAGAATTCCTGCTGATCGGAAAGTGAATAAGTTACCTTAAAATCAACATTTCCGGGGAAACCATCTGCCATGTCCAGGCTTCGATGTGAAAGTTCCAATGTGTTTTGCCCTTTCACAAGGGCATCCCAACTAACCCTGTGTAGGGGTTGATTTTCTCCTCCATGTAGAGAACAAGGCCCATTGTTTTTGATCAGCTCATATCTTACTCCATCTATCTCAAATCTGCCCTCAGCTATCCTGTTAGCAAAACGTCCGATAATACATCCTAAATTTGCAGGGTTCTTAAGATATGGTTCCAGCGTATCATAGCCCAATACGATGTCATCAGCATGTCCATTTTGGTCCGGAACAAACAACGACCTGATGATCGCTCCATAGTTGAGGATTTCAATTTGAATCTGACCATTCTCCAGTGTATATTGTGTAACATCTTGGCCGTTATCAAGTTGACCAAATATGATAGCTTTCATGCAGTTAATTTAGAATTTTCACAAAGTCATAATACCATAGTCAGTGCAATCTTATGGAAAAATGCAGCACCGGAAAAAAGATTTATTATTCACTTCATGATGCAGAGGAAGCATTAATAGATTCCTGGGGTAGAAACAACTACCGGACAGGGAGTGGTCCCATTGGGGTTTATCAGTGCAGAGATTGTCATTTTTATCATTGGACATCACAGGGAATAATAAATGATCGATTAAAAGAAGCATTGGATGATGGGAGCATCAGGAAAGAGCAGTTGGCTAATAACTGGCGAAATAAGTTTTGAATAATTAAGCATATACTTTTTCTATTTCTTTGTGGCTATCCCAAATCGATGAGCCAATTTATACAGCATAAAATGCTATTATGCATTTTTCCAGAGCAGGCGCACTTTCTCCAGATCTTTAATCATTTGTTGATACAGCTTATCCTTGTTGATGGTAATTGTCTTTTTTCCATGCTCTGCTCCACCCAGGTCATACTCGAAGTGTAATGATACTGGCACATTTATGTTATGCTTTTTCAATAGTTTAAAATAGCTATCAAAGTCCACCATTCCTTCACCGATTGGAGTGTTGAGCGGTTTCCAACTGCCGTCAACCTTTTCCCATATAAAGTCTTTCAAGGCTATGGAATTAATCCGATCATGGATTAGTTTAAAGCTGGTTGGCCAGGATAGCCCGCCTTCTACGACCGCATGCCTGATGTCAAACTGGCAACCCATATAAGGTAACTCAGTTTGTCTCAAGAGCTTTTCTATTTCCCATATGGATGCTCCTACGATATTGGTTCCTGAGTGATTTTGATAGGAGCCATAGATTTTATAGGACTTATTTAGCAATGCAATTTCTTGTGTCACCTTATTAAGCTCCTCCAATGCTGAGATCATCGATACATTAGACGGGTACCTAAAGTATCCTAACCTGTAGAATTGGATACCATATTGCGCAGCAGTTTTTAGTAGTGTCTTATTTACCGGATCACTTCCATTTGAAATAGCTGTTGTCATCATTTTTGGAGGTAATCCAACCCTAGTTAATGCATTTACAGCCTTTGGAAGATCAGATTCTACGTTTTCAGGCAATACATGCCCACCCGGGCGAACGGTTAAATCTGCTCCATCAAATCCCATTTCTTTTACCATTTCCCCCATCTCCTGGTAGTCTAGAAATTGCAAGTGTTTTGAAAACACATGAACCTCTAAAGTGTCATTGGATGGGGCATTATGATTGGGGGAAATTCCAAGAGGCAAAAAGGGCAGCATGGATGCAGCACCTGTATAATTCACAAATTTTCTTCTTTTCATAGGTTCAATCTGAAAATTAGTGAAATTATTTTAGGTAGACCATAAAAGAAAAAGGGAGTCAAAGACTCCCTTACTATTAATCTGGTTAAGTTAGAATGATTAATAAGTGTTTTGAACGAATAAAAAAAAGGAGTCCCGATTTCCGGGACTCCTGATAGGCGTTTTCACGCCTGTCGATCACCGCCTGAACTAACCTTTAACTGATATGACAAGGTATTTGGAAATTCTCCAGAATTCTCCTGGATTAGTCACATCAATATATTTTACTATTTCTTTTTCGTCCTTAACAACCTCATAGGAATCCTTTGGATGTTCGGTAACCAGATTCATTTTATTACTATTGATATAAAACCTCGAAGTTTTACGGATATCTATTTTTTCAAACTTTTCAGGTGAAATACTTTCTTGAAGTTCAATGGTTTTTCCCAAACCAAGAAAACCTCCCTCTTTGGTTACGAACCCATTCTCTTGAAGATTTTTCTCAGAATTCACTACATAGTAAGCAGTATTTAGCACGTTGTTATTTTCAGATATTTTTTCATTTTGGGATACTATGGTAGCACCTAAATCATTCACTTGAGTGATAAGATGTTTTACCTCTCCATCCAATTGATTGATCTTATTGTCTTTGAGTTCAAGCTGTTCTTGCAGCTCTGCTATTGCTCCTTTTCTTAAATCTAGTTCTTGACTCAGATTGTTAATTCTCGATTTGAATGAACCAATTTGGATATTGGCCTTATTCAATTTTGAAGAAAGGTTTTGAACCTGACTGGTAGTTGTTTTGATTAATTCATTGATAATATCAATGTCTTCTACAAGTCCTTGTCTGGTGCTGCTGGCAAAATCATCACCTGATCTGCTTGCTATGATGTTTTCTCTTTCTTTAATTAACTCAATCTGTGATTCTACTTTTGTCATCAGATCCATTATATCATTAAAGGCTGAGTCTCTTGCATAAAGCTGATGCTCCAGTTGTTCTGCTTTAGCCTCCAGCTCTTTCCGTTTTTCCATGTTACAGGAAGATAACAGAACGCTGAAAATGATGACATTTAATAGTATATATTGATATTTAATGACTGGTTTCATCCTAATGATATTCGTTTAATATTAAATTTCTATTTGTCGAATATGATATACTCAATATGCCAAATGTGTACCAAAAAAATAAATATCTTTAAATAGCTGATTATCAGATATTTAATTATTCTTAGTAAGCAGGTGTTTTATCAAAAAGAATGTGGGATTCTCAAATTGGGAAATCTAGCTGGGTTTCTTTACCTCTTTTAGGATGCGGTAAATCGTGGATTGCCCGATATCAAGTATTTTGGCGACTTTCTTGATGTCATCATCATTGTTTTTCAGATACATCTGGATGATTTTATGCTCATATTCCCGCATAGTTAATTCTTCCGAATATATTTCAGTAACAGGATCAGGCTGAGCAAAGGTTAAATCCTCTGCATCAATTACATCATTTTCACTCATTACTGCTGCCAGTTCTACGACAGATTTCAGTTCTCTAATATTGCCAGGGTATGGGTATCCCATAAGTTTTTGCAATGCATTCTTACCCAATGTCTTTTCGGGTATTTCATTTTCTTTACAAAAATTCATCACAAAATATTTAGCCAGAATCAGTATATCCTTATCACGGTCTCTTAATGGCGGTAATTCAATAGGTAACCCAAAAAGCCTATAATACAGATCTTCCCTGAAATTCCCATTTTTCATCTCATCAAGGAGGTTTTTATTGGTAGCAGCAATGATTCTACAGTCCGTCTTAATGACTTCTTTACCACCAACCCTTGTGATCTCTTTTTCTTGTAACGCTCGTAATAGTTTTGCCTGCAAAGTGATGTCCATCTCACCAATTTCATCGAGGAAGAGTGTGCCTCCTTTTGCCTGTTCAAATTTGCCATGGTGTCTATTTGCTGCTCCTGTGAACGCTCCTTTTTCATGACCAAATAGTTCGCTTTCTGCCAGGTCTTTTGGAATGGCACTCATGTTAACCGCAACGAAAGGAAATTTCTTTCTTAAGCTGTTGTAGTGTACGGCTTTGGCAACTACTTCCTTTCCGGTACCCGTTTCTCCCTGAATTACTACGGTAATATTGTTCGCGGTAGCCTTTTCCATCATATGGAAAACATGCTTGATTTCTTTACTTTGACCGATGATGGTCTTTTGGAAGTCGTACTTTTTTTCTACTTCAGTTTGAAGTGATTCTATTCGAGATTGTAAGGATGTATTATTACGTATGTGCTGGATAATGTTGATCAGCCGATCTCTTATATCTTTGGTTTTAGTGATGTAGTCATAAGCACCAAGCTTGAGGAGCTCAACAGCTGTTTCGATATCACTTTGTTCTGAAATGATAATGACTTCAATGGACGGATCAAAGGCTTTGATTTTACTCAGGAGTTCTTTGCCACTAAAATCCGGCAGGCGATAATCCAGTGTAACAACATGAGGTTTTTTATCCAGTTGCTCCAGAAAACTTTTCCCATCCTCAAAAGCGACGACCTTATGGTCTGGGTTCAGACTGAGGTTATGGACCAGGAATTTCCTGTACCAGTCATCGTCCTCAACGATATTGATTGTAAAATCAGATTCACTCATCAAGTGTGATTAATTGATTATGTAAAGATATTACACCTGTACTTTATCCAGGTATATATTTAGTTCAGTATTTAGTTGATCCAGTGCTTTGACAGCAGCTTTAATTTCCATCGATGTAATCTTCGGAAGATCTTTTCTTGCTTCTAACTCCAAAGATTTCAAATGCTCAACCACGCCAATTGCTCCAATGTATCTAGCAGGTGCAACAATTTTATGAGCTTCGTCAGCCAGTTCTACCCAATTTTTATGTTCATAATAAGTTTTTATATTTCTAACGCCTGGCTGAGAACTGGCAAGAAAGGTTTCCAGCATTTCAATCACAAATGATTCATCCCCAAGGTCATGTAAACCTTTTAGATCATAGGGTGGACTAGTAACTGATTTTTTGGGTGCTGTTTTTTTAGTTGATACCTGAATGCCTGAATCAATAAGCGTTAATAATTCATTTTCATCAAAAGGCTTCTTTAGAAAATTATTAAAACCATGTTTTATGCATTGATCTAAATCTTCTTTTACCACTGTGGCTGTAAGTGCAATAAGTGGTATGTCCTTATTTGGTCCAATTTCTTCTCTTACTTTACTGGCTACTTCTAATCCAGATAGTGAAGGCATCTTCAGATCAAGTAATGCCATATCAAATTTATTGAGTTGTAGCTGCTCGATAGCTTCTTGACCATCGCGACAGGTTACCCATTTTGCTCCTGAAGGTTTTAGGATCGTTTCCAAAAGCTTGATATTGAATGGCTCGTCATCAGCGATGAGTAGATAAATGCCATCAAGATTGATTTGAGGATTAGATTCTATTTTAGTTTCTGCTGGTTCTTCAGATTCAATAAAGGGTAATTTGATCGTAATCTTTGTTCCTCTTCCTATTTCACTGTTTAAGGTCATTTTCCCATTGTGTAGCGCTACCAGCTTTTTGGTTATTGAGAGGCCAAGTCCAGTTCCTTTATGATCAGAGGCGCTACCTGCCTGTTCGAACTCCATCATGATCCTTGATTGTTGATCATCAGGAATTCCAATCCCAGAATCTTCTACTATCAGCTCCAGTTCATTCACCTTGAAACGATTGATCGCTGAAAGGTAGATGTCAACACTGCCAGTATCAGTAAATTTGATACTGTTGCTGACAAGGTTGATCAGGATTTGCTTGAACCGGTAAGGATCTCCTTTGATAAAATGTGGAATTTTTGATGGATAATAATTGATGCGAATATTTTTCTCATCTGCTTTGTGTTGCATCAGTTTTACCGAATCGTCCATCAATTGTGGCAAGTCATAAGGTTGATTTTCTAATGTTAATTTATGGGCTTGTAACTTAGAAAAATCAAGAACGTCATTGAGGATGTGTAATAAATGACCGGAAGAGCGATGTACAATATCTAATTGCTCGTGCTGCGAAGTTGAAAGGTCTGACTTTAAGAGTTGTTGTGTGAACCCTGCAATGGCATTCATTGGCGTCCGAATCTCATGGCTCATATTCGCAAGGAATTGTTCCTTTGCCTTAGCCAGGTTGTTAGCATCTTCAGTAGCCTGCGTGAGGACTTTTTGGTATGCTTTATTTTTTTCTACATAGCTATATATCACAAAACTGGTTCCCAGTAAAAGCATGATCATCAATAGAGAAAAAACCAGTACCTGATCATTGGTCTCGTCCGCAATGATTTGGGCATTGTAATTCCTTAGTTTGATTTTATCAACTTCTCTTTCTTCCAGATAAGTAAGAAGATCAATAATTCTACTTTGAATGACCTGTTGATTTTGAGCTAGTTCAAGCTGTCTCTGACGGATATCTTCAGTAATTACCTTGCTTTCATTCCTGAGTTGAATCAACTCTAGTTGTAATTTTTTTCGATATTCTTGTGTCTTCTGAGCAATGAAATTGCTGTCACTTTGAAATCTATTAGCATTTGTAAGTCTATTTTGATCAACAGTGTCAAAAGGCTTTTCATCTGCAATAACTTCTTCTTTCTTTGATTTTGAAAAGAGGCTTGAAATCCATTTCCCCAGCCCTTTTTTTTCCGAATTCCCATCATTATCCTCTTCATTCAAGGTGGCGGTATCTGAAGGTATGGTGTTAGCAATATCAGGTTTTTGCATTGGGGTAGTTAGCGCTGGCATAGGCTGACTGTTAAGCTCAATGGGCATTTTGTCTAGTTTTTCTGCCAATTCATTGATTGAGCCGCTTAAGTTGTAAGAAACTAGTTCTTCCAGGGTACCTAATATTTCTACTTTTTGTTTTATCAATGATTCTAAAGAATCAGTATAACGAATGAATCCAGGATCGTTCTGATTCATTGTTTGCAAAGAATCCAGAAAAATATTGGCGTCACTTATTCTTTGATTATACCTGTTAAGATGCGTTTCATTTTCGGTAAGCAAATAGGATTCCATATCATTTTCAATCCCTGAGATTGAAACCATGATATCTTTTAAGATGATCAAGTTGAAATTGGGAGCGGACTCATATCTGAGTTGATTGACCACCTTGTCAAGGCTGACATATGTATACAAACCAACACTACCCACAGCAAGTATCAGGATTGCTAATGAAACCGTGATTATTGTTGTGAGCCTATTTTTTCGTTTGAAACGCATTACTTGTGATCAAGCAATATAAACGATGAACGATTATCATCGCAATTCTTACCTATTAGAATAAACGAATTCTTAGGTAATTGGTTAGCTTACCCCATCCCCTTGAAATTGATTAAGGTGATCTTCAATGACATTGTCTATCTTTTCTCCAAGTTCTTTTACCCGATCACTTTGACCATTTTCCTCGTAATCTTCAATGGTCATTTTTAACTCATTAAGTTTCTCAATAAGCATATTCTTATATCGGTCATCAAAATTTTCCTTGCTTGTGTTTTTTAATCTATGGTAGTATTTGTCACTTTCCGCACTCAGCGTGCTTGAGAGTGTAGTCCTTTGAAGGGCTGATTCCATCTTGGTTTCTAATTTCATTTTCTCAAAACTATTTTGAACCTCCGTGGCAGCAAGGTAAGTATCACGTCTACTTGCTTCTTCAATAGCTAATGCTGATAATTCGATGATTAACAATTCCAAGTCGTTTATTTCCACTAAATGATTAGCAGTGACCAATTGATATCCACCAAATCTTTGTAGGTTTTTGCTATTTGCCGAATAGTAAGATTTACTTTGACACCCGATAAACAGGGTCGAAAGAAGTAGTAGGATTAAAAATAAATGAATACTTCGGAAAGGATATATTTTCATTGGTTTCATTATTTACCTTATTTGATTTAACCCCTTAATAAAGTTATTGGTGAGGGGCAGTATTTGGATTCGATATTTAATAATCAATGTATAATTCATATTTAAGCTGAAATTATGCCAAAGTTATCATTGCCTATATAACTAACTGAATACTAAATGGTTATTTAAGGTTCAATTTTCCATGAATTGTATTTTCCCATCATTTTGATAAGAATTTCCCATTTTGATAATTGCATTACGCTTCAGTTAAGATATTTTCTATCTTAGCTACTTGACATGAATATTCAACTACTAAAACTTCTGTTAGGCCCTTTGGTCTTCCTGTTGGTCTTCCTGACAGGACCATATGAAGGGATGTCTCAAGAGGCGCTATCCATTTTAGCCTGTACGGCATGGGTTGCGGTATGGTGGGTTACTGAAGCCATTCCTATTGCTGCCACAGCGCTTTTACCTATTGTTTTATTTCCCATTACCCAGGGTCTTTCAATTGCAGCAACCACGCAATCATATGGACACCGGTTTGTATTTCTTTATATAGGTGGCTTTATGATTGCAGTGGCTATTGAACGATGGAATTTGCATCGGAGAATAGCATTGAATGTGATACGTATTATTGGTACCAGCCTGGATAAAATGGTTTTAGGGTTTATGATAGCTACAGCATTCTTATCTATGTGGATTAGCAATACCGCAACTTCAGTAATGATGCTTCCAATTGGGATGGCTATCGTTGTTCAATTCAAAGAGATTATCGACCAACCTAGATTGGAAGATTTTAGCAAAGCTTTGATGCTAGGCATTGCATATAGTGCTTCCATTGGTGGTATTTCAACATTGATTGGTACACCGCCCAATCTAGTATTGGCAGGAGCACTTGAAAACTTCTATGATTATGAGGTGAGCTTTTTCTCCTGGTTTCTATTAATATTCCCGTTAAGTTTCACCCTATTGTTTATTTGCTGGAGATATTTAACCAGGTACGCATTTAGAATTTCTCAGGCTTCAGGAAGTGATGGGCTGGAGGCTATTAATCAACAGCTAAAAAGTTTAGGGAAGATCACCAGAGAAGAGAAGATTGTTTTAATTGTATTTTGTCTGACTGGTTTCTGTTGGATAACCAGGCCATTTATTTTAAATCTACTTATTCCACAAATTGATGACACCATCATTGGAATTGGAGGTGCCTTACTGCTATTCTTAATTCCTTCTCGTGAAGGTAAGATTCTGAATTGGGAACAGGCAGTGAAAATCCCCTGGGGAATTGTACTGCTTTTTGGGGGCGGTATGGCCATTGCCTCGGGGTTCCAGGAAAGTGGATTAGCTGAATGGATTGGTAGCCGCATGACAGGGCTGAATGGCCTTTCCATATTTGTAATTTTCTTGTTGATCGTAACGATGGTAAACTTTCTGACAGAAATAACTTCAAATCTGGCCACTACAGCTATGTTATTACCAGTTTTAGCGCCTACCGCACTGTCCTTAGATGTACATCCTTTTTTATTAATGATCGGCGCAACAATTGCAGCTTCCTGTGCTTTTATGTTGCCAGTAGCCACCCCGCCAAATGCAGTGGTTTTTGGATCGGGTTATTTGAAGATTAGCGATATGTTTAGAAGGGGATTAATCCTGAATCTCATATCAATAGTCTTGATCGTCATATATCTCTATTTGATGCTTCCTATTGCATGGGGTATTGAAATTTCTATATTTCCTGAAATATTGAAATAGAAGTAATGGTTTCTGAGTGAATTTTATTTAGCTAGTGATTGTTTTAAGGTAGCATTTAAGGGTTCTTAAATTGAATATTGCTATTTTTGCATCTTAAAACAGATAAGATTTGAATCATTCTGCAACCATCGTGTTATACCAACCCATTCTGCGTTCAATCGCGTTAAAAATGGTGGGGTCCATTCAGGATGCTGAAGACATTGTGCAGGATACTTTTCTAAAATGGTTGACCATAGATCATGAAAAGATCAATAATACAAAAGCCTATCTCATTAGATCAGTCACCAACAATTGTATCAATCACCTGAATTCATTTAAAGAGAAGAAAAAAGAATATTTGGATTCAGTAAAAATGCCTGATTTCATAGAAAAGCTGGATTTATCCTACCTGGACATCAAACAAGAACTCACAGCAGCACTTGCTATTCTTGCCAGAAAACTAGGTCCGCTTGAAAAAGCTGTATTTGTCCTGAGAGAAGGATTTGATTTCGAATACGATGAGCTTCAGGATATTTTTAATAAGAAAAAAGAGTATTGCCGTCAATTAGTTTCGAGAGCTAAAAGTAAATTGGCAAATACTGCGTTTAAAGTCGATGTAAAAGCATTGCCTGATGAAAACCTGTTGACATTGATTGCAAAGGCGGGCAGATCAGGGGAATTGGATGAATTGAAATCTCATTTAAAACGTCAAAAAGATTAATTATTTTTAAACATTTTGTCACATAAAAAGCTTTCGATTGTCTATTAGTATTAAAGCTGCAAGCTTTTAAAAGTGTATTTGAATAGAACTAAATTTTAATAATGGAAGTAATCATTCCTTTTTTTATCGCTCATTGGTACCTGTCATTATTTTTTCAGACATTTTTTCTGCACAGGTACTCTGCTCATGGCGCATTTACTATGAGCAAGTTCACTGAAAAAGTCTTCTTTGTTTTAACCTGGTTTTTTCAGGGCTCCAACTATCTAAGTCCTTATGGATATGGGGTAATGCATAGGATGCACCATGCCTATGCTGATACAAAGGATGATCCACATTCACCAAAATATGATGACAATATTTTCAAGATGATGTGGAAGACTAAGACCATCTACTCATCAATTACAAATCAGGAAATTGAAGTTGAAGATCGTTTCACGAACGGGGTGCCTAAATGGCAAGCTTTTGACAGTTTTGCTAGGTCTTGGGTTTCCAGACTAGGTTGGGGTGCGGCATATTTCGCTGTATATTGGTTTTATGCTGATGTTTGGTGGTTGTGGTTATTATTACCAATGCAATGGATGCTTTCACCAATACATGGAGCAATTATCAATTGGTTTGCACATGTGTATGGATACAGAAATTTTGAAGTAGGGGATACCTCTAAGAACTTTTTACCAGTTGACTTTCTGATGATGGGAGAGAGCTATCACAACAATCATCATAAATATGGCTCACGAGCTAATTTCGGAGGCATTAGGTGGCATGAAATTGATCCTACTTATCAGGTGATTAAAATTTTAAATAAAACAGGAGTCATAAATATTGTGAAAGAAAAGCAGGTTGATCTTAAAAAGGTACGCAAGACTGAAAAGTCTAAAAAGGTAGCAGCCTGATAAAAGATTTGTTTAATTAATTTAAAGGAGAAAGGAATGGTAAATTTTTGCATCATTGTTTTCTCCTTTTTTATTTTATTTCAAGCTGAATCTTCCTTGGAGGTAAATGTAAAAGGCATAGCCCATGGATCTGGAACTTTAAGGGTTGCTATTTATCAAAAACAGCATAAGTTTCTTGGAGAAGATGGTTATTTTTTTTCAGAGATCACAATTAGGAGTATAGGTCCAGTAACCTTCAATGTGCCTCTGTCTGATGGTACCTACGCGATTAGTCTATTTCATGATCTTAATGATGATAAAGAGCTAAATACGAACCTCCTTGGAATTCCTCGTGAGCCTTATGGCTTTTCAAAATCAAGGGGCATTTTTGGACCACCCTCTTTTGATGATGCCAGTTTTGCCGTTCCAGCAACGAAGCAAATCACCATAGATATCAAATAGGTGCCATGTAGAACATTAGCCATTGATACCTGTTGATATATGTAAATACTCTTGTTCATGTCTGTTTCCACTGTTACTACTTCAAACCAGTTACTAGAAAATTTTAAGGCTGTCCGCGACTTTTCGCTCAGGCTATGTGAGCCTTTAGAGATTGAGGATTATGTTGTTCAGCCTACTATGGATGTGAGTCCACCAAAATGGCACCTGGCGCATACTACCTGGTTTTTTGAAACATTTTTATTGATTCCTTACGATAAGACCTACAAACCATATAATAAGGCATATGCTTTCCTTTTTAATAGCTACTACATCGCGGCTGGAGAGCGATGGGTAAGATCTGAGCGGGGATCGCTTACCCGACCCACGGTAAAAGAAGTTATTGCTTACCGTCACCATGTAGATAAATCATTTAAAGATTATCTAGACAACAATCAATTGTCAGACCGTGAGCGGTATATTTTGGCTGTTGGTTTAAATCATGAGCAACAACATCAGGAATTGTTGTTATATGATATCAAGTATATTTTAGGGCATAATCCTTTATTTCCAGTATACTCAAAAGATAAACTATCTGGAAAAACAAATAAAAAAGCGGCTGGATGGATAGGGGTATCAGAAGGCTTGCATGAAATTGGACATCAGGGGGATGAGTTTTGTTACGACAATGAGAAGAAACTTCATAAGGTATATCTGCAGGAAATGGAAATTGCTGATCAGTTGGTAACGAATGAAGAGTATTTAGCATTTATGAATGATGGGGGTTACGCTTCTCACCAGTTTTGGTTGTCTGAAGGGTGGGACTGGGTGAATAAGGAAAACCGAAAAGCTCCACTTTACTGGATAAGAGAGAATAACGAGTGGTATCAATATACTTTTCAGGGCCTTCAGAAAGTCGACCTAAACCGGCCCGTTTCGCACGTATCCTACTATGAAGCTGATGCATTTGCCAGGTGGAAAGGTTATCGGCTACCGACTGAGTTTGAATGGGAGGTTGCGGCTAGAATGACCGAACCAAAAGTTCTGGGTCATGCAAATTTTGTAGATACCCTAAATTTTTCTGAAAATGTAAATAATGGGTATGACTTTCTAGGAAACTTGTGGGAATGGACGGCGAGTGCTTATCTCCCATACCCTAATTTTTCTCCGGACGAAGGTGCGCTTGGAGAATATAATGGTAAATTTATGATCAATCAAATGGTACTAAGAGGTGGGTCTTATGGTACATCCAGGTCTCACATAAGACATACCTATCGAAATTTTTTCCATCCACACCTACAATGGATGTTTAGTGGTATTAGACTTGCAAGGTACAAATAGCATTAAAAAAAATAAAGACGTGTCCAACTTCGAAAAAGATGTTCGTGAAGGCCTAACTGCTTCATCCAAATATCTATCATCTAAATACTTCTATGACCATGTGGGTGATGAACTCTTTATAAAGATCATGGAGTTGGATGAATACTATCTTACCAGAGCAGAGTTTGATATTTTTAGGAACCAGAAAGCTGAAATACAAAACACACTGACCGGTGATCAGCCATTTCGATTAATTGAGCTAGGGGCAGGTGATGGGGTTAAGACTTTAGTCTTACTTGAATATTTTTCAAAAAACAAGATAGATTTCACTTTCTGCCCTCTGGATATCTCTCCTAATGTGTTGGAAATTCTGGAAAAGAAAGTTAGAGAGCGGTTACCAAATATTCAAATGGAATCTTTGGCAGGTGACTATTTTAAGGTGCTCCATGACATAAAGGTAGAAAGCCACGTTAGAAATGTGGTATTCTTTCTCGGTTCTAATATTGGTAATTTCACCAAAGATCTTGCGAGAACTTTTTTCGAGAATTTACATAATAATCTCAATAAAAAGGATCTTGTTATGATTGGCTTTGACCTAAAAAAGGATCCTGCAACCATTCTAAGTGCCTACAATGATAAAAAGGGTGTTACACGAGATTTCAACTTCAATTTGCTATCAAGGATCAATCGTGAATTAGGTGGGAATTTTGACCTGGAAAGTTTTAGCCACTATCCGGTATATGATCCATCTACCGGAGAATGCACGAGTTATGTGATTAGTCAGAAAGCTCAGCAGGTGAATATCAAGGATCTGGGATTGGTCGTCACTTTGGAAAAGTGGGAGCCCATTAAAATGGAGATTTCCAGAAAATTTAGTCCGGATGATATTCACCAATTAGCATCAGCATCAGGTTTCAGGGTTGTTAAAGACCTTTTTGATCAAAATGGCTTCTTCTGTGAATCCATCTGGGAAGTGGTTTAATTCCTTCACTTAGAATTCGGAGTATTGAAAAAGTGCCTATCGAAGCAACAAGATCTTGTAATTATTTAGCGAATGCGACGGCTCTGGTCTCTCGAATAACCGTCACCTTAATTTGCCCAGGGTATTGCATATCCTTCTCGATTTTCTGAGAGATGTTAAAGGATAGCTCATTGGCAACCTGATCGGACACATTCTCTGCATCTACCAGTACTCTCAACTCCCGGCCAGCCTGGATGGCGTAACACTTATTTACGCCTTCAAAGGCAAGTGCTAAACTCTCCAATTCCTTTAGACGTTTTAGGTATTGCTCCATGATTTCACGCCGCGCTCCCGGCCTGCTACCAGATATTGCATCACAGGATTGTACGATTGGTGATATGATTGAGGTCATCTCAATTTCGTCGTGGTGCGCACCAATTGCATTACATACTTCTGCGTTCTCTTTATATTTTTGAGCCAACTCCATCCCCAACAATGCATGGGGTTTTTCGGCCTCATCAGGCCAAACTTTACCTATATCATGTAACAGACCGGCGCGCTTAGCCAGTTTAGCATTTAATCCTAATTCAGCAGCCATAATTGCACATAGGTTGGCTACCTCTCTTGAATGCTGCAGCAAATTTTGTCCATAAGAAGAACGGAAACGCATTCTTCCAATTAACTTAATGAGCTCAGGGTGCAGCCCATGAATACCTAAATCAATGACGGTTCTTTCTCCAATTTCCAGTATTTCATCATTGATGTTCTTTTCAGTCTTGGCAACAATTTCCTCAATTCTTGCTGGGTGGATCCTTCCATCCTGTACCAGGCGATGCAGAGAAAGCCGTGCTATTTCTCTCCTTACCGGGTCAAAACCAGAAATAATGATTGCTTCTGGCGTATCGTCCACGATTATTTCTACTCCTGTACTGGCCTCTAAAGCACGGATGTTTCTTCCTTCGCGACCGATAATTTTTCCTTTAATATCATCACTTTCGATGTTAAATACAGATACACAATTCTCAATAGCATGTTCTGTGGCGGTACGCTGAATGGTTTGTAATACGATTTTTTTAGCCTCTTTGGTAGCAGTCATTTTTGCATCTTCTACGATGTCCTTAATCTGGATACTTGCAGCGCTTCTAGCCTCTTCCTTGAGCGTTTCAATGAGTTGGTTTTTAGCGTCTTCAGCAGTGAGGTTAGATACTTTTTCCAGAATTTGAATCTGCTGGTTTTTTATTTTCTCATATTCTTCTTTCCGATTGCGAACGATCTCCAGCTGTGCAGATAAACTTTCTTTGACCGATTCAATTTCTGCTTCAGCTCGCTTTTGTTGTTCTAGCTGTTTGGATAAAGAGATCTCTCTTTGCTTGAGCTTATTTTCATTGGAAATGATTTGATTTTTTCTTCGGTTAGCTTCTTCTTCAAACTCTGATTTTATCTTAAGATATTTTTCTTTGGCTTCAAGGATTTTATCCTTTTTAATGTTATCTGCTGTGAGTTCGGCCTCTTTAAGGATGTGATTTTTTTTCTCTTTAGCTGCTTTGATACGCTTCGATATGGAGCGCTTCAATAACAATCGATCCATGATGAATCCTAATGCAATTCCAACTATTCCTACAAGGATTGATGGTATTATGCCTTCCATGTTGTTTATATCTAAGTTTAACATACATGGAGCCTGAGCTGAAATTATTCGCTATATGTAAAGAGTTAAATGGCTTTAGAAATGATGTTATTGAGATTTTTTATCTGTTCTAGTGCAATCTCATCTGTTGACTCAACAGTTTCCTCATTCTTCATTTTTTCAACCTGACAGTCAAACGCAACCATTGCGAGTAAATCCTGATTGTCATCCAGGTTGAATCGGTTTCTGTATGATTTTATTTTTTCATTTAAAATTTTCCCAGCCCTTCTGATACGTTCTTCATCCTCAGACTTCACCTTCATGGGGTATTCTCGGTTCCCAATCTTAAGTTTTATGGATAATTCCGCCATTTATTATTATCTAAGCTTCACTCAAATGAGCGATGCATTTATCGATCTCTTTAATATAGCCATCAATCACTTCCTTTAATTCAGTCGTGTTCTCTTCTCCGGCTACCATGCTTTCTACAATTTTACTAATTTTCATCTGATTTTGAAAGCCAGAGAGAGCTACTTCTTTTTCAGACACCCTAGATTCCAATAGGTCATTTTGTCTTTTCAGGGAATCGATCTCCTGTTTGAGTTGGGAATGTTCGTTAAGTAGTAGTTTAACTTTTCTATCTAGGTTACTGAGTTCAGTGCGGAAAACTTCGTTGCTCATTATTTTCTAATAATCGCTTCTAATTGATTTTCATATGCTTTTATCAGTCTTTCCATCGTCTTATCAATGACTTTATCTGTCAGTGTCTTTTCCAGATCCTGCAAATAAAAACTCAGGGCATATGCTTTTTTGCCCTCTCCAATATTTTCTCCTTCGTAGACGCTGAAAACGGTGATTTTATTCAGCAGTTTTTTTTCTGTATTTAAAGCTACATCTCTTAAAGCTCTAAATGAAACTTTTTTATCCACAATCAATGATAAGTCCCTTCTAACCTCTGGGAATTTTGATAGTTCACTAAAAGTTTTTTCGATTCTGATGTTCTTTAGAACTTTTTTCCAATCTAATTCGACATAATAAATTTCCTGACTGATATCAAAATATCTTAGTAATGGCTTCTTTAGCTTTCCGATAGCTCCAACTGAATGATTTTTGAAAAGAATATCGATACCATATTCAAACCGGTCATCTTCTAGTGGAATGGTAATAAAATCCGGGATGTCCAGGTACTCCAATAGTGCATAAACAGCACCGGCCATGTCATATATGGAAATTCCATTGGGTTGCGTTAGCCAATTTTCTTCATGCTTTTGACCTGAGAGATATAAAGTGAGGAGTTCTTTTTCCACATACTTATCAGCCTTTTTACCATAAGTCTTACTTAACTCAAAGAACTTGATGTTTTTTCTTTTTCTATTAATGTTATGTCTGATAGACTCCAAAGCAGTGTACACTGGAGTAGTCTTCATAAATCCAAGTTCCTGGCTGCTTTTATTAAGGATTTCCACAGGAGTAAGGTCAGAAACAGGTGCCTTCGTAAAATAAGCTGGGTTTGTAAGTGAATTAGTAATGATTTCAGTGAATCCCTGACCTGCCAGGAAAACGGATAACTCTTCAAAAACTTTTAGTGATTCTTTCTCATTCGATGACGAAACACCACCAGTGGAGCCTTGGCCATCCAGTTCCACATTGTTAAAGCCATAAATTCTTAAGACCTCTTCCACCAGGTCGGCCTCTCGAGTGACTTCACTGCGAAAGGGTGGCACAATAGCTTTGAATTCATCGCCGTTGATTTCTAATGTCTCAATATCCAGGTGATTAAGAATAGAAATGATCTGATCATTTGGGATAACCTTTCCAATTAGTCTGGTGAAGTTTGAAAATGTAGTCGGTATTTCCTTGGGAACAACTTTATTTGGGTATATATCTGTATAATCAGATGCCAGACTTCCACCTGCAATATCAAGGATCAGGTTGATAGCCCAATGAAGTGCTGGTAGAGTTATCTCCGGGTCCGTTCCCCGCTCAAAACGGAACGAGGCGTCTGTTGATAGTCCGTGTCTCATGGCTGTTGCACGGACACTGTCCATCGCGAAATATGCACTCTCGAGGAAAACACTCGTTGTCTTTTCTGTTATTCCTGAGTCAATGCCTCCAAAAACGCCCGCAATACACATTCCATCTTTTGTATCACAGATCATGAGGTCCTCGCTAGATAGTTTACGCTCAACCTCATCTAACGTTTGAAAAGTTGTTCCTTCAGCAAGCTTCTTTACAATAACCTTTTTTCCTGAGATCTTATCTGCGTCGAAGGCATGCATGGGCTGACCGATGCTCATCATCACATAGTTAGTGATATCTACAATGTTATTGATAGGAGTAAGCCCTATAGCTCTTAATTTCCATTGCAACCAGTCCGGGGAAGGCTTTACTTTTATTCCTCTAATAGTGGCGCCAGAATACCTTGGACAGGCATCAGAATCTTCAACGACTACTTCAATAGGGTCGTTTTTTTGAGCCTTTTGCACTTCAGCTTTTGGGAAAATGATTGGCCTTTCGTAGAAGGCCTTCAAATCACGAGCCACACCAAAATGTGAAGTAGCATCACCGCGGTTTGGAGTTAAACCAATTTCGTAAATGTAGTCTTCTCCTGTCTCAAATAGTTCTTTTGCAGGTGTGCCGTTTTTCATTTCCGTTTCAAGAATCAATAGACCTTCATGACTTGTCCCCAGGCCAATCTCATCTTCAGCACACAACATTCCTTCAGATACTTCTCCTCTGATTTTTGCTTTCGTGATCTTAAAAGGATCTCCACCTGTAGGGTAGATGGTTGTGCCGACAGTTGCCACAATTACCTTTTGTCCGTCAGCTACATTAGGGGCGCCACAAACTATTGGAAGTAAATCCCCTGTGCCTACATCAACTTTAGTGAGTTTTAGCTTGTCTGCATTTGGATGAGGGATGCAGGATTTAATTTCTCCAACAACTAGACCTTTTAGACCTCCCGGTATTTTTTCAACTTTCTCAATCCCTTCGACTTCTAGTCCAGTTTGGGTGAGTATTTCTCCAATTTCTTCTGGAGTCTCTTGAATTTCAATATAATCTTTAAGCCAATTGTAAGAGATCTTCATCCGTTGGAAAGTAAAATTTGTTAGTGGTTATTGACTCGCAAAAATAGAAAAGCCAGTGTAATTCAGGGAAGTTTATTTGGGATAATCCATTTCACCTGCTTCAATTCTTACAGGAAGAATATTTTCTTTCGGAGGAAAGGGACATTGGTACTCATCTACGTAGGCACAATAGGGATTATAGGCAAGGTTGAAATCGATAACAATGTTATCTGACTTACCAATTTCCAGATCAAGATAACGCCCTCCTCCGTAGGATACTGTGCCACTTGTGTTATCAGCAAACCCCGTAAAATATTCAGATATAGGGCCCATTTTTATAGGCTTAAGTATGAGAAGTCTTAATTGTGTGCCTTTTAACTGAAAATTTGCATAGGCAAATTTCGAATACCTTGTTTCTGAGCCATCGCTGTTTTGAATGGTTAAAGGTTCAGGTTTTTCAAGACGCTCCAGTTTTGCATTGACTCGGTAATCAGAAGATACGGGGAAATATGCTGGTTCATGAAATTCTTTATCGTACAATTGAAAAGGAGATGCCTCAGAAACTCGAAGAAATTTAATTCGCTCGGATCTTTCATCTTCGATCTTCTGAATATAATCTTCATCCTCACCTGATTTGAAGAATGTGTAAGTAAAGATGATAATGATTATTGGACCAATGAAGTACAGTAATTTTTTCATAAATTTCAGAGTGCTGAATTGTCTGCAAAGCTATAATAATCATGGTCACAAAAAATAATATGATCAATCACTGGGAGATCAAGAAACCTTCCTGCTTCAGTAAGCTTCCGGGTAAGCTGTATGTCTTCATGACTAGGTTTTGTATTACCTGATGGATGGTTGTGAAAAAGGATGATGGAGCTCGAAGTTTCATCGAGTGCATGCTTGAAGATCATTTTTGGATCTACGGCGGTGCCCGATATTCCTCCGCTGCTAATTTTTTTCTTTTTTAATACTTCATTGTTTCTTTTTAGCAAGAGAACCCAAAATTCTTCATGCGGAAGATCCATCAACTCAGGCTTCATTAATTCGTAAGCCGATTTGGCTGAGGATATCTTAGGTCTTATTGTAGCTTCGCTGTCTTTTCTTCTGCGTCCAAGCTCTAATGCACTTACGATGGTAATTGCTTTTGCTTCACCGATTCCTTTAAATTTCATCAGGTCTTTGACAGAAAGCCTGGCGAGGTTGTTTAGGTCCTGACTGACCTGATTCAGGATGTGCTTGGCAAGATCTACAGCACTCATATGGGATGTTCCAGAGCCAATGAGTATGCCAATAAGCTCAGCCTCACTCAATACCGCTTTGCCTTTTAGTAGTAATTTTTCCCTTGGGCGATCTTCTTCTGCCCAGTTTTTGATAGAAAGAATCTTATTTTCCATTATGTGCCAGTTAATGAAAATGAAGATAATAAAAAACCCCGTTCAGTGATGAACAGGGTTTGTTTTATTTTTTTGTGAAGGGATTTATTACGTCAGAGCGTTTACTTTTTTAGTAAGACTTGACTTAAGGTTAGATGCCTTATTCTTATGGATGACGTTCTTTTTTGCAAGTTTGTCAATCATGTGAGTAACTTCCTTAAGCAGTTTTTCTGCTTCAGGTTTTTTAGTCTCTTCTCTCAGGCGCGCGATGTACGTTCTGGTCGTTTTATGTTGATAGCGATTGGTTACTCTTTTGGCCTCGCTAGATCTGATTCGCTTTAATGCCGATTTATGGTTTGCCATAATCTATTCTAATTCCAAATTTTTTAAGGAATGCAAAGGTAGAAAGAATGATAATTAAAACCTATATGTAAAAGAAAACTTTCTTTTTATGGGATGAAATATTTTTGTATTTTACAATCCGTTATGAAAAATATAAAATGGGCATCTGTTATTTTTCTGGCGCCAATATTAATGGGATGGGGTTTTTTTGTACATCAAAAAATCAATAGAATAGCTGTTTTTTCCTTGCCACCGGAAATGATTCAATTCTATAAATATCATATCAACTATCTCACAGAAAAAGCTGTGAATCCCGATATGCGCAGATATGTAGTAGAAAAAGAAGCAGCCAGACACTATATTGATCTGGATGTATATGGAGACAGTGCAGTTTATCAATTACCCAGAAATTGGTTTGATGCGGTTGAAGCATATGGTGAGGATACGCTTCAGGCTTACGGGATTGTTCCGTGGCACATTTCAGCGGTGAAGTATTGGTTAACCCAGGCATTTATCAATCAGGATGCGGATGCTATTCTCAGGTTATCTGCAGATCTGGGTCACTACATAGGTGACGCGAATGTTCCATTGCATACCACTGAAAATTATAATGGTCAGCTGACTGATCAATATGGCATTCATGGGTTCTGGGAGTCCAGACTTCCTGAGTTGTTTTTTGAGGAATATGATTTATTCGTTGGGAAGGCTGAATATGAACGAAATCCTCAATTACGGGCTTGGGATGCTGTCCTCGGGGCGCATTTGGCATTGGATTCTGTTTTGCGTTTTGAAAAAGAATTGACTGAAAGGTTTGCACCGTCTAAAAAGTATGCATTTGAAGAACGGGGAAGAACATTGGTAAAAACCTATTCTTACGACTTCTCAAAGGTTTATCACCGCAAATTGAAAGGAATGGTCGAGCGACAGCTGCGAAAGGCCATCAAGATGACTGCGGATTTCTGGTATACAGCGTGGGTAGATGGCGGACAGCCAGATTTGAATTTACTTATAGATGAACCTATTGAGACAGAGCAGGTACTTGTAGACTCTGCTCAACTGTCTAAAAGTGAGCATGAATCTGGATTTGTGGATCAGTAACTATATTTATTGGTGCCCTGAGTCAAAGACTCAGATCTATTTAACTTAACATCCTTAGTGACCCTTCGGAACACTAAGGATAGCTGTAGAAAAGTTAGCTTAGTAGTTATTCTAATACTTTGATGTTAGTCAGATTGATATAATAATATTCCTGTCCAACAAAAAATCCGATATCTTCATTATAAGATGAAACCTCTCCACTAAATAGCACTGTCTGTCCGTCCGTAAAACCTGAAATATCAGAAGTAGGAATATACACATTTTGTGAATCAATGGTTCCTTCAATAGTTACGGCGATGATGAATTTTTCAATATCTGTTCGATAATGTATGACACCTTCTGTATGGTAAATGTTGGTTTTTATATCCTCATCCTTACATCCAATACACAGAATAAGTAACATCAATATAATCGGATGAGTGTGATGAGCTTTACGCATGACTATAAAGGTAGAAAATTTATGCGATTGAGTAATTATGACGGTGTGTCAAATGTTTTCCAAGAATCAGCACTCATTTTAGTAATTAATCACACAGTGGATCATTGCTAATTTCTGTGATAGTTATAAAGGGTGCAGGGTAACAAAGGTTATATTGTATTTGGGGATATCCACCCTCACGAAAGGAAAAGTAGAGAACAGAATCCTGACCTAATAAGTCGCTGAGCTCATTGATATCGATATTTAATACGGAGTCGATACTCGCTATAACGACATTTTCGTACTTAAGAGATGACCATAAGGGGTGACTCCAGTCGACTCCCACTTTTGAGTCATCAAGAATTTGTATGGCAACTCCTTCACAGTAGCCGTCAAGGAATTTGCCTTTCAAGCAACTGATATCAGTATCCTTACAACTGAAAGCTATTATTCCTATAAGGATGATTGATACAGTGCGCATTAAAATTACACGTTCTCTTGTGTGATGGTTGAGAAAGCGTATGAATTAAAAAAGGTCCGAACTTAGATACCGATCGCCCCGATCACATACGATAAAGACTATGATTCCTTCATCAAGTTCCTCTGCAATGGTTAACGCAGCTTTTAAAGCGCCACCACTACTCATGCCGCCCATGATGGCTTCTTCCTTGGCCAGTCGCCGAGTCATTTCTGTAGCTTCTTCTGTACTCACATCTACAATTCGATCTACTCTTTTAGGTTCATAAATCTTAGGAAGAAACTCTGGTGACCAACGACGGATCCCAGGAATACTTGAACCATCTTTTGGTTGTGTTCCCACGATCTGAATATTGCTGTTTTTTTCTTTTAAGTATCTGGAAACACCCATGATTGTTCCGGTGGTACCCATCGCAGATACGAAGTGAGTTACTTTTCCGTCCGTATCATTCCAGATTTCTGGTCCGGTGGTTTGATAGTGCATTTCATAATTGTCCGGGTTGGAAAACTGATTGAGGATAAAATAACCTTCTTTTTCTGCTTTTTCCTCGGCCAATTCTCTTGAATATTCGATGGTTCTCTTCGCCGGGGTTAGGATCAATTCTGCTCCATAGGCTTCCATGGTTTTAATTCTTTCCGAAGTAGAATTATCTGGCATGATCAATGTCATATGCACGCCCATGGATTGAGCGACCATAGCAAGTGCGATTCCGGTATTTCCACTGGTAGCCTCAATAAGTCGGTCACCTTTTTTGATATCGCCTCTTTTAAGTGCACTTTTGATCATGTTGTAAGCGGCGCGGTCTTTCACACTACCACCAGGATTTTGTCCTTCTAACTTACCATAGATAGTCACCTTTGGGTTGGTAGGAATCTGATTGAGTTTTACGATTGGCGTGTTGCCTATGAGATCAAAAAGGTTCATTCCATGTTTTCTTTATATACGTAAAGATCTGTCTGATCAGTATCACTGTTATGCATCCTGGCCTGATAGTAAATTTTGCTATTTGGAGGTATACTCCTGGTGATCCAAACATTTCCACCTATTATACTTCCGTGTCCAATTGTGGTTTCACCGCCCAAAATAGTAGCACCTGAATAGATGACTACATGGTCTTCCAATGTTGGGTGTCTTTTCTTTTCAGCGTCAGATTTATCTACACTTAATGCGCCTAGTGTCACTCCCTGATATACTTTCACATAGTCTCCAATAACGGTTGTCTCACCAATAACGACACCTGTACCGTGATCAATACAAAAATGTTCTCCTATTCGTGCATTTGGATGAATGTCTATTCCTGTCTTGCTGTGGGCGTGCTCAGAAATTATTCTTGGAATTACTTTAACACCCAGCTTATGGAGTTCATGAGCCATTCTATAAGCTGCAATCGCATAGAAGCCTGGATAAGACCGGATTACTTCACTTCTGCTCTTTGCAGCTGGATCCCCCTCAAACAGGGCAGTAATATCCTTTTCTAATCTGGAATGGATGTATGGTATCTTTTCAAAAAAGTCATTGGCTACATTTTCTAAATCCACATACCCTTTCATAGGGTTTTTAGTCAGCAATTCATCCAATTCAACTTTGAGCTTTTGAAAATGCAGATCAAACTCTTTTACGGATTCAAACTGTATTTTCGCATGGTCTGGAAATAAGGACTCCAGTAGATTGGTAAAAAAACTGGCGATAATTTTTGGCGATGGGCAGGGAGGTGATGCCTGATGCTGTTTGAATACTTTTTCAAGAAAATGCTTGTCCATGAGTAGGAAATTAATTTTTCATCAATTAGGTTCATCCCGTGGCTAAATTAACGGAACTAATGAAAAGAAGTTTAGAGACTATAGGCCAGATAGTAATCCTTGATTGGCTCATAATGAATCTGATAGGTTGCTTTGAAATCTTCCTTGTGAATATATCCTGTAAGTAACTTTGGGGTCTTTATTTCAATGGTGGTGTTGTCTTTTAGACTAAGCATCTTCCGTCCGTAGATTTTGTACAAAACCTCTTTCCCACACCAAACAGCACAGAGGTTATATAAGTCATCTACATATTTTTTTTCTTTTCCATTGATAAACTTATCCTTTATGCTGAAAAGTTTGTGTCTGGGTCTCTCCAGGTCAATACCACACGATTTTGTGCGGTGTATCATGGCTGCAGCCATGGGGAAAGAATGGGTTATGCTAATGTGAATTTTACTTTCTGCAAGAAAAGGTTTTCCTGTTTCGCTAATTTCAATCCCTTTATAGGGAACTTCCAATGTAGCACACAGGTTTCTTATTAATACTCTTCCAATAATCCATTCCGCCAAACGTTTAGGGTTAAGATTATCAGGAATTGGTTCGTCGATTAACCTTTGAATGGTCTCATAGGTTTCCTGAATATTCCACACGGCATAAGCCGAATCTTGGTTAATGGGCTTGGATAAAAGAAGTGGCATTTGTTTTTATATGTCCTCTAATCATTAATTTTAAAACAAAATCACGAGATGAACACTATTCAGATCGAAAAGATACAAACACTTTCCGGACATAATGATTCAATTTATGTAATTGAAAAGATTAGTGATACTCATTTCGTCTCTGCTGGTGGTGACGGCATGGTTGCCTTGTGGGACTTGATGGAACCTGAAAATGGCGCCATGATTGCTAAAATACCTTCCTCGATTTATGGAATGTCATATCAAAAAGAAAAAGGATTATTAGTCGTAGGCCAAAATTTTAATGGAATACATTTGATAGACGTTAATAAAAAGGAAGAAGTAGGTTCAGTTGCATTAACCAAGTCTTCAATATTCGATATACAAACTTCTGATAAATCTATTTGGGTTGCTTGCGGAGATGGGATGATAATTAAATTAGATTGGGAGTTAAACATTCTGGCAAAGCACAATTATTCTGACATGAGTGCCAGGACCATTGCTGTCAATCCCTCAGGCAAAGAGTTAGCCATTGGGTTTAGCGACAACTTCATACGCATTGTTAATCCTGAAAATTTAAGTTTAATAAAGGAAATAGAGGCACATAAGATTTCAGTATTTACCTTGCAGTATCATCCACAGTTGCCGATATTGGTAAGTGGTAGCCGAGATGCTAAATTAAAATTTTGGGATATTCAAAATAGTTACGAACTTATCGAGGAGATACCCGCACACATGTACGCTATCAATCATATCAATTTCAGGCAAGACGGACAATATTTTGTAACTTGTAGCATGGATAAATCCATCAAGGTTTGGGATGCCCAGCAATTCAAACTTTTAAAGGTAATTGATAAAGCCCGTCATGCCGGGCATGGTACTTCTGTTAATAAATTAATCTGGATGCCGTATAATAATTGGGTTGTTTCCTGTAGTGATGATCGTACTATTTCTATCTGGGATGTTAATTTTGCAGATCAATGAAAATCACACCACTTGAAATAAGACAGAAGAGCTTTGAAAAGAAGCTTAGAGGATTTGACAAAGATGAGGTAATTGCTTTCCTGCAATCCTTATCCAATGAATGGGAGCGAGTCCTTGATGAGAATAAAGAATTTAAGATCAAGCTTGAGCAGACACAAAAAGAAGTTCAGAAGCTAAGAGAAGTAGAGAGTTCGCTTTTCAAGACTTTAAAGACTGCTGAAGATACCGGCGCAAACCTGATTGATCAAGCCAACAAGACAGCAGAGCTACATTTGAAAGAGGTTCAGATGAATGCAGAGGCGATGATGAGTGAGGCCAAGTCAAAGGCCAGTGATATTATCGAAAGAGCCGAGCAGGAAGCCAAGGATATGATAGAAGAGATGCAGGAAGCTGTCGAAAACCTTGACCAAAACTATCATGAACTTGAAAATCATCGGGAGAGCGTACTCAAAGAGCTTAAGAATTTGGCTGCAGAGATTACCGAAAAAGTGGCAAGAATTGATCGGAAGAAAGGTGATTTTGATACCATTGACTATAACAAGAGAGTTAAAGAATTGGTGAGGGCATCGGAAGATCGAATTAATGCTGAAGACCTGCAACTGAAGAAAATTGAAGTAAAGAAACTCACTAAGGAGGATTTCCCAAATCAAGAGCAAGAAGTAGAGGAGGTTGAGAAAGAATCCGTTAATCAGCATGTGGATGCTGTGGAAGAAATATCACCCGAAGAGGAGGCATCTCCAGATTTGGTGAAAAAGGAAAGACCAAAGGAAGAAGCGATGAATAATGATAGAAGTAATACGGGTTCTTTCTTTGATCAAATAGAAGATTAGTCATGGGAAAAGTAATGTTAGAAGGGATGGAGTTCTATGCCCGCCATGGCTACTATGAAGAGGAGCGGGTTATTGGCAACAAGTACTCAGTAGATGTAGAGATGGAACTTGATTTTACAGATGCCGTGAAGGAGGATAAACTTGATGGGACGGTAAATTATGAAAAGGTTTATGCGCTGGTAGCTGAGGTAATGGGAATTGATGCGATGTTGCTGGAGCATCTGGCGGGTAAAATCATTTCACAGATCAAAGATAAATTTCACTTTGTCAAGGAAGTGAGAGTAAGAGTAAGTAAATACAATCCTCCTGTAAAAGGTCTTTGCAAAAAAGCTACTGTAGAGTTGGTAGGTTGACTTAAGCTAATGCCCTTTTAGTGATTTTTCATTGAAAAAAAAACCTCTTTTATCTGATCCTTCATAAAAATCAACTTCTTTCCCAATAACAAACATGGTTTCTCGTTTCTGGATATAGACAGGAATTTGACTGATTAAATATTCGATATCATTTTCCTGCTTTTGATCAAATCCAAGAATTAAAGTGGCTCCACATCCACCTCCTTTTACGCCTATCCTAAGTCCATATCCTGCTGGGACTTTTTTATTCTCAATGATTTGTTTAATTTCTATTATAGCTTTTTCACTAATCGTCACCGGAGGCATCATGATCACAAAAGAAAATACTTATTTTTGAATATCAACATAAATCTATAACACACTTCCAGATGGAAATGATTTACGAACTATTAAAAATTATTCTTCCTGCCATTTTAGTGCTCTACGCTGCTTATTTGATGGTAAGATCATTTACAACTAAGCAATTGGAGGAATATAAATATTCCATCCGTCAGAAAAACCAGGAAATTGTACTTCCAATCAGGTTGCAGGCCTACGAAAGGGTATGCCTTTTACTTGAGCGTATATCACCATCCAACATGGTACCTAGGCTGAATAACAGCAAGATGACTGCCAAAGATTTACAGTCGGCACTTACATCAGAAATTAGAAGTGAATATAACCATAACCTATCTCAACAGGTTTATATTTCAGGGGATGCATGGACTTACGTTTCCAGTGCTGTTGAACAGTTGATTTCTATGATCAATGAAGCGGGCAATGAAGTTGAAGAAAAGGCATCCGGGTTAGATTTGGCCAAGATAATTTTTGAGAAGACACTTCGACAAGATGGAGATACGCTCAAAGATGCTTTGACCTATATTAAAGAAGAAATAAAGGAGGTATTTTAATGGAAAATATTAGAGTAAAGAGAATCTTCGAAAGATCGAAGGATTTTATCAATAACAATGAGAAAGTAAAATCATTGATTGGTAGCGTAAAAGAAAAACTTCAGGTATTGCAGGATGATACGGAGGAACGAAACTCTTTTATCTCCAAGATAAGATTGGTTGTCAGAATGATTCAATCTCATTTCACTGGAGCATATGCTGCATTTTCTACTCGTTCGATTCTTATGTTGATCTTTAGCCTGGTATATTTTATCACGCCAATTGATATGATACCAGATTTTATTCCTGCGCTGGGCTTTACTGATGATATCTCTGTCCTTTATTTTGTTTTACAGAGTTTGTCTGGTGATATCGAGAGCTACAGACAATGGGAAGAAGCGCAATAGCAGATGATTGCTGTTATTCAACGGGTATCTCAGGCATCCGTAGCTATTGAAGGTGTTATCAAGTCCAAAATTCAATCAGGTTTATTGGTTTTGGTAGGCATTGAGGAGGAAGACAATAAAGATGATATCTCCTGGCTGGCTCAGAAATTGGTAAATCTTAGGGTTTTCTCAGATACAGAGGGAAAGATGAACAGGAGTATTCTTGATATTGCTGGGGAAATCTTACTAGTGAGTCAGTTTACCCTTCATGCCAGCACTAAGAAAGGGAATAGACCTTCCTATATAAAAGCAGCAAAACCGGATATTGCAATCCCTATTTACGAGCAATTTATTGATGAGGTAAAAGCATTCCAAATACCAGTACAAACAGGCGTTTTTGGTGCCGAAATGCAGGTTGAGTTGCTTAATGACGGTCCTGTAACCTTAATTATTGATACAAAAAATAAAGTCTGAATGCAGCAGTCGGTAGAGACTTTGAATTAAATGAATGGGAATCATTTTCTGATGTATCCCTAATGACTACTTTTGCAATCCTTTTTATAACGCATGAAGCACTTAAGAAACTTTTGTATAATCGCACACATCGACCACGGTAAGAGCACCCTTGCCGACAGGTTGCTCGAACAGACCCATACAGTTACTCATCGGGAGATGCAGAATCAACTGTTGGATAATATGGATCTAGAGCGTGAGCGCGGGATAACCATTAAAAGTCATGCGATTCAGATGAATTACGTGCTTAATGGAGAAAGTTATGTGCTCAACCTCATAGATACTCCTGGTCACGTTGACTTTTCTTACGAAGTTTCCAGATCGATTGCCGCATGCGAAGGGGCGCTGTTAGTTGTGGATGCTTCTCAAGGTATCGAAGCTCAGACGATCTCCAACCTATACTTGGCTATTGAGCATGACCTGGAGGTAATTCCTGTACTCAATAAAATTGATTTACCTGGTGCCATGCCAGACGAGGTCTCAGATCAGATCATCGAGCTGATTGGGTGTAAAAAGGAAGATATTATTCATGCGAGCGCCAAAGAGGGTATCGGCATTGAGGAGATTCTTAATGCCATTGTAGCAAAAGTGCCTCCACCATCTGGAGACCCAGAAGAGCCATTGCAAGCTATGATCTTTGATTCTGTATTCAATCCTTACAGAGGTATAGAAGTTTTTTTCAGGATTTTTCATGGTACCCTGAGACAAGGGGAAAAGGTAAAATTTGTTAATACAGGCAAGACTTATGAGGCAGATGAAATCGGTATCTTAAGACTCCAGCATGACCCTCAGAAAGAGATTAAGGCTGGAAATGTTGGGTATCTCATATCAGGAATCAAGGTAGCCAAAGAAGTTAAGGTAGGAGATACCATCACGCACGTAGAAAAACCAACTACCAGGATGGTTCGGGGTTTTGAAGATGTCAAGCCCATGGTTTTTGCAGGGATATACCCGGTAGATACCACAGAATTCGAAGAGCTGCGAGCATCCATGGAAAAGTTACAATTAAATGACGCCTCTTTAGTTTGGGAGCCTGAGACATCCGTGGCCCTTGGCTTTGGGTTTCGCTGTGGTTTTCTGGGAATGTTACACATGGAAATAGTGCAGGAACGCCTCGAGCGGGAATTTGACATGACGGTGATTACTACTGTCCCCAGTGTTCAATTTCATGTGATCAAGTCTGATGGGGAATTGATTAAGGTAAGTGCACCTTCTGAATTACCTGAAATTATACACATTGATCACATTGAAGAGCCATTTATCAGGGCACAGATTATCACAAAATCTGACTTTATAGGACCGGTCATTGCCTTATGCGTAGATAAACGTGGAGAAATTAAAAATCAGATTTATTTAACTGCCAATCGGGTAGAATTGACTTTCGAGTTACCATTGTCTGAAATTGTTTTTGACTTTTTTGACAGACTAAAGACCATTTCGAAGGGATATGCTTCATTGGATTATGAACTAATAGGATATAAAACTTCTAATCTGGTCAAATTGGATATCATGCTGAATGGTGATACGGTTGATGCTTTGTCTGCAATTGTGCACAGAGAAAAAGCTTACGAATGGGGAAAGCGATTATGTGAGAAGTTAAAAGAACTACTTCCTAGACAAATGTTTGAGATCGCCATTCAGGCCGCTATTGGTGCAAAGGTCATTGCCAGGGAGTCTGTTAGAGCAATGCGGAAAAACGTTTTGGCTAAGTGTTACGGAGGTGATATTTCCCGTAAACGTAAATTGCTTGATAAGCAGAAAAAAGGTAAGAAAAGGATGCGTCAGGTTGGAAATGTAGAGATTCCTCAGGAAGCTTTCATGGCAGTGCTAAAACTGGATTAGAATATATATTTACTGGTTGATAAGAACTATTCATGGCAACAATACTAGACGGTAAAAAAGTAGCGGGTGATATCAAAAATGAGATCACTGCCAAGGTTGAAGCGATTAAGGCACAAGGTTTACGAGCTCCAAATCTCGCAATTATTATTGTTGGAGATGATTCTGCCAGCCATACCTACGTAGATGGAAAGATAAAAGCTTGTAAAACTGTAGGCTTTGATTTTACACTCATGCATTTTGCAAGCACAATATCTGAAGAGAAGTTGCTTAAACATGTAGATCAACTTAATCAGGATGAGGATATTGATGGATTCATTGTACAACTTCCATTACCAGACCATATATCGGTAGAACGGGTGACTGAGTGCATAACACCCACAAAGGATGTTGACGGTTTTACCAATCAAAATTTTGGCAGTATTGTATCTAAAAATCCCCTCATGTTGCCAGCTACACCTTTTGGTGTCATGGAACTATTGAGAAGATACGGCGTTGAATTAGAAGGGAAGCACTGTGTAGTAGTTGGTGCGAGTAGGTTAGTTGGTGCTCCACTTAGTATGATGATGCTAGAAGAAGGCCATGCAACTGTAACTGCGTGCCATAAGTATACGACTGACCTCACACAATTCACGAAAGATGCAGACATCATAATCGCTGCGGTTGGAAAACCCGGATTGATAAGTAGTGAAATGGTTAAGGAAGGTGTAGTGGTCGTTGATGTAGGAACTTCAAGGGTGGAAGATAATAGTAGAAAATCCGGTTTTAAGTTGGTGGGTGATGTGGATTTTGAGGAGGTGGCAAAGAAAGCTTCATTTATTACTCCAGTACCTGGCGGAGTAGGTCCTATGACCATTGCATCCTTATTGTTAAATACCCTAAGAGCGTATGAAAAACAACATTCAAACGATATCACAGGTTAAAAAGATCCCATTGATGGAATCATTCCTGACCCTTCAGGGTGAGGGGTTCCATACAGGCAAACTGGCTTATTTTATTCGTCTGGGAGGATGTGATGTTGGTTGTGTATGGTGTGACGTAAAAGAAAGCTGGGAAGCTGAGGATCATACAAATGTGGAGATTTCAAATATTATTAAGTCTGCGCAAGCTTCAAATGCAGAAATTGCAGTAATAACAGGAGGGGAACCTCTGATGTATGATCTATCATTACTTACTGAAAAACTTCACCTTGCCGGAATGGAAAGGCATGTTGAGACTTCTGGTGTTCACCCACTCTCAGGAGAGTGGGAATGGATTTGCTTTTCGCCTAAGAAGTTTAAAAAGGCAAGAGAAGAGTTTTATTACCATGCACATGAACTAAAGGTTGTTGTGTTTAACAAGTCGGACCTTCAGTGGGCAGAGCTTCATGCAGAACGTATGCAGAAACATGCACAGCTTTATCTGCAGCCAGAATGGTCCAAACGTGAGGAGATGACTCCATTGATCATTGAGTATATTCAGAAAAATCCAAAATGGAGGATATCTTTACAGGTGCATAAGTACATGAATATCCCTTGATGCGGTTTTCTTTTTATACTTTCTTATTTTTTTTCTCAACTATCACGGTTTTTGCTCAGCAGAAAAAAAGCGTCAAATTGTATGAGAAGGCCGAACTAGAGCTTCGGGCCAGAAACTTTGGTGGAGCGATAAATATACTCAAGAAAATCATAGACAAGGACCCGACTTATGGCGCTTCATATCTAAGGTTAGCATCGACTTATTCAGTTCTTCAGGAAAAAGATTCGGCTCTCGCTTATTACGAAAGGTTTACTCAGGTTACACCACTGACAAAAGTGAATCCAGGTTTATGGATAACAATTTCCAATATGAACTACCAAAAAGGAAATTATGAGAAAGCCAGAGCGTCTATAGAAAAAGGAGGCCTTAGTAATTTGGAAAAACCCCAGGTACGTGCATTGAAGGCAAGTATAGATTACGCAATAGCTGCCGTTAAGGCTCCAAAAACTATTGAAATAGCCAGATTACCGGATGAGATTAATCGATTTCGTCTCCAGTATTTCCCAGTATTGACTGTAGATAACCAACAAATGATCTATACCGCTCAGGGAGAGGAGCGAGACGAGAACCTGGTAATCAGTAAAAAAGTGGATGGCCAATGGAGCCCGGCTGAATCTATTTCTCCTAATATTAATTCCACATCTAACGAAGGCGCGTGTACCGTATCAGCAGATGGGAGAACGCTTATTTTCACCTCCTGTAATGGTAGAAGATCCATGGGAAGCTGTGATTTATACATTAGTTATAAAGAGGGTGATACCTGGTCTGAGCCTGAAAATTTGGGGCCTACGGTCAATACACCGGATTGGGAATCACAGCCAGCTCTGAGTGCTGATGGCAGAACGCTGTTTTTTGCATCTACTCGTCCTGGTGGGTTGGGAGCAAGAGATATTTGGGTTACAACCTTTGATGGAGAACAGTGGGTTGAGCCAAAAAACCTTGGACCTGAAATCAATTCTGCTCAGGATGATATTACCCCATATATTCATGTGAATGGGCAATCGCTATTCTTTTCATCAAAGGGCAGGCCCGGAATGGGGGGATATGATATGTACTTGTCCAACAGAAATGAAAGTGGCTGGTCAGAGCCAGTCAACTTAGGCTACCCTATTAATTCGTACAATGATGAGGTAGGGATATTTATTACTGCAGACGGACAATCTGCTTATTTCAGTAAGGAAATAGCAGATTTGGGTACCATTGTAAGCAGTGAGATTATGAGATTTCAAATCAAGAACGACACACTCGTAAAAAACACATCTAGTTATGTAACCGGGAGAGTACTCAACGAGGAAACTAATGAACCTCTACTGGCTAATTTTCATATGGAGGATCTAAATAATAAAGGTATTTTATACAATGTCAGCTCTGATTCTGTGAGTGGCAGGTATTTTCTTGTTTTAACTCAAGGGCATGAATATGGAGTATTTATTAGTAAAGGAGGTTATTTATTTGAAGATCTCACTTTCCGGGCAAAATCCAATTCATTACTTCAACCCGACACCATAGATATTTATTTAAAACCGATCAAAGAGGGTGTCTCAATGATTTTGGAGAATGTGTATTTTTCATTTAATGAGTTCAGTTTAGATAAGCGATCGCTTTCTGAATTGGATCAGATTTATACTTTTCTGATTGAAAATCCATCATTAGATGTGCGTATTGAAGGTTATACAGATAACATTGGAAGTGAAGATTATAACAAAGAGCTATCTGCTAAAAGAGCGCTGTCCGTTTATACATACCTCAATAAGAAAGGGATAGACAAAGATCGTCTATCATATATCGGATATGGCTCGTCCCAACCTATTGATTCTAATGAATCAGCTTCTGGTCGAGAGAAGAATAGAAGAATCGAATTTCGGGTAATAAAGACGGAATCTTCATCACAATAGCGCTTTTTTCAAATTATTTACACAGAATAATAGTGAGGTTAAGTCTTAAATATTAAATAAATATTTGGCTGAATAAATAAATACGATAGATTTATAAATTTATCTATTTCTTTTCAAATTTTACAACAATTTCTTAGTTCAGAGGTGTAATTTAAAATGAAAACCCTTATTGTTTAGTTATGAACAAATTATTATAAATTTGAACCAGAGGATTATTAAAGTACAATTAAACTAGTATTAAATGAAGAGGATTCTACTACTCTGCTTCATGTTCTACTTTGCAATTGCATACGGGGCATGGGCACAAAGAACAGTTTCTGGGATAGTTACCGATGAAGATGGTAATACGATACCAGGAGTCAACGTTGTGTTGCAAGGCACAGCTACAGGTACTACTACTGATCTGGATGGTAATTATCGGCTATCAGTTCCTAATGAAGGAGGAAATTTGGTTTTCACCTTTGTAGGTATGAAGATGCAGGAAATAGAAATTGGAGCAAGATCAGTTATTGATGTTACTCTGAATACAGACGCGACAGAGTTATCTGAAGTTGTGGTCGTTGGTTATGGTACACAATTAAAACAAGATCTGACTGGTAATATCGCAAAAGTTTCTGGAGATGAAATTCAGAATATACCTGTCAATAGTTTTGAATCTGCCTTACAAGGTCGTACAACTGGAGTACAAATAGAAAAAGGTAGTGGTAAATTGGGAGAGGGAGTTAAAATCAGAGTAAGAGGTTCATCCTCAATCTCAGCGGCAAATCAGCCGCTTTATGTTATTGATGGTATCATGGTAACATCGGATAATCAAAGTATTTCCAACAACCAGCCAACGAACCCAATGACTGATATCAATTTCAATGATATTGAATCTATCGAGGTTTTAAAAGATGCTTCAGCTGCTGCTATCTACGGGTCCCGAGCCTCAAATGGGGTTATTATTATTACAACCAAGAGGGGATCAGCGGGAAAAACAAAAATTGACGTGTCCTATCAACAAGGTATTAGCGAACCTGCACGCCTGAGAGAGTTCTTGAACGCTAGTGAATACCGGGAATTGTATACAGAGGCTGTGTTAAGATCTTTCTTTTTTGGCATAGACCCATTGACTGCTACCGACGCTGATAGAGACGACGCGGCACAATTTATTGAAGATAACCTGGTTGAAGGGTTTAACTCAGACTTCGCCCCTGATACAGATTGGCAATCACTTGCATTCAATGATGATGATGCGGGGTTTAAGCAGTTTGACCTGACAGCCAGTGGTGGAAGCGAAGGCACTAAGTTTTACGCTGGACTTTCTTATAATGACCAGACGGGAATCCTAATCAAAAATGATTTTACCAGGTTAAGTGGCCGATTAAATCTTGATCAAAAGGTAAGTGAGAAGTTAAACTTTGGCCTCGGATTAAATGTTGTAAGATCTGAACTTGGAAGAGTAGCAGATGATAATGCATTCGCAACGCCCATGCAGTTGGTCGCATTGGCACCAACACAGCCAGCACGATTAGCTGATGGAACAGCAAATCCCAATACCATTTATTACAATGGATTAGTAGAAGCAGATAATGCTACAAATAATTCAGTCGTCTATAGAACATTGGGAAATGCAAATGCAACTTATAGCTTTACTGATGCGCTTTCATTCAGAACAGAATTTGGACTGGATGTACTGGATCAACAAGAGGATACTTATCAAGGAAGAGTGACGCAGGATGGTGCTCCCGGTGGAGCGGCTGAAAGTAGAGCCTCGAGGGTTTTGAATTACTCGACTACTTCTTTCTTCAACTATCAAAAGGACCTTAATGAGGACCATCAGATTAAGGCGGTTTTAGGAACTTCATACCAGGAATCAGTAACTAATGTTACCAGTATCCAGGCTATTAACTTCCCGACAGATGAATTGAATACTATTTTTAGTGCAGCATCTCCTCAAACCATTTCTTCATCTGAAGAAGCATTTACGTTTTTATCCTATTTTGGACGGGTTAATTATAAGTTTAAAAACAGATACCTGTTTGGCTTAAGCGGACGTGTGGATGGGTCATCAAAATTTGGAAAAAACAATCGGTATGGTTTTTTTCCTGCAGCATCAGCTGGATGGATTATTTCTCAGGAGTCATTCTTTGGTAATGTGACACCAGTAAGTTTCTTAAAATTAAGAGCTAGCTATGGTATTACCGGAAATACACCAACAGGTAATTTTTCTCATCTTGGTGTCTGGACAGGAAGTAACTATACGACTACTTCTGGAATTAGGCCGTGGAGATTGCCTAGCCCTGATCTTGGATGGGAAAATACAACACAGTTAGACATTGGATTGGACTTTGGTTTGTTTGAAGACAGAATTACTGGAGAAATTGATTACTACACTAAAAATACCACAGATCTGTTGTTGAGTAGGCCTTTGCCTGCAATTTCAGGCTATACATCTATTTTTGAGAATGTAGGGGAATTGAAGAACAGCGGTTTTGAATTTGTGGTAAACACTATAAATTTTGAAGGTCCCTTGAGATGGACTTCGTCATTTAATATTGCTTTTAATCAAAATGAGATCACTAAGCTCAATAGCGAGGAAGACATCATTGCAGGGATTAACAGGGTCAGACTAGGTGAACCTATTGGGGTGTTTTACGGAAGAGAATATGCTGGTGTTGACCCATCAAATGGTCATGCCGTTTATTATTTGAATCGAGATCCCACCCAAACAGAAACTGAAGATGGACTTGCCTTTTTGGTAGATCACCTTGGGGATCAATATGTTACTGATGATCCTACACTTGCAGAGGACGTTGTATTAGGAAGTCCTAATCCGGATTTTACAGGTGGATTAAATAATACGTTATCGTATATGGGGATTGACCTAAATGTATTTTTCACTTTTGTATCTGGTAATTCAGTGTTTAATGATGGAGGAAGGTTTCAATCAAATAGTGCTTCTGACTTTGTTGATAATCAAACCAGAGATCAATTAGACAGGTGGCAACAGCCTGGAGATATTACGGATGTACCCGCTGCTGATTTCTTTGGAGATTATTATGGTAACACAACTTCTTCCAGGTATCTGTCTGATGCGAGCTATATTCGATTAAAGACAATCTCACTGGGGTATAATTTTCCTGCTGAGTTATTGGATAGAATGAAAGTAAGGAGCATGAGAATATATATACTGGCTCAAAATTTACTGACATTTACAGACTACACGGGTTGGGATCCTGAAGTAAATGTTTCAGGTACTGCTGACCTAACGACTACTAGTCAAAATATTATTCAAGGTCGTGATTTTTACACGGCACCTCAGGCTAGAACCTATTCAATCGGTATCAATATCGGATTGTAAGTCATTTAATTTGAGAAAACTATTAAATAGTAGAAATGAAAAATCTTAATTTATATTTAATAATGATAGTCGCAGGCTGCTTAGTACCATCTTGTGACGGAAAGCTGGACATAGAGCCGAGGCAAGAACTTGCAACGGAACTTGTTTTTGTGAACGAAGCAAATCTAAGATCTGCTTTAGTTGGAGCTTATTCTGCCATAAAAGGATCTTTTGGCGACAATGAAGGTGGAGAGCTCTATGGTGGTGACTTTAACATGATAAGTGAGTTACTTGCATCAGATGGGGATAATGTATTTTTCGCTGGATCATTCAGCACCTACAGGGAAGTTTCAAGAAGAGCCATTTTCCCAGATAATACAATGATTCGTGATAACTGGATTAGGGCTTACGATGCCATCAATACGGTAAATAATGTATTGGCTAATTTGGATCTTGCAGATTCTCAAGCCTCCAGTGATGACATTGAGGGTCAGGCTAAATGTATTAGGGGCATGATTTATTTTGAGTTGGTTCGTTTTTGGTCTAAACCCTGGGGTTCTGGTACGGAAAGTACAGATCCTGGTGTTCCCTTGGTATTGGATCCCATACTTACGGTATCAGATGCTGAAGCATTAGGAAATATTGGGAGATCTAATGTTGCTGCCGTCTATACCCAAGTCATCAGTGACTTACAGGATGCAAAAAGTTTGCTATCTGAAGACAGAAACGGTACGGACTTATCTTCAAATGCTGCCTCTGCAATTTTGTCCAGGGTTTATCTGCAGCAAGGGAATTATACACAGGCTGCAATTGAGGCTAATACAGTCATTCAGCGAGATCTGTATGAACTTACTGCCACTCCACTTGCGGCTTTCAACAATACTGCAAATTCATCTGAAGACATATTTGCTATTCAGCAAAGTACATTGAGCAATGCAGGAACAAATAATGGTGGCCTGACTACTTTTTATGCAAGTTTAAATGGACCTGGTCGTGGAGATATGCAGGTAGATACTTTATGGATTGCCTCTTATGAAGCTGGTGATTTGAGAGGCGGTTTGCAAACTGACCTAAGTGACGATGCTACCATCACAAATGTTACAGAAATGTATTATGAGGGCATAGGTGCAAGAAGTGGAAATTATATGTGTGCTAAGTGGGGGAATGGTGAGTTGAACATACCTGTCATCAGATATGCAGAAATGCTTTTGACAAGAGCTGAGGCTAATTTTGAAGATGGAACTACCGTTGGAGATACGCCATTGAATGATATTAATCTCATTCGTGAGAGAGCAGGATTAGACCCCTTAATCACGGTTACGCTAGACGATATCCGAGAAGAGCGAATGAAAGAATTTGCTTTCGAGGGTTTCGCATTACATGACATGAAAAGGTGGCAAGTTCCTGTTGCTGGTTCATTTACTTTTGATGCTAATGAACTGATTCTTCCAATTCCTGAAAGGGAAACGGAGGTTTATGATATTTCACAAAATGACGGCTACAACTGATAGCCGGACTAAACAATAACTAATTCTAAAAAAAAATAGAGCTACAAGTAATTGTGGCTCTATTTTTTTAGTAGTACCGGCCACTTTTAAGGTAGTCGACTACATAGTCTTTTACACCTTCTTCTAGCGAAGTGAATTCATTGGGATAGCCAATTGCTTTTAATTTGGTCATATCAGCTTCAGTAAAATACTGATATTTGTCCCTGATATCTTTTGGGGTATCTATGAAGCCAATGTTCGGAGATTTACCTAAGGCATTGAATACGGCATTTGTCAGATCTAGAAAAGTTCTTGCCTGTCCACTTCCAAGGTTATAGATGCCGCTATTTTTCCGGTGATGCATCAACCAATACATGACTTCTACTACATCTTTCACATAAACAAAATCTCTTTTTTGTTCTCCATCTTTATAATCAGGGTGATGCGATCTGAATAGATTCATGCTGCCCTTTTCGTTGATCTGTCTGAAAGCGTGAAGGATTACAGAGGCCATCCTTTCTTTGTGATATTCATTCGGTCCATAAACATTAAAAAATTTAAGACCAGCCCAGAAAAATGGCTTTTTTTCTTGCTTTACTGCCCACTTATCAAGTTCATTTTTAGAATCGCCGTAAGGATTAAGTGGGATTAGCTCTTCAAGCATTGATTCATTATCGATATAACCTTTTTCTCCAAGACCATAGGTTGCGGCTGAGCTGGCATAGACCAATGGGATTTGGTAATCAATGCATTTCCCCCATACCATTTTGGTGTATTCCGTATTGAGTCTGGATAGCAGTGCTTCGTCAAACTCGGCGGTATCAGTTCTGGCACCCATATGAAAGATGAACTCAACTTCTACATGATTACTGTCAAGCCATTCAGCGAATGAATCCCTCGGAACTTTTTCCAGGATGTTTTTTCCATCCAGATTCTTAACTTTAGCTGGATTATGGAATTCATCTACCGCGATGATGTCATTGAAATTTTCTTCATTTAATTTGGCAATCATACAACTGCCAATAAAACCTGATGCTCCGGTAACTACAATCATGATGGTAAAAATGGTTTTTACAAAATTGCTAAAGAATTTTCATGAATGACTTAGGTTCCCTTATTGTTTTCTCCAATAAGACTGAATATCCATTAATTTTGCAGTGATGATGTATGTAAGTAGGAAAGAACATTTCAATGCTGCCCATAAGCTTTACAATGACAAGTGGAGCAAAGAGAAGAATGTGGAGGTGTTTGGCCCATGTGCTAATGAAAACTGGCATGGGCATAATTTTGACCTGATTACAACTGTTCGGGGCTTGCCAGATCAAGATACAGGTTTTGTCATTGATCTGAAGAAACTGAGTGTCCTGATTCGGAATGAAATAATTGATCAGGTAGACCATAAAAACCTAAACATAGATGTGCCTTTTATGAAAGACAAACTAGCCAGTTGTGAGAACCTGGTCATTGAATTCTGGAATATATTGGAACCTTTGATAAAGACTATAGCTCCCCAAGCTGAACTTCACTCACTAAAGTTGTATGAGACGCCTAGAAACTATGTCGAATACTTTGGCCCATCATGAAGTATTTTATCATTGCAGGGGAGAGGTCAGGGGATATGCATGCGGCCCGGCTTGTTATAGAGATCTGTAAAAAGGATCATAAAGCAGAAATCTACGCCTGGGGAGGTGATTTTTTGGGTGCTACAGATGCTAAACTCTTGCAACATTACCGGGAAATTTCTTTTATGGGTTTATGGGAAGTTGTTTCAAACCTGCAGGTTATCGGTAAGAAGCTGAAGCTTTGTAAGAAGCAACTTCAGGAATGTGCTCCGGATATTTTGATCCTCGTTGATTTCCCAGGTTTTAATTTAAGAATGGCAGCATATGCTAAGTCAATTGGGTTGAAGACCAGCTATTATATTTCTCCAAAGATTTGGGCCTGGAAGAAGGGCAGAATTAAAAAGATAAAAAAATATGTGGACCAAATGCTTGTTATTCTGCCATTTGAGGAGGACTTCTATCGTGAATTAGATTTTCCAGTTCATTACGTTGGGAATCCACTGGTTGAGGCGATAGATGCTTATCCTTACGATCAGGAATTTATGGGAGCTTTCCGAAATGATGAGCGTAGTCTGGTTGCGGTCTTACCAGGTAGTCGTCAGCAAGAAGTCATTAAAGCAATCTCAGTTATTAATGAATTGGCCTTGGACAGACCTAATACCCATTTTTTAGTTGCAGGAGTAGATAATCTGCCCCGTGAGATATATCAAGATATTGACAGACTAGAAAACGTTTCGCTTTTTTATGACAAGACTTATGAGCTGTTAAAAGTAGCTGATGTAGCCATTGTCACCTCTGGAACTGCAACCCTTGAGGCAGCGATTATTGGTGCCCGACAGGTGGTTGTATATAAAACCAGTTTATTGACCTATTACATAGGTAGAATGTTGGTCGATATTAAATTTATTTCTTTGGTTAATCTTATAGCTGGAAGGAAGGTTGTTGAAGAATTGATTCAAATGGATTACACTGCAATGCATGTATTAAAGCACATTGATGGTTTATTAAGAAACCAGAAAGATATTGCTGAGATGGAGAAAGGGTATAGCGAAATAAGTATTAAACTGGGAAAAGAAAAGGCAGCACAAAATGCTGCCTTAAAAGTTATTTCCATGATAGAATAAGCTGTTTATTAAGCAGCTCTTAATTTATTGAATTTTGACTTTTCAAGTTTTTCTTCTGCATATTCTTTGGTAAGCGTAAACGCTTTCATGTTGGTATTTGAAGGAATGTCAAACATCGCATCCGTAATAACAGCCTCGCAAATTGAGCGTAATCCTCTTGCTCCTAATTTAAACTCCATGGCTTTTTCTACGATATAATCAATGGCATCATCGTCAAATTCCAGTTTTACATTCTCCATTTCGAATAGCTTCTTATATTGTTTTATAAGCGCATTTTTTGGTTTCAATAAGATTTGCTTCAACGCATCGTTGTTGAGCGGATCTAGGTGAGTAAGTACCGGAAGTCTTCCGATAAGCTCAGGAATTAAACCAAAACCCTTGAGATCTTGTGCGGAAATGTAATGTAAAAGGTTTTCCTTATCAATTGGGGATTCACCTTCCTTTTCATTGATGAAGCCAATAGGTCTCGTATTTAAGCGGTTTGCTATGACTCTTTCAATGCCATCAAAGGCACCTCCACATATAAAGAGGATGTTTTCAGTATTGACAGAGATCATCTTTTGATCAGGATGTTTTCTGCCGCCCTGAGGGGGCACATTCACAGAAGTCCCTTCCAAAAGCTTTAAGAGCGCTTGCTGAACACCTTCACCACTCACATCTCTCGTGATTGATGGGTTATCAGATTTCCTGGCAATTTTATCGAGCTCATCAATGTAAACGATTCCACGTTCAGCGGCCTCTACTTCGTAGTTTGCTGCTTGCAATAGTCTCGTAAGGATACTTTCTACATCTTCTCCTACATAACCAGCTTCTGTTAAAACAGTCGCATCAGCAATACAAAAGGGTACCTGCAGAATTTTTGCTAAAGTTCTTGCCAGGTAAGTCTTACCCGTACCTGTCTGGCCTGCCATTACTATGTTGGACTTTTCAATTACGACGTCATCTTTATCTTTCGGCTGCATCAACCTTTTGTAATGGTTATATACAGCGACCGAGATGTACCTCTTTGCTTCATCCTGACCAATTACAAATTCATCTAAATGACGTTTCATATCAACTGGTTTCACCAAATTAAAATTTGGTGACTCAGTATTATTTTTTGTCTTTAATTCTTCATTCAGAATTTGCTGAGCCTGTGAGATACATTTATCACAAATATGCGCGTGTATCCCTGAAATCATCAGGTCGACGTCCTTTTTGTTTCGGCCACAAAAACTGCAAGTGACTTGTGTTGCCATTATTTATCTGCTTTTCTTTCTAATACTTCATCGATTAGCCCGTAATCTTTTGCTTCAGAGGCTCTCATCCAATAATCCCTGTCTGAATCTTTCTCAATTTCTTCAAATTTCTTGCCAGTGTGAGAAGCCAGAATTTCATATAAATCTTTTCTGAGCTCTAATGTTTGTTTCAAGGTAATCTCCATGTCTTTGGATTGACCCTGCATTCCTCCACTTGGTTGGTGTATCATGATACGGCTATGTGGAAGAGAGGATCTTTTCCCTTTTGCTCCTCCAGCCAACAATACCGCTCCCATTGAAGCTGCTAAACCAGTACAGATAGTAGCAACGTCAGGGTTTACGTATTGCATGGTGTCATACATGCCTAAGCCCGCATAGACAGAACCACCGGGGCTATTAACATATAACAAAATGTCTTTTTTAGCATCGACTGATTCCAAAAACAGTAATTGGGCAGTAATGATATTGGCGATATTTTCTTCTACCTGCATGCCAAGAAAAATGATCCTGTCCATTATAAGTCTTGAAAAAACATCGATTTCTCGGAAATTTGTTGGTCGTTCCTCAATGACCGCACGGGTCATATTTTCAACTCTGTCCACATATGAGTCAAAGGTTGAACCACTGATTCCCTGGTCCTTTACGGCATATTTTCTAAATTCTTGAGTATTCATCATCTTTTGAATATAACTTATGTAAGTAAAAATAAAAAAAGTCCTTATCAAAAGGACTCATTTATAACTTCATTTGAAACTGCTAAGTTCATGAGAGTTTTCTGAAGTCATCCAGAGAAACTATTTTATCCTTAATGTTAACCTGAGATTTTACGTAATCCAGGACCTTATTGTTCAATACCTGGTTGTAAAGTTTCATATAATTATCTCCATTTTCGGCTTGCAGATAATTCTGAGCAAACATATCCAGTTTATCGCCCATTTGATTTCCCAGGCCTGCTTGTCCGAATTGAGCACTAATTAAGTCTTTGGCCGCAGCTATAACCTCTTCATTCTCAGCTTTGATCTCCTGATCTTTTATTATTTTATTTTTAATTAGGGACCATTTGACTTCTGAACTGTATGAATCATACTCTTCGCTTAAGACATCATCCGTTATCTTTTCGTCTGATTTCACTAGCCATTTCTTAAGGAAATTGTCAGGCAGCTTAATTTTTGCCTTTTCAATGAGTTGTTTTCTCAATTGATAGCTGAAATATTGCTCCTCTTCACGTTGATAGTTTTCACTTACAGCTTCCTCAACCTTTTTTCTGAACTCTTCTTCTGTTTTTACAGTACCTTCTCCAAAGGTTTTATCAAACAGTTGCTGATCAACAGGTATAGGATTGGTTCTTGAAATACCACCAATATTGATTTTGAGTTTGCCTTTTAATTGGTCAAATGCATCATGGCTAATATCCAATTGATGATGCAGCTTGTGAGAATCGTTGTATAGTTTTTTAGGATCGAATTCAACCTGATCACCAACTTTCTTTCCTATGAATTTCTTGTCTATTCCTTTAGCAAGTTCATTCAGGTCAATGTTGATTTCTTTTTCAATTTCACCGTCTTTGGAAGATACTTTCCCATAGATGACGTCCTTTGCTTTGGCAATTTCCTCATTCGAAGGTTCTCCAAATTGTCTTTGAAGATTTTCAACTGTTTCGTCAATTACCTTCTTATCTACTTTAATCTTTGGCTTTTCAACCTTCAATTTTTGATCTATTTTCAGATCAAATTCTTCCGCAAAACCAACATTATACTCAAAGACAAAATCTTTGGCCTGATCTGTACCCAGTACAAGATCATTAAATGAATCTTCTTTAGGAATAGGCTCACCTAAGAACTGAAGCTCACTTTCTCTTAAGTAAGCATTGAGTTTGTCAGAGAGCAATTGATTGATCTCCTCAGCAAGTATGGATTTACCATAAAGTTCCTTGATGAGATGAGGGGGTACCTTACCAGGTCTAAAGCCTTTGATGTTGGCCTTTTTGCTGTATTCTTTTATCTTTTTTGATACACCGGGTTGATAATCATCGTGCTTTAATTTAACTTTAATTAAACCTTCTGTTTTATCGATTTTGTCAAGTGTAATTTCCAATGGCTAAAGATTTGAGATGATCAAGTGGTAACCTATATTCAGGCTAAATTGAATTGTAAAGAAAGGAATACATACGAGGGATTTAAAAAAGTGCGGATGAAGGGACTCGAACCCCCATGCCTCGCGGCGCTAGATCCTAAGTCTAGTGCGTCTACCAATTTCGCCACATCCGCATTTTTAAAAACCTCATGTCCTTCAAGCCGAGTTAGCTTTAAGGCAAATATTCCAAAAAAATCAAATAATTTGCAGATAGCATTCTCTGATTCAGAAAAACCCTATCTAAACTATTTTTCGGAGTGCAAAATTAAATAATTTTTTGTAATCATTTACCCATAATTAATGTTTTGTTTTTATGCTCTTAGAAGTTGATGTAGAAGAAGAAAGAAAAGAGATCATTCGGAGATACCGAAAACTTCTCAGATCAGCGAAGCCGGTGCTGAAAGATGGAGATGCTAAAATGATCAAAAAAGCATTCAATCTTTCTTTAGATGCACATAAAGATATGCGGAGAAAATCAGGAGAACCGTATATTTTCCACCCAATTGAGGTTGCGCAAATTTGTGTTTCTGAGGTGGGGTTGGGTCCAACTTCTATTGTTTGTGCACTTCTGCATGATGTTGTTGAGGATACAGAAACCGGACTGGCTGAAGTAGAACGAACTTTTGGGCGGAAAGTAGCCAGCATTATTGATGGGTTAACGAAGATATCAGGGGTATTTGAGCAAGGGAGTTCTGCACAAGCGGAGAACTTTCGTAAAATGTTGCTTACGCTTTCTGATGATGTCAGAGTTATTTTGATAAAGCTGGCTGATCGACTGCACAACATGCGTACACTGCAAAGCATGCCAAGAGACAAGCAATTGAAGATTGCGAATGAAACAATTTTTATTTATGCCCCACTGGCTCACAGGCTTGGACTCTATGTGATTAAGTCTGAATTAGAGGATCTTTACTTGAAGTACACGGATCTGTCCACCTATAATCACATCCTTCAGGAAGTTAGGATTACCCGCGAAGCAAGGAATAAATTCATTAGAAATTTCATCAGACCCATTAAGGATGAGCTAAATAAGCATGGGTTTTCATACGAAATTAAGGGTAGACCTAAGTCTATTCATTCAATCTATACTAAAATGAAGAAGCAGAATGTTCCTTTCGAAGAGGTTTATGACCTTTTTGCAGTAAGGATTATTCTGGATACGGAAATCGACCAGGAAAAAGCTGCATGCTGGCAGGCCTATTCAATCGTCACTGACTATTATCAACCAAACCCGGACCGGTTGAGAGACTGGATCAGTATGCCCAAAGCGAATGGATATGAGTCATTGCATACTACAGTAATGAGTGGGACCGGACAATGGGTGGAGGTGCAAATACGTACTAAACGAATGGATGAGATTGCGGAGAAAGGATATGCAGCCCATTGGAAATACAAAGAGAAGGAATCAGCGGGGGACAGAGGATTAGAACAGTGGATATCAAAAGTTCGGGAGATACTCGAGCAAAATAACTCCTCGGCCATTGAATTTGTAGATGATTTCAGATCAAACCTCTTCCATGAAGAAATATTCACCTTTACGCCGAAAGGTGATCTTATAACGCTGCCCAATGGGGCTACAGCACTGGATTTCGCATTTGAAATCCATACTGAAGTTGGGGCTCACTGTCTGGGAGCTAAAGTGAATCAGAAATTAGTTCCGCTTAACCATGCCCTCAAGAATGGAGATCAGGTGGAGATTCTGACCTCCAGAAAGCAAAAGCCCAATGAGGATTGGCTGAAATATGTGGTCAGCTCTAAGGCCAGATCCAAAATAAAGGATGTGCTGAAGGAAGAGCGAAAGCTATATGCCAGTGAAGGTAAGGAGATTGTAATGAGGAAGGTCAAGCAGATGAAGCTTCCATGGAATCAGGAGGTAGTGGATCAATTGGTTGCTTTTTTTGACTTAAAGACGCCCATCGATTTATATTATTTGGTGGGTAGAGGCAAAATCAATCATGTAGAGATTAAGCGTTTTAAAGACAATCAACTAGAAGATAGGCCTCATCCTAAAATAAAAGACCCCGGAACTTTCAAGGGCCAAAAGAAAAAAGTAAAGGAAAAGGATTTTGACTTGTTGTTGATAGGAGAGGATATGGATGTGGTGGATTATAAGTTTGCCAGGTGCTGTAATCCAATCCCGGGAGATGATGTTTTTGGTTTTGTAACCGTAAATGATGGAATAAAAATTCACAGGACTAGTTGTCCAAATGCTGCTGAATTGCTTTCAAATTATGGTTATCGGGTTATTAAAGCTAAGTGGACAAGTAGTCATGATAAATCCTTCATTGCTACCCTTAAAATTATTGGGACAGACAGAATCGGACTGATCAATGACGTGTCTAGTATAATCTCCGGGGAGTTGAAGGTGAATATGAGGTCTTTAACGATAAATACAGAAGGGGGAATTTTTGAAGGCGAAATTCAATTATATGTAAATGACACCGAACATTTGGATAAACTGATCACAAACCTGGAGAAAGTACAGGGAGTTGTTTCGGTATCAAGAGACGTTTAGTGTCTCTTCCACCTCATCTAGTGTTATATTTGCGGCGCCCATGGAACAATCGGTAATTTTTAATGAAGTAAAAAAGATTTTCACCTCCTATCTGGAGAAAAAAAGTCTGAGAAAGACACCGGAGCGATATGCCATTCTGGAGGAGATTTATACGCGTAAGGGTCATTTTGACGTGGAATCACTTTACATTTCTATGAAGGAGAAGAATTATCGTGTAAGCAGAGCCACTGTCTATAATACTTTAGATCTTCTGGTGGAGTGCGACCTGGTAACCAAGCATCAATTTGGAAAAAATCTTGCACAATATGAGAAATCTCACGGTTTTAAGCAGCATGATCATTTAATTTGCACCGATTGTAACAAGGTCATGGAGTTTTGTGATCCCAGGATTCAGAATATTCAAAATACTGTAGGCGATCTTTTAAAGTTTGATATTATTCACCACTCATTACTTCTCTATGCCAATTGTAAAAGAGAAGATTGTGAGAATAAAAAATAGTGACTTCAATGATGAATTATTCACATATACAAGACGGTGAACAACTGACACTTTCTTTCTCAGGAGATCTAATAGGAGAAAATAATGGGCCCGAACTTATCGAAGTAGTTAATGATGCACTCTCTGTGGCCGCAAAGTATTGTTTAATCAATATATCAGAAGTCAGATATATCAATTCTAGTGGGATAGGTGTTTTAATTACCATCCTCACAAAGTTTAGAAACAAAGGTGGTGAACTTTATTTAGTGAGTCCATCAGACCATGTTAGAAAATTATTAATCATTACAAAGCTTCAGGCGATTTTTAATATTGTAGAATCAGAACAGGAGGCTTTAGACACAATTTCAAATATAAATAGCTGATGGCGCAAGTGGATATTTTATTAGGTCTTCAATGGGGAGATGAAGGGAAAGGAAAGATTGTTGACTTTCTGGCTCCGAAATATGATGTGGTTGCAAGATTTCAGGGCGGACCAAATGCCGGACATACCTTAGAGTTTGATGGGCATAAGCATGTTTTACATCAAATACCATCAGGAATTTTTCATGAAGGAATTTTGAATGTAATTGGGAACGGTGTGGTGCTGGACCCAAAGG